>QHXU01000403.1 GCA_003223065.1 Acidobacteriota bacterium | reverse complement strand
TTTCGCTATACTTTTGCCGGGATCATGACGGGTGCGTTCGCCAATAACGCATCCTCGAACGAGTAGTCCGGCTTGGGAAATCCGTTGTGCCGCAGATACCAGCGGTAGGTTTCCTTCAGCCCGGCGAGGAAATCGGCAGGTTTGAACTTCAGCACGCGTTGAGCCTTTGCGGTCACCTGCGTAATGGGAGGCATGTCGAAATACACGCCGAAATAGAGCTTCGGCCCCATGGGATGCCCGCCCGCGCGAAGAATATACTCGCGCGGGATCCGCACGAATCTCGCGGGCTTCTTGCATGTCCTGGCCAAAGCCTCCACTGCTTCGGTTTGAGATAGTGGACTCGCGTTGGCGATATTGAATGCGTGTCCGACCGCGGCCGGCTCCTCTATGGCGCGCAGGCAGGCCCATACCAGATCTTTGACATAGACGAACTGCATCAGGCGGCGGCCATCGCCGGGTAGAATTATGGGGCGGCCGGCGCGCAACCGGTCCCAGAAAAACGCCTCCCGATAAAACGGATTGTCCGGACCATAGACGTATGGCGGCCGAAGCGTCACTACCGGCAAGCCCATTCGCTGATGCAACCGAAACAACGCCCTCTCGCTCATCGCCTTGTTGCGGGTGTACAGTTCGGGAGCGTCGTCCGGCGCCAATGCGTCGCCTTCGTGATGATTCAACCCATCGCCGTAGGCCGCCACGCTCGACATGAAAACGTAGCGGTGGAGATTGTTACCGGCGGCGCGCACGGCGGCCTCGACATGGCCCGCGGTGGTTCCGCGCTCCCAGTCGTAGACATTGTCGAAAACAACTTCGAAGTTCTTGCCGGCGAGCGCCGCTTTCATGGCCTGCGGGTCGTTGCGATCGGCGGCGATGTTCTTGACGCGGCGGCCCAGATCGTGCCGCGGGCGGCGATGCAAGACGGTGACGTCATGCCCCTTCTTGAGCAGTTCGCTAACCAGCAACCGGCCGATGAACCGCGTTCCACCGATGACAAGGCAATTCATGGGCGAATGGTTGGACTAGGAGAGCTCAGTCGTAATATTCCAGGCCCAGGTGTGTGATGAGGTTCTCGCCACGCATCCATCGCAGTGTGTTCTTGAGCTTCATAAGCTGGATAAAAATGTCGTGCTCCGGGTAGAGACCAGGAGCGGTCATCGGCGCCTTGAAGTAGAACGACAGCCACTCCTGAATGCCGCGCATCCCGGCGCGCTGCGCCAGGTCGAGGAACAGCACCAGATCGAGAACCAAGGGCGCCGCGAGAATCGAATCACGGCACAAAAAATCGATCTTGATCTGCATCGGATAGCCAAGCCAGCCGAAAATATCGATATTATCCCAGCCTTCTTTAGCGTCTCCGCGCGGCGGATAAAAATTAATCCGCACCGCGTGATAAAAATTCTTGTACAATTGCGGGTACAGTTTCGGCTGTAGAATGTGCTCTAGCACGCTCAGCTTGGTTTCTTCCTTGCTCTTGAAGGAACCCGGGTCTTCCAGTACTTCGCCGTCGCGGTTACCCAGGATATTGGTCGAAAACCATCCGTGCAATCCCAGCATACGGGCCTTCAATCCCGGGGCCACCAGCGTCTTCATGAACGTCTGCCCGGTCTTGAAGTCTTTTCCGCAGATCGGGACGTTACGCTCGCGAGCCAGTTCGAGCAACGCCGGTGTATCGGTGGTCAGATTCGGAGCGCCATTAGCATAAGGGATCCCCGATTTCAGCGCGGCGTAAGCATAAACCTGGCTCGGCGCGATCTCGGGGTCGTTCTTCATGAGGCCGCATTCGAAATCCTTGAGGGTCTCATGCACGGGCGCCGGTTTGTGGAACACCTCGGTGGATGCGCACCATATCATCACCATTCGTGACACTTTATGGGCTTTGCGGAATTGCGCGATGTCTTCCATCAGCGCCTCCGCCTGATCCATCTTCGAGCCGCCTTGCTTGACGTTGGTCCCGTGGAGACGGCGCACATACTCGGGATCGAACACCGCCTTCATAGGCCGGATGGCCGACAGCGGCTCCTTTACCTGATCGAGCTGGGCGCGTTCGAGAACCTTAGCATTCAGCGCCGCTTCATACGCAGTGTCTTCGAAAATATCCCAGCCGCCGAAAACCAGATCATTGAGCCCGGCAAGCGGCACAAAATCCTTGATCAGGGGCGTTCGGTTATCCGTTCGTTTGCCCAAACGGATGGTTGAAAGCTGGGTGAGTGAGCCGATCGGCTCAGCCATTCCCCGCTTGATCGTTTCCACTCCGGCGATGAACGTGGTGGAAACCGCGCCGATGCCCGGAATCAATACACCGAGCTTTCCATCCGCAGGCGCAATCTGGACATTGTCTTGTGCCGACAAGCCGTTTTACTCCTTACGATGTGATCTCCTGACGGGCGCGGTGCGCACGACACAGGACCGCGAGGGCTTACGTCCTATCTTAGATATACTAACATCTTATGCCGAATCGCGCGACCACGACTATTTCCGCGATTCTGGTGGACGATGAAAAGCTCGCTTCCGACGAGCTCGCCTACCAGTTAAAGGAGTTTCCGGACGTCGAGATTGTGGCAACTGCGTCGAACGGGCTCGAGGCGGTGAAACTCATCGAGGACCTCGAGCCGGATCTGGTCTTTCTCGACGTCCAGATGCCGGGGCTCGACGGCATGGGCGTCATTCGCAAGCTGCGCGAGAAGAAGGTTCCGCTCCCGTATTTCGTCATGGCTACGGCTCACGACGAGTACGCGGTGGAGGCGTTCCGGTGGGAGGCGCTCGATTATGTGTTGAAGCCGGTGGAAAAGGAACGCCTGGCGCTGGCGATCGAGCGTGCGCGCAAAGGGGTCGAGGAACGTTCGAAAGCGGCGCAACCCGAACCCCCGCCGCCGAAGCCGTCCCTTCAACGCACCAAGCTTCTGGTCAAGAGCAATCACCGTAACTTCATCGTCGATGCCCAGGACGTCGTGTACGCGACCATTGATGACGGCCTTATCACCGTGGTAGCGAGCGGGCTCGAAGGCCAGTCCAATTACCGCACCATTGAAGAGTTGCAATCCAATCTCGACCCAGACATGTTCTGGCGCGTACACCGTTCATACCTGGTGAACATCCATCGGATCCGGGAAGTGATCCCGTGGTTCAAATCGAGTTTCCAGTTGCGGATGGACGACAAGAAACAGACAGAGATTCCCGTGAGCCGCGTGCAGACCAAACGGCTGAGAGCATTGCTAAAGC
>QHXU01000411.1 GCA_003223065.1 Acidobacteriota bacterium | reverse complement strand
CGCTCAATTGCGAAAAACTGTCGAAGAGCTTGTTGATCGCGCCCGAAAGACCGGAGTCCGAGGTCAGGTCGAACAGGGGCTCGATCAGGCCCAGGTCGCCGGCTTTCTGACCCGCAAACCCGAGCGCTTCCTGTTGCGCGCGCACAGCTTGCTCCAAGAACTCTGAACGGGCGCTGATCACGGGTCCCGCTATGACGCCGCCGGTGAATCCCGCGTGCGGATCGAAAGGCGCGGCAATCAAGGACTGGCTCTGCTTCGCGTAGCCCGGCGTGTTGGCGTTGCTAATGTTGTTCTGAATGACATCGAGCGAGCGGCCAAAAACTTGCAGTGCGCTGGTCGAGTTCAGTAACGAGGTGAAAAGAGTGCCCATTTATGTTATCCGCGGAGGGAGATGCTGCCGGGCGGTTGAAGTGCCGCCGGCTGGCCGGCGGACGTATAACCGGCTGCCGCGGCGCCGAGCATTTTGGCCCAACCTTGGTAGAACGCCGCACCGTTCGCGATCAGCCCTTTCACGATGCGCATCTCTGTCTCAAGGGATTTCAACTCCGCGCGAAGCTCTGGACGACCCGGACTTTGCGCGCCCCGCAGCTCTTGTTCGACGGAGATAAGATTTCGCACGGCCTCTTCAAGAGCCGGCAGGCATTGTTCGATTGGATCCGGTGAAGGCAACAGCAGGGCGGCACGCAGCGCTTCGATATGCCGGCGCGCGTCCCTAATATTCGATTGCATCGTCGATGATCTTCGACGCTGTCGCCTCTGCGTTTACTTTGTAAGTGCCGTTGGCGTATGCGCGAGCCAGTGCTTCGATTTGAGCTTGCCGGTCCGGCGAGTTCGCCGCAAGCGCGCGTAGATGGCGCACCAACTCGGAAAGATGAACGTCGTCGCTCGGAGCCGCACTCGCGTTCCGGGCGTTCACCAGACGGGCATCTTTGCCGGTCCGCTCGGCTTCCTGAGTCCTGGTTGCTCCCGCCGAGCCTAGGGAGGACACGTTCGGATCATTTACTTTCATATATCTGTTGGAGCTGAGCCCCTAAGTGCCGTATCGGACACCTGGTCCTATTTTTTACATCGTGACTGCTCGAATGAAGCTAGGTAAAGCCCTACACCACCGCATCCGGTGGTGAATACTCCAGTACGGGCAACCGGTTCATTCGGTCTCCATGAACGAATAACAAATCATATGACAAATAATGTGGTGGGCGTCTTCGATGCGCCCCATATGCGGTTCCGGGACATGGATATTGAGCGCCGCCAGGCCGCCGAGCCGGCCCCCGTCGCGGCCGGTCAACGCCAGCGTGCGGCAACCAATCGAGTTGGCGTACTCCATCGCGCGTACCACGTTCGGCGAATTGCCGGAGCCGCTGATCGCCATGTAAACGTCGCCTGGCTGCGCGAAATTCTTGAGCTGCTCGACGATCGCATCGGCATAGCCTACATCGTTGGAATAGGCGGTAAGGGTCGGCATGGAATCGTTGAGTGCCAGAATACGGAAACGCGACGGCTTGCCGAAGCTCGCGCCCTTGACCATATCACAAACGAAGTGAGAGGCTGTCGCGGCGCTGCCGCCGTTCCCCGCGACGAAAATCGAATGTCCTCCTCGGCGGGCTTCTTTGAACCACTCGATCGCGTTAGCCACCCGCTCCAGATCAATAGAGCCGACGGCGGAAAAAAGGCGCTCGCGGTACAGCGCCGGGAAATCCATGGCTCCATTGTATAACCCCCCTAGCGGCGTTTGGTCTTGATCACAATGGGCGTGCCTGCAAAACCGAACCGCTCGCGCAGGCGGTTGATGAGAAAGCGCTCCGCGGAAAAGTGGAGCTTCCCCGGTCTATCGGTAAACACCACGAACATAGGTGGCCCCACCGAAGCTTGGGTTACATAATAAATCTTCGCGTCGTATTCCCATTTGAGCGTCTCGACGAAGCGATTGAGCTCGCCCGTCCCGATGCGTTTCGACCAGGATTCGTAGGCTTTCCGGAGCAAAGGGAACAGCGCGCGCGTGCCCTGGCGCTTCTGCGCGGACACGAAGATAACGGGGGCGTATTCAAGAAATTTCAGATGATCGCGGATATTCTCGAGAAATTTGCGTTTGCTCCGTTCCTTGGCCACATCCCACTTATTCACACAGAGCACCACGCCGCGCCCTTCCTCGTGCGCGTAGCCCGCAATCGTGGCATCCAGCGCGAGGATTCCTTCGCTCGCATCAAGCATCAGCAGCGCGACGTTCGACATGCGCAGGTGCCGCCGAGCCATCACCACGCTGAGCTTTTCCGCCATCAGTTTCGTTTTGCCCTTGCGGCGGATGCCGGCGGTATCGACGAATACGTACTCGTGGCCGTCGTGAACGATGGTCTCGTCAACCGCGTCACGGGTGGTCCCGGGCACCGGTGAAACGATCGCCCGCTCAACGCCGGCCAGGGCGTTGAGCAGCGTCGACTTCCCGACGTTGGGCCGTCCGATGATGGCTATTTTTATGGAACCTTCCGGCCGGGAGGCGGGAGTCAGGGCCGGCTCTGTCTCCGCGGCGAAAGCGCTGGTCACATGCTCCAGCAGTTCGTCCAGCCCCAGATGGTGCTCGGCCGAAATCGGAAACAGGTGCTCGAATCCCAACGAATGGAATTCGTGCGCCAGATCCTCGCTCCTCCGGCTGTCGATCTTGTTCACGGCGAGCGCCACGGGCTTGCCCAGACGCCGCAGCATCCTCGACAGATCCCGGTCGGCCCCGGTGATCTCGGTACGGCCGTCGATCAGGAAAATGATGTGGGACGCTTGCTCCAGGGCGGTGCGTGCCTGCTTCAGGATCTGGCTCGGGATTAGCTCGGCTTCGTTCAGCACGATACCGCCGGTGTCAATGAGTTCGAAGCGACGGCCGCGATAGCTGGCCTCTCCGTAAATGCGGTCGCGCGTAATGCCGGGTTCGTCGCCGACGATAGCACGGCGCTGGCGGAGAATCGCGTTGAACAGCGTCGATTTACCCACGTTAGGGCGCCCGACGATCGCGACGGAAGGAAGCGGCATGCGAGGATGGAGGGACAGCATGTCATCGTCCCAGAAAAACTCATCCATCCGCAACGTAGCCATCATCGCCCACGTCGACCACGGCAAAACCACGCTGGTCGACGCCATGCTGCGGCAAAGCGGCATTTTTCGTCCCAACGAGGAGGTGGCCGAGCGCGTTCTGGATTCGAACGACCTCGAGCGGGAACGCGGCATCACAATTCTCGCCAAAGCCACCGGCGTTCGGTACCACGAGATCAAGATCAATATCGTCGACACGCCCGGCCACAGCGACTTCGGCGGCGAGGTGGAG
>QHXU01000058.1:32202-41284 GCA_003223065.1 Acidobacteriota bacterium | reverse complement strand
CTCGACGAGTTCACCGAGATGAAGGCGGGCAAAGTACAGTCCGGCGACTGCGGCCCAAGTTCGAGAGCCACCACCGACCCGATATGCGGTGCGATGTGATTCGGGCCTTGGGGGTTCCGTCCGATCTGGATCCAGTTTTGCGCCAGGCTGTGCACGGTCGCGTGGGCGCGCGCGGAGCGCACGAATGCGATGTTGTCCAACTGGTTGGCCAGATTCGGCATCAGGCCCCGCGGAAAGCGGATATCGCCGAACGTCGCGGGCGCCATGTAGGCGGGCGTCCATGGTCCTTCTTTCAAATCGAAAGTGTCGGTGTGGCTGGGCGCGCCGGCGAGTATCACGAGAATGACGTTCTTCGCCTTGGCGATGGGCCTCACGCCGGCGCGAGCTACGTTATCGCCGGGCCGCCTCCCGGGAACCAGAAAATATCCGGTGAGCGCCGTGGCCATGTGCTTGAAAAACGTGCGGCGCCCGATGTGGGGGAGGCGCCAGAAACGAGTCCCGGTCCTCCTGCTCCAGTCGCAGCCGAATCGATCCTTCATCGTGCGGGATTCGAGTCTGTGTTTATGGAACGCTTGCGGGACGCGCTACCTGATCTCGGGGCTTGTGGCCGTGGCCGGTTCCGCAGTGCCGTTCTGCCGGATCACCAGCGTCTGGTCGGAGTAAAACGTGCGGTTGCCCGAGCTGCCGAATACCTCCGGAACCGCCGTCACCGCGTAGCCTGTAGGCGTTCCCTGCACAGCGAAGATGTATCCGCTGTTTTTACCTTCGGCGAGGCTCTTCGGGATTAAATCCGCCGCGGCGGGTCCAGCTGCGCCGCTCGCGGGTGGCCCCAGTTCCGTCAGCGTTTGGGCGTACTTGCCGAACGTCGAATAATACTGCGTTTCGGCCTGGTGAACGGTCCCGATCTGGCGGATGGCGGCCATCTCATGCGCATGCATGATCTGCCGGTTCATCTTGGGAACCGCGATCGCCGCGATGATAAGGATGATCGCGATGACGATCAAGAGCTCGATGAGCGAGAAGCCGCGACGCCGGTTATTTTGCATATTTACATTCTAGACGTTCCGGTCGGGCCCGGCGTGCAAAGTTGCGTTTCATGCGTGATCGTTGGCGGCCTGATCGAGCCTCTTCAGCTTCCTCCACAGCGCCGCGAGACGATCCAGCCGCAGAGCGTTAGCGCCATCGGAGAGCGCTCTTTCCGGCGCCTCATGCACCTCGATGAACACAGCATCGACGCCCGTCGCCACGGCCGCACGCGACAGCGGTTCGATGAATTCGGGCTGGCCTCCTGAAGCCGTGCCCGCGGCTCCCGGGAGTTGGACGCTGTGGGTCGCATCGAACACCACCGGCCAGCCGAATCCGCGCATGATCGCCAGACCGCGCATATCGACCACCAGGTTGTTGTACCCGAACGACGTGCCTCTCTCCGTCAGCAGAATGCGATGGTTGCCCGTGGATGCAACCTTATCCGCTGCCAGGCGGATGTCGTGCGGCGCAACGAATTGTCCCTTCTTGATATTCACAACGCGGCCCGTCCGGCCCGCCTCTAGCAGCAGGTCCGTCTGCCGGCACAGGAAGGCGGGGATCTGCAGGATATCGACGGCTTCCGCGGCTGGGCCGGCCTGCGCCGGCTCGTGAATATCCGTCAGGACCGCGAACCCAGCATCACGAACGCTTTTCAGAATTCGAAGGCCTTCCCTGAGGCCTGGACCGCGGTACGCGCCCGCGCTCGACCGGTTCGCTTTATCGAAGGACGCTTTAAAGACGAACGGGCCGACCATCCCGGCAATCTCGCGCGCCAGAAAATGGACGTGCTCTTCGCTTTCGATGACGCAGGGCCCGGCGATCAGCGCCAGCGCGCCGCTGCCGATCTCAAGCTGTGACGTGATCTGCACTGTCGCGAGCGATTTCGCGCTGCATCCGCTGCCGCTGGTTCGCGATCGACGCGCCGATGAACCCGCGGAACAAAGGATGCGGCTCGAGCGGCTTGGACTTGAATTCGGGATGGAACTGGCAGCCCAGGTACCAGGGATGTCCGGCCATCTCGCAGATCTCGACGTAGACGCCGTCCGGCGTTTCTCCCGTAAGCCGCAGCCCATGCTGCTTTAGGATGCTTTCGTATTCGCGATTGAACTCATAGCGGTGGCGATGGCGCTCGTCGATTTCCGGTTTACCGTAAGCCTGGCGCGCGACGCTGTGCTCGGCCAGCAGGCACGGGTAGGCGCCCAGGCGCATGGTTCCGCCCAGTTCGTCAACACCCTTGAGCTCGCGCAGCTTGTAAATCACGCGGTCCGGTGTTGCCGGGTCGAACTCGGTCGAATTGGCGTGGGGAAGGCCGCAGACGTTGCGCGCGAACTCGATCACCATGGTTTGCATGCCGAGGCAGATTCCGAAATACGGCACTTTGAACTCACGTGCGTAACGAATCGCGCAAAGCATCCCTTCCACGCCCCGTTTTCCGAAGCCGCCCGGCACCAGGATGCCGTCGAACTTCTCCAGCTCGGCAATCGAGTCGGGCCACTTCAGGCGTTCCGACTCGATCCAGGTGATGTTGACCTTGGCATCGTGCGCCAGGCCGCCGTGCAGCAACGCTTCTTTCAGGCTCTTGTAGGAATCCTCATATTCCACATACTTGCCTACGAGCCCGATCGAAACCTCGCGCACCGGATTTTTCAGCCGGCGCACCATCTCGCTCCAGCGCGTGAGGTCGCGCGGACCGGCCTCCAGCGCAAGCAGCCGCAGCGCAATCTCGTCCACGCCCTGCTCGGCGAACACCAGCGGGCATTCGTAAACGCTCGCGACGTCGCGCGCGGTGATCACCGCCCTCACGTCCACATCGCAGAACAGCGCGATCTTCTCTTTCATCTCCTCGGGCAGCGCGCGCTCGCTGCGGCACATCAGAATGTCGGGCTGGATACCGATGGCCCGCAGCTCCTTCACGCTGTGTTGCGTCGGCTTGGTCTTGAGCTCCTGCGCCGCGGCGATCCACGGCACCAGCGTCACGTGCACGAACAGCGTGTTTTCGCGGCCCAGCTCATGGCGCAACTGGCGGATGGCCTCCAGAAACGGCAGCGACTCAATGTCGCCCACCGTGCCGCCGATCTCGACGATCACAACGTCAAGGGGAGATTGATCGGCCGCAGTGGACAGGCGTCGCACCGCGGCTTTGATTTCGTTGGTCACATGCGGGATCACCTGCACTGTCTTGCCGAGATAGTCGCCCCGCCGCTCGCGCGAGATGATCTGCTCGTAGATGCGCCCGCTCGTAAGATTGTTGGCCTGCGTAAGCGGAGCGTGCGTGAATCGTTCGTAGTGCCCCAGGTCCAGATCGGTCTCCGCGCCATCGTCGGTGACGAAGACCTCGCCATGCTGAAAAGGACTCATCGTTCCCGGATCGACGTTCAGGTATGGATCGAACTTCTGCAGCGTGACCTTGAGCCCGCGGCTTTCAAGCAGGCAGCCGAGGCTGGCTGCCGCAATCCCTTTCCCCAGGGATGAAACCACGCCGCCGGTGACAAATATGTATTTGGCCATGTTTATCCCGTGACCATCAGTTTTTCAAACAGCTCCGAAACTCTCGCCCAATCTTCAGGCGTATCGACACCCATCGACTCATACTCCGTTTCCACGACGCGAATCCTGAAGCCGTTTTCGAGGGCGCGCAACTGCTCCAGTCGCTCGGCCCGTTCGAGCGGCCCCACCGGGAGATCCGAATAAGCGAGCAGGAAGTCGCGCCGGTATACGTACAACCCGATATGTTTGAAGTGTGCGGTCGGTTCTCCGCCGGCTTCGCGCACATACGGTATCGGCGAGCGGGAAAAGTAAATCGCGTTCCCCTCGCGATCCGTAACCACTTTGACAACGTTCGGGTCGGTGATCTCCGGGCTGCGCTCGATGCGCTTCTTGAGCGTTCCCATCGGCACATCTTCTTGCTCCAGCAGTCCGAGCACCGCGGCGTCGATTGCCTCGGGATCGATCAGCGGCTCGTCGCCCTGGACGTTGACGACCAATTGTGCGTTCGACGCGGACGCCACCTCGGCCACACGGTCTGTTCCCGAGGGATGATCGGCGCGCGTCATTACCACGCGCGCACGAAATTTTTCGGCGGCGGCGCGAATGCGCTCGTCGTCGGTGGCGATGACCATGTCGGTCACGTAGCGAGCCCGCGACGCCCGTTCCCAAACGTGCTGGAGCATCGTCTTGCCGGCGATGGAGACGAGGACTTTACCAGGAAAACGTGAGGAGGCGTACCGGGCGGGAATTACGCCAAGAATCCGGTGCGGCACAATAGATTCTATCACAACCGTAGGAACTGCGTAGCGGGACAGGAAACGGTTATCGGATACCGCACCATGGGCCCGATCACGCCGGATTCCTTAACTTCCCACTGTCTTCTTCCTACTTCCCGCTGCTATACTGGAGCCAGATTGCGGGGTACTATGCGATCCCTCCTTGCATTCGGGATTACCACGCTGCTCGCCTCAATAGCATTCACCGCGGACGATAAGAAGCCTGACCCTCAGCAACCCAAGGTTTCGATCGAGCCACGGGTCCGCGGCAAGAGTCCCGAGGCTGCCGAGACCGTGATCGATCGGAAGTCGAACATCCGCGTCGACACTACGCTGGTGCTGATTCCGGTGGCTGTGATCGACCCCATGAGCCGCTTCGTCACAGACCTCGACAAGGAGAACTTCAAGCTGACGGAGAACGGCGTCGAACAGGAGATCACGCAGTTCTCGAGCGAAGATGCTCCCCTCTCGGTCGGAATCGTATTCGACACCAGTGGCAGCATGGGCAGCAAGCTCCAGAAGTCGCGGCAGGCGGTGGCGCAATTTCTGAAGACCGCCAACCCCGAAGACGAATTCTTCCTCATCCAGTTCAACGACCGGCCTGAGCTGGTCGCCGGCTTCACGCCGGATACCGAAGAAATCCAGACCCGGCTGACGTTCATCCAGTCCAAGGGACGTACGGCGCTGCTCGACGGCGTCTACATGGCCATGAACACCATGAAGAAGGCGCGCAACCCCCGCAAGGCGATCTTGATCATCTCTGATGGCGGCGACAACTCCAGCCGGTATACCGAGAGCGAAGTGAAAAACGCCGTGCGCGAGTCCGACGTGCAGATTTACGCGATCGGCATCTTCGAGCCGATGGCTTCACGCGGGCGGACGACGGAGGAACTCTCCGGTCCCGCGCTGCTCGGCGAGATGACGGATCAAACGGGCGGACGCCACTTCGAGGTCGACAACCTGGCGGAACTGCCAGACGTCGCCGCCAAAATCAGTCTCGAGTTGCGGAACCCGGGTACAGTCCAAAGAACATGTCGCGTGACGGAAAGTACCGTCGCGTGCAGGTCAAACTGGTGAAAACTACGGGACTCCCGCCGCTGAAGGCAATGTTCCGAACCGGATATTATGCACCTACGCAGTAACGCGCTTGCCGCGCTCTCTCTTGCCGCCGGCCTGATGCTGGCGCAAAGCACTCCACCACAGAATCCCCAGCAAACGCCACCGCCGTCATCCGCCGCGGACCAGGACGAGATCCCGATCTTTCGCGCCGAAACGAACCTGATCGTGCTTCACGCGAGCGTTGTCGACAAGAACGGGAAGCTGATCACCAACATCCCGCAGTCGGCGTTCAAGGTTTACGAGAACGGCGTCGAGCAGCCGATAAAGTTGTTCCGCCGGGAAGACGTGCCCGTGTCGATGGGCATCATCATCGATAACAGCGGCAGTATGCGCGATAAGCGAGCCAAGGTGGCCGCGGCCTCGCTGGCCCTGGTTAGAGCTTCCAATCCGGAGGACGAAGTTTTCATTGTCGACTTCAACGACGACGCCTATCTCGATCAGCCGTTCACCAGCGACATCAAAAAGCTAGAAGAAACGCTGGACAGCCATCAGCATGTCCATCGATTATTTGAAGGAAAGCGGAAAAAAGGACAAGAAGGTACTGCTGGTGGTGACCGACGGCAACGACAACACCAGCAACGAAACGCTCGAACAGACCGTGCGTAAAGCCCGGCAGAGCGAGGTGTTGGTTTACTGCATCGGCCTTCTGAATGAGGAGGAGCCGCGCGAGGCCAAGAAAGCCAAGCGCGCGCTAAAGGCGCTTTCCGAAGCTTCCGGCGGCCTGGATTTCTATCCGAAGGATCTGGCGGAGGTCGAAAAGATTACGCCGCAAGTGGCGCATGAGATCCGCAATCAATACATCCTCGGGTATACGCCGACGAACCTGGCTCTGGATGGCACATTCCGCCAGATCAAGGTGGCCGTCACCGGCTACGGCCATCCTGCTGTCCGCACGCGGAACGGATATTACGCCACGCCCGCGCCCCCGCCCAAAACGACCCAAGCGAAACCCGCTCCTTCCCATTAATGCTGCGGTTCCTATGGCGGGCCTCGAAAGGCTACCGCCTCTGCCCGTGGCGCAGCCCGTACCTGCGGTGGCGCATCGAGACCTACTCGGGCCTGCACGCTGAGCAAATCAGCGCAGGCGATTTCTGGAGATTTGTCTGGAGCGAGCGGCGGGAACTGGTGCGCTTCCTGCGTTGGGCCGATCGCAGGGCAGGCAGAAAATGAAGTGGAGGCTGAAGCCCGTGGAGTGGCTTCAGCCTCCGGCCGGCTTTAGCCGGCGTGGCTCCTAAAAATACAATCGAAGAGCCAATTGTATAAAGCGCGGGAAATTCCCCTGGGAATTCACCTGGCCGAAGCTGCTGCTGCCAAATGCGCCATTCGGAGAGCGGAAGTATGGCGTGTTAAAGGCGTTCAGACCCTCGGCGCGGAACTGCGCTCGGAAGCGCTCATAGATGACGAAGTTCTTGAAAATGGAAATGTCCCAGTTTGCCATTCCCGGACCCTTAAGCGGTATGGTACGGGCTACGTTCCCATAGGTCAAGGCTGGGGCGGTGGAGAAGGCGGCGGGGTTGATCCAACCCGCGAGCCTCTGGCCGAAATCGCCGGAGGTGGCCGGAGAAGCCCCCGTCGCGTTGGGGCGCTGGCTGGCGCCGCCGAAATATGAACCGTTGTTATTGGAGTTCTGTGTGAGGATGACCGGGTAGCCGGACGAATCGACATTCACGAAGTTCAGTATCCACCCGCCCACTGCCAGATCCGCGAAGCGGTTGGCGTTCCCCAGGAACCGTTTATTCCGGCCAAACGGAAGTTCATAGGAGGCCGTAAAGCTCAAGCGGTGCGTGGCGTCGACAATGGAAGGCGCCCATTCGGCCGGCAGATTGTATGCGTTTTGGGGCCCCTGGCTTCCGCGGTTTACGTCGCTTCCCGTTCCGCCCGAGCTGCGATCGAAGTTCTTCGAGAATGTGTAGGCGGTAAGGAACGTCAACCCTTGCGATAAACGCTTTTGAGCTTTTAGCACCAGGGAGTCATATTGGGCCTTATTCTGATCGGAATATCGAATATTGAGATTGCCGAACGCCGGGAACGGCCTGAGCAACTGCGCTTGTGTGACCTTTGCGCTGCCAATGATACCCGGCCCACCGGGCACGTAATAGGGGTTGGTTACGCTTTGTGATAGGGCGGCCGTACCCAACGAAAAGTATTTGGGATCCAGTTGGTTGATGTTGATGTCGGGAGTACCGAGCATGAGCCTGTAGGTGCGCGATCCGACATAAGCGGCCGAGACCGCGATGTTGGCAGGCAGTTCCCGCTGAATGTCGAAAGAGAACTGCTGGATATAGGTGCCCTTTGCATTGCGATCGAAGATGGTCAGGCCGATGCCGAGGCCGGTTGCATCGCCGTTGGCCGTGCCCACCGGTTTTACCAAGCCGCCTGGGAAAGGATTGGAGAGCTGGATCAGCGGCGTGTTGAATCCGTCACTGCTCGGGTTTGGCGTAGTGGTAGCGGTCGCGCCCTCGGGGGTGTAGGGAGCGCTGAAGGAAAGCGAAGGCGCCCAGAAAATGCCCCATCCGCCGCGGATAATGGTCTTTTGGTTGAGCTGATAGGCCAGACCGAAGCGAGGCGACATCTTGTTGTAAGTGTAGTTGCCCGTTTGATTGGGATACCCGTTCTTGCCGGCGAACTCGACCGCGCCCTTTACTGGAATGCCAAGCCGGGCGCTAAGCGAATTCAGCGCATTGGGATCGAAGCCCACGATTAGATTAGCGTTTCGTTCCGTGAGACCGGTCTCATGCTCCCAACGCAAGCCGACGTTTAGGGTCAGCCGTGGGTTGATTCGGATGTCGTCCTGAATAAATACGCCTTCGTACCTGACGTTCTCAAATATTTTGGTGCTCTGGAAGCCCGTGGCCACGGCGGGATAGCCGAGGAGGAGACTCGCAATGTCTGATCCGCCGCCACCAGCCACAGCCGCGTTCTTCCGTGTAAATTGGTCGTTAAAGTCGAAAGCCAAGGAAGCCCGGCCCCCGTCATAGTCGATGCCGTCGTCGCTGATGCTCCGCCAATCCACGCCGACTTTCAAGCTGTGCCGCCCGATGAACTTTGAGACTGCGGCGCCAAAGCTCCGGGAGTATGGCGTGTAATAAGCGTTATTGCCAGCGGCCCCCATCGCGTCGCCCGGATAGTAGTTATGGAAGTTGACCGCCGGGAATGTCGGCCGGGGGATGGCGGAGACGAGGCTGGAAGGAAAACCCAGCAAGGCCAGGTTGAAGCCCAGACTTCTGGTATACGAGTCATTGGGAAACCTGTTGAACCCATAGCGAACGGTGGCGACCGTCGTGGGATTCAGAATCAAGGTGTTGTTTACCTGCGTTGCGTCCACGCGGCGATCCAGAACCCAGTTCTCGGGCGTGCCAGGCGAATTAGGGAACCAGTTCTCGCCGGGTTCATTGCTGTGGTAGCGCAAGAACGAAAGGTTCGCGTTCCACCAATTCGTGATTCTATGATCCAGCTTTACGGTTCCTTGGCCCGCTTTGCTGGGCAATATGCCTGAGTAGTTAACGTTGATGCCGCCGAACGGGGCGGAGCGGGTAGGTTGCCCGAAGTACGAAGCGATGGCGAGGCCTACCTTGTCGATGCGGCTGGGCGGGATGATGTTGTTGGCGAAAGGAGTCCGGTTGCCATTCGCATCGCGAGGCAAAAGTGGATCGTATTGGACGACCAGGTTGCCG
>QHXU01000058.1:18331-32106 GCA_003223065.1 Acidobacteriota bacterium | reverse complement strand
GTTCGAGCGCAGTTGGCACGGCGGTCTGGCCGGAATTGCCTTGTGTGTCACGATAACCTTCGAGCGCAACCCAGAAGAACGTTCGGTTCTTGCCGTTATAAACCTTGGGGATCCAGACTGCGCCGCCAAAGCTGCCGTAATAAGTGCGATTGGGCTGATCCGTACGCGGAATGCCGGAGGCATTATTAAAAAACGCGTTGGCCTCCCAGTCGGTGTTACGCAGCCATCCGCCCAGGCTGCCGTGGTATTCGTTGGCGCCGGACCTCAGCAGAACATTGAACATGCCGCCCCCGGTGCGCCCGATTTCGGCATCATAGGTATTGGTTTGAACCTTCATCTCCTGCACTGCCTCAAGCGAGGCTATGATGATGGCGCGATTGTTCATGTCTGTGATCGGAACGCCGTCTAACGGACCGCCGGCAAAAGAGATCTGCGAGGAACCGGATTGATCCTGCATGCGCATGTAGGCGGGGTTGCCAACCATCTGAATGTTCGGCGTGAGCTTGGACATCATGAAAGGATTCCGGCCAATGTTGGGCAGATCGACCAGCTTTTGGTTGTCGATGACCTGGCCTTGGGAGGCCGTGGCCGTCTCGATCAAGGGCGTCTCAGTGGTGACGCTGATACTTTCCGCCACGTTGCCGACTTCCAGTTGCAGGTCGACTGTGAGCTGGTTCTGCGTCTCAAGAACCACGCCCTTCCGCTCGACTTTCTTGAAACCTTGCGTCTCCACCGCCACCGTGTACGTGCCGGGAGTTACCTGGCTAAAGACATACTCACCGGTGTTGTTCGTGGTCGCGGTGCGCTCGATTCTGGTGCCTTCGTTGATGAGGGCCACTCTCGCGTTGGCGACAATAGCCGATGAGGGATCGGTGATCAGTCCACGTATGCTGCCGTAAATGGATTGTGCGGATGCGCTTCCGGTTGCTGCTGCCAGCACTCCCAAACTGACCAGCAAATGGAAGAAGAAATGTCGTTTCATCTCGGGTCCCCTGTTTGAAGTTATTCGCTCTGTGCCTGGGACCAGCGCGCCAGTCCCAAAAACCGGGCCGATCTGCAAGACCGTCCGATTCTTTCGTCGAGAGAATCAGGAGAGCGAGACACCCAACCTCTCGGTTGCCCGGACGAAGCCATTCCTGCCTTGTAATCAGGCCGTAGTATACGGCAACCGGTGGTCGGCTGCAATAGTAATTGTAGTTAGGTTGCTAATTGTTAGCAGAGAAGCAGGTTAATTAGTGCGTCATGGCGTAAACGACGTAGTTGACGCCGACACGAATCGCCAGGCCGGAGAACCTTTCGGGATAATACGGATCGTCCGCCCATTCCCAAGCGTCTCCCAGGTCTGAGTTAAACGAGATTGCCACCATGATCCGGCCCTTGTCGTCGTAAATGCCTCGCCAGTGCGCTCCGATGCCGTCGTTCTTGTAGCCCAAGCTCAGGTGCGCGGCTCCCGGAACCTGGTATCGGTCGTTCAAATCATAGACGGTGTGAAAAATCGGGTCACTATCCTCGATTTCAACGATGGGACGATCCGGAAAGACCTGCTTGATGCGCCGTTCGAACTCCGCCCATTCCTCGGTACCGTGGAAGTCGTCGGCCATGAAAAACCCGCCCCGAAGCAGGTAATCGCGAAGCACCACAGACTCGTCCTGGGTCAAGCCCCACTCGCCCACCTGCACAGCATATAGCCAGGGCCAGTTGTACACTTCGTCCCCGTCTTCCAGATTCACCGGCTGCTCGACGGAACGCACGTGAATGCGGCTCAAACGCCGGAGCGCCAGCGAAAAGTGACGGTCCGCGCGCGGATAATCCTGCGTCCAGAGCGACAGGCCCTGCCGCCAGTCCCCGTCGAAGCGGCCTCGATAACCATCCAAAGGGCCAGGAGGATACATCAGCCGGGCGAACGCCCACTCGCCCTTCTCCTGCCAGTCCGGCGGCACTTCGAATCTTCGATATTCGACGCCGGGGAATTGATGGAACGGGCGCTGGAAAGCATACGCGGCGCCGAGTAAGACCAAACCGGACAACGCTCGCCAGGACGCCTTCCGGAAGCTCATCCTTCAACCTTCGTCCCGAGAATAGCATCTGGAACGGCAGCCAGACTGCCAGCTACTGTTGGATCCGAATCTCTCTGCCGGGCGGCGTCGACGGCGGAGGGCTTGTGGTCTCGATCGGAGCGATCCCGCTGCCTATGATCGAGTTGTTATACGCGGGCACTTCTTTCTCCATCAGGTTGCGGTATTCTTCCTGCACCGCCTGGAGTTCCTTCTCGAGCTTAAGGACCAGGCCGATAGCGGTCTCGGTCGGGCCGTAATCGCCGCTGCCGGCTACATCGCCCGCGCCCGTTCCGATCTCGCCGTTAAGCCACAGGAAGTTGAGGTAGAGCTTGTATTGCGTGACATAATACTTATCGTCGCTAAGCGCCTCCGCTCTCGAAATCAGCCTGTATTCGACATCCTGCAGCTTGCGGTCGATCGCTTCGATCGATTTCAGCAAGGCTCCCTTGCCGCTCTGCCCATCCAACTTCTTCTGATTGTCCTCGAGCTGCTTTCGCATCCACTCGATCTGGTTCGTCATGCCGGACACCGTGTTGATGTCGTTCCGGACTTTGAGTTGAAGCCGCACCGATGCCTGGATGTCCGCATCCGAGCCGTGGCTGTTCGGAGGCCGAAGAATCTCGAGCGGTTGCGTCAAGGATTGCCCATCGGCCGTGAGCCGCACGGTGTATGTGCCCGGAGCCACGATCGGGCCCACTTGCGCCTGCGCGATGCCCCAGTGTGTGATAGGTCGAGTCTGTGCGTTGTGGAACCGCGGTTCTTCCCAGATGCGCGGGTTTTCGGGAGGTGTGGTGCGCAACGCGACCAGCCGTGGAGGATCGTACCGCAGATCCCAGGACACGCGATTGATGCCTGCACGGGCCGATGTGCTTTGCATCTCGCGAATCGTTTCGCCATTCGAATTGAGGATTTCAATGCGCACGGGTTCTTTTGGCGCGGACTTCAGCGTGTAATTCAGGGTGGCTCGCGGGCTACGAACCAGCCGGTACGCCGGCCGCGGCTTGACGAGTTGCATTGCTTCGGTTGTATCCACCGCGCCCAGCTCGAGGGGTGTGATGTCTTCGAGAATATACACTCCTCGGCCGTACGTAGACACCACCAGATCGTGAGCCTGTTTCTGCGCCACGATCCAGGAGACAGGCGCGGCAGGCAGCCCGTCCTGCAACTGCTTCCAGCTCGTTCCGTCGTCGGGGGAGAAGTACAGCGCGTTGCCGGTGCCGGCGAACAGGAGCCCCTTGCGGTTGGGGTCCTCCGCGATTACACGGGCGTACGCCAGCGGGCCTTTGGGCAGACCCGCGACGATCTTGGTCCACGTCTTTCCGAAATCCGTGGTCTTGTACAGCCACGGATCGCGGTTGTCCATCAAATGGAAGTCGACCGCAATGTAGGCGGTGCCGGCGTCGAAATGAGACGGCTCAATCTTGGAAACCACGCCCCACGGCGGCAGTCCGCTGATGTTCTTGGATACGTCGTTCCAATGGCCGCCGCCGTCCCTGGTGTACCACACCTTTCCGTCATTGGTTCCCGCCCAGACGAGGCCTTTCTGGACCTCAGAAGGCGCGATTGAGAAGACAACCTCGCCATAAAACTGGCCCAGATTGTCGCCGACGATGCCTCCTGAGGAGACTATGCGGCTCGGATCCTGCGTCGAGAGATCGGGGCTTATGATGGTCCAGCTGTTGCCCCCGTTCGAAGTGCGGAAGATAACCTGGCATCCATAGTAAACCGTGTTGTGATCGAAGGGGTCAATGGCGAGCGGCGGGGTCCAGTGGCAACGATATTCGGCCTTGCTCGGCTCCGAATCGAGCGTGTGGAGCCAGGGACTCACCGAGCGCGCGATCTTTGTTCTGGCATCATAGCGCGTTACTTCGTTGCCATAGCAGGACGCCCAGACAATGTTGGTGTCGGTGGGGTCCGGCAGCGTGAAGCCCGATTCGCAGCCGCCGAGTCCGTGTTCCCATGCCTCTCCGCCCCCGCGGCCTCCGCCGCCTCCACCGAATCCGGCTTGCGCGCCGGCTTCGGGGAGAGTGCCCGGCCCGCGCATCGTGCCGTCGTCCTGCATGTTGCTGTAGATGCGGTAGGGCACGTCGTTATCGACCGCGACATGATACATCTGGCCGATCGGAAGCGTGACCCGGTTGGAAGTGCGCCCGTGGTCCTGCGTCATGAACATGCCGGCGTCATGCGTCACCAGGATACGGTCGGCGTTGGTCGGGTCGATCCAGATATCGTGCGTATCGCCGCCCCAGGGAAGCGTGCGGAACGTTTTGCCGCCGTCGGTGGACTGGTGAAAGCTGCTGTTGGCAACCAGCACTTCGTCCGGATTCGCAGGCGAGACCGCTAGGCGAATATAGTAGCCCGCTCGCCCGATCAGCGAGCGCGCCCAACTCGCGGCGATCCAATTCTCGCCGCCATCGTCGGACCGCCACAGCGACCCCTGGTCCGCGGTTTGAATTAGCGCGTAGATGCGCTTCGAATTTTTCGCGGCTATGGCAACGTCGATCTTGCCGACCGGGGACTTGGGCAGCCCGTGCCCCTCCAGGCGCTTCCAGTTCGATCCGCCGTCGTGCGATACATAAACCGCGCTGCCCGGGCCGCCGCTGAACATTGCATAGGTGTGCATTTCGACTTGCCACATGCCGGCGAACAATATCCGCGGGTCGTTGGGATCCATTGCGATGCCGGAGCAGCCAGTATTCGCATCGGCAAAGAGTACACGCTCCCAATTCTTGCCGCCGTCACTGGTGCGATAAACGCCACGCTCCTGTTGCGGGCCAGTGGTGCGGCCGAGCGCGCAGACGAAGACGATCTCCGGATTGGCGGGGTGAATGATTACGCGGCCGATTCGGCCCGTCTCATCGAGGCCCATGTGCGTCCAGGTCTGCCCGGCATCAACCGATTTGTAGACTCCGTTGCCCATCATGTCGGAGTCGCGAATGGCCCACGCTTCGCCCGTTCCAGCCCAGACGATCTTGTGGTCGGAAGCGGATACCGCCAGTGCACCGATGGCTTGTACCGGCTGGCTGTCGAAAATCGGATTCCAGTGATTGCCGCCGTCGGTGGATTTCCAGATGCCGCCCGAGGCCGCGCCGGCGTAGTACGTCGTGGGATCGCCAGGAATGCCGGCTGCTGCGGCGATGCGGTTGCCCACTGCGGGACCCATGAACCGGAACCGGAAGCTCTCCTGGGGCTCCTGTCCCCGGCCGCGCGGTTGCGCGGAACCCGGAGCGGCCGATATCACAACACTGAGCAACGCCACGAACACTCGCATGGTTTTCTCACTTGCTTTAATGCGGCGGTCGAAATCACCGGGCCGCGTCACTAGTTAGAGTATCGAAACTTAGTTAGGCGGGCACGTCGTGATCCTGCTCCCGCCGCTTATCGTAACCTGGAACAAAAAGCGCTCACCTATGCTCGAATCTCCCATAACTCCACGCAGCCGGGATTTTGCCGCATGGTATCAGGACGTGGTCCTCCAGGGCGACATGGCGGAGCCCGCCGAAATCGTCAAAGGATGCATGGTCATCAAGCCTAACGGCTATGCCGTCTGGGAACTCTTGCAGCGCGAGTTCGACGGACGCTTCAAGGCAACCGGTCATCAGAACGTTTACTTTCCGCTCTTGATCCCTCAGAGCTTTTTGCATAAAGAAGCGGAACACGTGGCGGGCTTCTCGCCCGAACTGGCGGTGGTGACCATCGCCGGTGGGAAAGAGCTCGAGGAACCCTACGTAATTCGCCCCACGTCGGAAACCATCATCGGTCATTTCTTCTCCCGCTGGATTCAGAGCTGGCGCGATCTGCCCATGCTCGTCAACCAATGGGCGAATGTCATGCGTTGGGAGTTGCGCACGCGCATGTTTCTCAGAACCACAGAGTTCCTGTGGCAAGAGGGCCACACCGCGCACGCCACGCACCAGGAGGCTATTGAAGAAGTGCTGCGCATCCTCGACATCTACGCGGAAGTGGCCGAGGAAGTAATGGCAATGCCGGTGATCAAGGGCGTGAAAACGCAGGCGGAGAAGTTCGCCGGCGCGCTCAGGAGTTATTCCATCGAGGCGATGATGCAGAACGGCCTGGCGTTGCAGGCCGGCACCAGTCACGACCTTGGACAGAACTTCGGCAAAGCCTTCAATGTGCAGTTCCAAAGCAAAGAAGGGCAGCTCGATTACGTCTGGCAGACCAGTTGGGGCGCGAGCACGCGCTTGATCGGCGGCCTGATCATGAGCCACTCCGACGATAAAGGTCTCGTGCTGCCGCCGAAACTGGCGCCGGTCAAGGCTGTCCTGGTCCCGATTTATCGCAAAGATCATGAGAAGGGGCAGGTGCTCGAAGCGGCACACAGAATCGCGAAAGACGTCGGCGCGAAGGTGGATGACCGTGAGGAGCAAACCCCGGGCGCAAAATTCTTTCATTGGGAGCGGCTCGGCGTGCCCGTGGTTCTGGAACTGGGGCCGCGTGATCTGGCTTCAAACAATATCGTGCTCAAGCGGCGGGACACGGCGGTCAAGGAAGTCCTGCCGCAGGCGGAACTCGCCGCGCGGCTCCAGGCCGCCCTTGCTCAAATGCAAAATGATCTCTACGGCGTGGCGAAGCAGCGCCTTAAATCGAATACCGTCGTGGCGAACTCGATCGAAGAGGTGGAATCGCTCCTGAAGGAAGTGACTGCCGAAAAAGGCGGCGGCCGGTTCGTGATGGCGCACATGAAAGACGATCCAGCATGCGACGCCCGAATGAAGGAGTTCAAGGCGACGGTCCGCTGCATGCCTTTGACGGATGAATTCGATGGCCCGGGCAAGTGCATCATCACCGGCGAGCCGGTGGATCGCCGCGTCGTGATCGCGAAGGCGTACTGATCTCTCGAATCATTGAACCTATTCCGGGTACCCCGGATGCGGATTGACCCTGTGCGAAATCGGTGTGCGCGATTTGATGTACAGGAACAAAGCCTCCAGGTCGTGATCCGTGAGCCGCGCATACGCGAGCCAAGGCATCAGCGTGAAGCGGTCCGGCCCCGCCTTCGGAGGCTCTATGGTCAGGTATTGGCGATAGGACTTGATTCGATCCTGGAAACGCAGAAAATCCCACTTGCCAAGCCCTGTCTGTTGGTCGGGCGTGATGTTCGCGCTGACCACGGTGCCGTACTGCGTCGCGAAAACGCGCCCGCCGGCGAAGCGCATCGATGGATCGGGCTCGCCTCGGACCAGGGGCGTGTGGCACTCTTCGCAACGGGCGAGCTTGGCCAGGTACTCCCCGTAGATCTCGCCGCCATCGGGATCGACCGGCGGAATCTTGTGGCCGACCGGAGCGGGCACGCTCTTGATGAGCATCGACGTCGGAAACGTGATCTGCGTCTTCGGTGGCGAATTACGTACCGGCGGAAGCGTGTTGAGATAGGCCACCAGCGCCTGCACATCGTCATCGCTCATGTAACGGTAATTTGTGTAGGGCATCAGCGGGAACAGCGCACTGCCGTCCTTGCCGATCCCTTCTCGGATAGCGCGGATCTTTTCGCCGTCGGTCCAGGTTCCGATGCCGGTCTCCTTATCCGGCGTAATGTTGGGGGCGAGGATCTTGCCCGCAAGATCTTCGAGCGCCATCGCGCCTCCCTTGCCGCGCCCGGCTTCGACCACTGGACCGCCGAGCCGCGAAAAGTCGCGCTCGGAATGGCAGCCGTCGCAATTGCATAGCGTCGTGAACAGATACCGTCCGTGCTCGATCCGGTCCGGGCTCATATCAACGGTGATCTGCGCGGGCGGGGCGCTCGAGGGAGGGCGGAAGTACAGATACAGGAACCCGCCAACCAGAATCACCGGAATTGAGATCAGCACTCTCCAGAAGAAACGCTTCGTTCGTCGTTTAATCCTCATCTGACTAGCTCGCGCACAATCTCACAGTGTACGGGTAACCTTGGTCAATGTGCGCGGCCGGTCCGGATCGAGCCCCTTCCACGCGGCAAGCGAGGCCGCGAAGAGTTGCGCCGGAATGATGTAAGGAATCGGCGTGTACAGTTCCTCCGGCCGCGCACTCCGCCGGCCGATCTTTGCCGGCACCACCAGCGCGCGCGGATTGAGGTCAATCGCCTCGCTGTGGCCGGCGTCCGTGACTATAAGTGTTTCCGCTTTGAGCTTGGCGAGCCTCTCCAGAACGTCGCGCATGCCGGGCCAGGTGACGCCCGGCGGCGTGAAGAGGAAGAGCGGGAAGGAATGCTCGACCATCGCGATGGGCCCGTGCAGAAAATCGGCCGCCGAGAACCGCTCGGCGACCACGTAGCAGGTCTCCATCAGTTTCAGGGCGAACTCGAACGCGTTGGCGTAGTTCAGGCCGCGGCCGACGACAATCGCTCTCTCCATGAAGCGGTAGCGTTCCGCGCGCGCCGCAATATCGGATTCGAGCGCCAATGCGGCTTCGGCCCATTCCGGCAGGCGCCGCAGATCGTCCACGCGGATCCGGGCGCCCAGCGCGTGAGCCAGCAAATAGAACAGCAGCAACTGGCCGCTGTAGGTTTTCGTGGCTGCGACGCTTCGCTCGCGCCCGGCGCGGACCAGAAACACGTGCTCGGCCAGGCGCGCCAGTGAGCTCGAAGGCTCGTTTGTCACGCCCACGGTGAGCGCCCCTTGCGTTCGAGCCTGCTCCAGTACGAGATTGGTGTCGGTCGATTCGCCGGATTGGGATATCGATACCACCATCGCGTCCTGCAAGTGGATCGAAGCGCCATAAAGCGTGACGATGGACGGTGCGGCAAGGGACACCGGAATCCCGGTCATGATCTCCAGCAGGTATCGCCCGAACTGCGCCGCGTTGTCGGAGGTGCCGCGCGCGGCAAGCAGAATGAGCTTCGGAGGATGCGTGGCCACGGCGCGCGCTAGTTGTGAGGCGGTTCGAAGGCCTGACCGCAATGTGCGCTCCAGCGCCGCGGGCTGCTCGCGAATCTCGTCGAGCATCTTCGACATGAATTCAGACTAACGTAGTTGCCTTCTGCCAAACTGGAAGAAGACCGCTTGGGCTTCCAGCGTATAAGACATCCCGCGCCGCCGCGGCGAGGTCGCCGGAACAGGATGAATAACCGGATATCGATCGCGAACGCATGGTCGCCGCTCCGTCACGGGATGTTCCGGGCGATGTGGATCGCCTCCGTTGCCTCGAACGTCGGGACGTGGATGCAGAGCGTGGGCGCGGCCTGGCTGATGACAACCCTCTCGGTCACGCCTCTGCTGGTCGCGCTGGTCCAGACCGCCACGACGCTTCCGGTCTTCCTGCTCGGGTTGCCCGCCGGCGCGATGGCCGATCTGGTGGACCGGCGCCGGCTGCTGCTGTTCACGCAATCGTGGATGCTGGCGTCGGCGGGCGTCCTCGGAGCTCTGACAATAGCGGGAGTGATCGGATCCTGGGGCCTTTTGGGCTTGACGTTCGCGCTCGGACTGGGCTCGGCCATGAACGGTCCGGCGTGGGCGGCGGCGATCCCCGAACTCGTTCCGCGCGAGGAATTGCCCGTTGCCGTTGCGCTGAACTCAGTGGGGTTTAACATCGCCCGCGCCGTCGGCCCGGCCCTCGGCGGAATAGTGATGGCGGCCTCGAACGCGGGCGTCGTTTTCTTGCTGAACGCGGTGTCGTTTCTGGGAGTAATCATTGTCTTGTGGCGGTGGCGAGAGCCGCCCGTACCGCCTTCCGGGCGCGATCTCGGCGTCATCGATGCCATGCGTGCGGGCTTGCGTTACGTGCGTCATGCGCCCGCCTATCACGCCGTGCTGACGCGCACCGGAATTTTCGCGTTCGCCGGTAGCGCGCTATGGGCGATGCTGCCTGTCGTGGCGCGTCACGGGTTGGGCAGCACCTCCACCGGCTATGGCATTCTGCTCGGATGCCTGGGCGCGGGTTCGGTGATCGGCGCGCTGGTTCTGGCTCCGTTACGCGCGCACTATGCGCCGGATGATCTGGTGGCCGTCGGCGTGATTCTGTTCGCCGCGGCGACCGCGGGGCTGGCGCTGTTGAATCAATTCGCCATCGTCGCGCTGGCGATGCTTTTGGGCGGCGCGGCCTGGATGACCGTGAT
The DNA here is from genome assembly GCA_003223065.1 of Acidobacteriota bacterium. Lineage (GTDB taxonomy): Bacteria > Acidobacteriota > Terriglobia > Bryobacterales > Bryobacteraceae > Palsa-187. The sequence continues at coordinate 21,999 of QHXU01000058.1, read as the reverse complement.
GTCAAGCTTCAACGTGTGCGCGCAGATGGCTCCGCCGGTGTGGGTGCGCGCGCGTGCGCTGGCGGTATATCTGCTCGTGTTTCAAGGATCCTTCGCGATGGGCAGCGCAAGCTGGGGTGCGATCGCGGGACGCATGAGCGCCCGCCGGTCGCTCTTGACCGCCACCGTGGTGCTGGTGGCCGGGCTCGCTGCCGGCGCGCGGCTGCGGCTGTCGCACCACACCGCTGAAACACCTCCGGATGTTCTGGCGGTAGACTGAATCATGTCTCTGGAGGCCGTGTTTCTTCAATACTCTTCTGATAAGCTGGGGCAGCTCTGCGGGCGCGTCGAGACGTGCCTCGACAAGCTGACTCCGGAACAGATCTGGCTGCGCCATGCTGAAAATGAGAACGCCATCGGAAACCTGATGCTGCACCTCGCGGGCAATGTCCGCCAATGGATCCTGAGCGGAGTCGGGGGCGAGCATGACGTGCGCGTGCGCGATCGCGAGTTTTCCGCGCGCGGCGGAATGCAAGCAGCCGAGCTCAAGGAGCGCTTGCGGTCAACAGTGGATGCCGCCGCGGAGGTGATCCGCTCCCTTCCGCCGGCCCGGCTGGCCGAGGGCGCTACGATACAAAGTTACAACCTGACACTGCTCGAAGTGATCCTTCACGTCGTTGATCATTTTTCGGGGCACACCGGCCAGATCATTTTCATGACGAAATTATTCACCGGAGAAGATTTGGGCTTCTACCCACATTTGAAATCGGCAAAAGCGCCGGCGGAGAGGATACCGTAAAGAAGCCAGGAGTTAGAATTATTCGCCTGGCTAATCCACCAGCGCCACGGGCCGCACCGGCGAGCCGGTGCCTCCGCGCAGCTTCAGCGGCAGGGCGACAAACAAAAACTCCTTCACGCCGTCGCGCGCCAGATCCTCCAGGTTCAAGCACTCGATGATGTGGATTCCTTCTTCCACCAGCAAATGAACGTGCACTTCCATCCTTGAGGGCACTTTCTCGAACGAAACCGTATCGGAGCCCGCCGCGAAAATGCCGTGCTTGCTCAACCAGCGCGCCGCGGGCTCGGCGGGTCCCGGACCGCACACGTTCAGTCCATCGCCTCCGGTGATGTACTGTTTCGCGTCATCCCAGAAGCGCGCCCAGCCGGTCCGGATCAGCGCGATGCCGCCGCGCGGCGGCCGGACGCCGCAGGCTTCGAGGTGCTCCGGTTCGACGACGAAATCCCGAGGCAGGGCGTCCACCCGCTCGAGTCCCGCGATGTCGAACAGCACGCAGCGCCGGAAAATCGGCGGGATCGTGTCCACCGAATGTTCCCGGACGCCGCCGCCATAGGATTGCGTGGGCGCAACGCCGCCGTGCAGCTTTCCGTCGCGAGAAAAATGCGATAAAGCGTCGATGTGCGTGCCGACGTGTCCGCCCAACGTGAGCGTTTCCGACGCCGAGCTCCCTCCATTTGGCAGCACGAATTCGCCGTGCAGCTTGCTCAGGCTGAACAGGTACGGCGGGTGCACCGGATAATGCGGCATGCCGGCAAAGTACGGCTGCGCGAGATCGTAGATCTTGCCTGGGAGCGTCGAGGACACCGTGGCGTCCTCACAGTATCAGAAAATGCTTCGTTCCGTTGTGCGCGTCTATGCGGAAGTTTTCCGCGCGCGCCTTCGGGCTGAGGGCGTGACCACGGTGGTCTTGCCGCTCCAGCGGCCGAGCCGGTATTCGCGGTTGTAATCCGAAGTGAGATTCCGGATAGTCACCGTCACCACGCCGGCCGCATCGCAGACATAATGCTCTTCCACCTGCTGGATCGTGGCGCGGCCGCAGTGTTGGACCGGAAAGGCGTCCAGCGACTTTGTATTCGCCAGGTCCGGATCAAACGGGAACAAAATCTCGTCCCATACGGTGATATCTCCGCGAGGCTGTCCGTCGTCGCTGACCTGGCTCGCTTCGAGATACCTGAAATCGCCGATGTTGTGCACCGGGAGGTAGCTTCGGCGCTCCGTGAGCGGAGGGTCGCTTGGTCCCGGAAGCCGCGTTCCTCGCGCAAAGATCGGATCGAAAATCATGCGCCGGCCCACGTCGCTCTCGCGCCAGACGCCGAAATTTCGCGTGAACATCTCACGCAGTGTGTACCCGGACGCCGCGTCGGCCTGTATCGCGAGCCCGATGGCCGTGGCGGACCTGGTGTATTCGCTCCGTTTCACCTTGCGCCCGAATTCCTCGCGCATCAGACGAGCCACCAGGGGCAGTTCGCTGCCGCCGCCGGTCACGTAGAGGCCGTCGAGATCGCCTTGCGCGGCCAGGCGCCGGGTGGCCGCGAGCGATTCCACGAGCAGGGGCCGGCAGCGCTCATAGAAATCGGCTACGGGAATCGTCGCCTGTCCCAATCCATCGCGTACGGAGTCGAGATCAATAACGATTTTGCGCGAGTTCGGATGCAGCGCTTCCTTTTGCCTCCGGCACTCTTCTTCCAGGCGGAACACCTCGGCGGGCGTCAGGGCCGCAAGCACGGTTTCACCCACGGCGAGCTCCGCCAGGACGTGATCGAAGTCGTCGCCGCCGAGGCTCGAAATGCCTTCCGATGCGACCACGGTGTGCGCTCCCGCGCCAAGATCCACCAGCGAAACATCGAAGGTGCCGCCGCCTAGATCGTAGACCACCAGGCGGCCCCTGACCTTTTGCCTGTGACCGAACTCGATCGAGGCCGCCGATGGCTCGTTCAGCAAACCCAGCACGGAGAAACCCGCGCGTCGAAACGCGTCCACCGTGAGGAATCGCTGGTTGCTGTTGGCGTTCGCAGGGACACCGAGCATCACTTCGAGCGGCTCGCTTTCGCCGAAACGAATCCTGAGCGCCTGTTGCAGCGCGCCCACCAGTCCATGCAGCAGATCGGAGAGTATAACCTCCCCATTGCCCACGGCCAAACGTGTCTCGGGACCGGCGTCTTCAAGATGCCGCTTTAACGACCGGATGACCGTCCAGCCGGGTTCGGCCTGCGCCTCCCAGGCCTGCCACCCAAAACGAAATTCTCCTTGCCGCAACGCAACGAGCGAAGGAAACCAGTCGGCAGTACCGTCGGCCGTCTCGAACGGGATCAGGGGATAGTTGCCCCGATCCACGGCGGCCACCACGATGCGCGTTGTGCCGAAGTCAATTCCAAGTTTCATTCTTTATTGGTTAACATAGTCGTCGATGAATAAGCTTCTGTGGTGTCTTCCCCTGCTGTGTTGGGCCCAGCCGGCAAGTCACCTGAGCAACCTGAAGCAGCTGACATCCGGGGGGCAGAACGCCGAGGCGTACTGGTCGCCGGACGGCAGGCGGCTCATCTTTCAGTCAACGCGCGACGGACGCGACTGCGACCAGATTTACATCATGAACGCGGACGGCTCCGGCGTGCGGATGGTTTCCACCGGCAAGGGCGTCACTACCTGCGGCTACTTCCTGGCCGATGGCAAGCATATCATCTACGCCTCCACGCACGAGGCCGGCGAATCGTGCCCCGCCAGGCCGGATCGCAGCAGAGGTTACGTGTGGGCTGTTTATCCCAGCTTCGACATTTATCTCGCCACGGACACCGGCAAGATCCTGAAGAAGCTGACAGACGCGCCCGGCTACGACGCGGAAGCTACCGTGAACTGGAAGACCAAAAAGATCGTCTACACGTCGCTCGCGTCC
>QHXU01000058.1:17747-18307 GCA_003223065.1 Acidobacteriota bacterium | reverse complement strand
GGCACCGGCAAGAAACGAATCACCACGGCGGAAGGTTACGATGGCGGGCCTGTCTTTTCGCGCGACGGCTCGAACCTGGTCTGGCGCGCTCACCATCCGGACACGCCGGAGAAGATCTCGCGCTATCGCGAGCTGCTGAAAGACAATCTTACAGCGCCGATGAAGATGGAGCTTTTCGTCTCAGACAGCGACGGCTCGAACGCCCGCGAGATAACCAGTTTCGGTTGTGCCAGCTTCGCGCCTACGTTCACTCCGGACGGAAAGAAGATTCTGTTCTCGTCGAACAAGCACAAGTGCGACAGCCGCGATTTCGAGCTGTATCTGATTGACCCGGACGGCGGCAACCTGGAACAGGTGACCGAATTCGGCGGCTTTACCTCGTTCCCCGAATTTTCGCCCGATGGCGGAAAGCTCGTTTTCGCCTCCAGCTACAAGGCGAAGGGCAACTACGAGTTCAACATCTTTACAGCGGACTGGAAATGATCAGAATTTTTCGATGCATGCTGTTCGTGGTTCTGGCCTCCGCGCTGCTGAGCGCGCAACCGCAGAAGAAAAAGTTG
>QHXU01000058.1:0-17653 GCA_003223065.1 Acidobacteriota bacterium | reverse complement strand
GACACCGGGCTTTGGGATACATTCATCCGCACCGACACCCAGCTCATTACGAAGAAAAAGCTCGAGAACAATGCGAAGAACCTCGACTACTTCGACGCCGTGTTCTTATACACCACCGGCGAGCTGCCCATGGATGACGAGCAAAAGTCTGCGCTGCTTTCCTTCGTGCGCGACGACGGCAAGGGCGTGGTCGGCGGACACTCGGCTATCGACACGTTTTACAAGTGGGCGGAGTTCGGCGAAATGATGGGCGCCTACTTCGACGAGCACCCCTGGGGGCAGTTCCAGGCGCCGGTGATCGTCGAGGACCGGAACTTTCCCGCCATGCGCCAGTTCCCTCCGGAGTTCGTGATTCATGATGAAATCTATCAGCCCAGCAGCCTCTTTTCCCGTGAAAAGGTGCGCGTCTTAGCGCGTTTGGACGAGAACAAGCTCGACCTTCAGCACAAGGGCGTCAAGCGGACCGACAAGGACTTCGCCGTCGCCTGGGTGAAGCGCCACGGCAAAGGCCGTGTGTTTTATTCCACGTTCGGCCATCGCGAGGAGGTGTGGGACCGCCCGGACATCCAGGCCATGTATCGCGAGGCCGTGAAATGGGTCATGGGGTTGGTTGAAGGCGACGCGACGCCGCGGCCGAGGCCAAGGTGAGTTTTCTCTTTGCTCTCCATCCTCTTCAATTGTCCACAGGCCGCGTAAACATCCAGGCCGCGCGGCTTGCGAACGAAGCAGGGCATCGAACCCTTCACAATGGCCTGAAATGAGGCGACTCGGGCGGCGCCAGGCGTTTCGAAGGGGATTCCCGGACCCGGATTGAGCGCGATCAGGTTGACCTTCGCGTTCAAACGCGCCAGCAACCTGACGACGCGCCTGGCATCGGCGTCCGTGTCGTTCACGCCTCCGAGCAGCACATACTCAAACGTCAGCTTCTCCCAGGGCCGCAGCGGATACGCGCGGCAGGCCTCGATCAGGTCCTTCAGATGATACTTGCGGGTGATGGGCATCAGCTCCCGGCGCTGCTCCTCCGTGGAGGCGTTCAGTGAAACGGCGAGCTTCGGTCGTACAGGCTCGCGTCCGAGTTCCTCGATCTTTGGGATGATTCCTGAAGTCGAAAGCGTGATCCGTCGCGTCGGGATCGCAATTCCGGCCGGGTCGGTCAGCAACCGCGTTGCCTTGATCACGTTGGGTAGATTCAGGAGCGGCTCGCCTTGCCCCATCATGACGACGTTGACTCGGCCGGGGTTCGCGGCCAGATTATTTTCAGCCGCGATGCGCAGCACCTGCCCCACGATCTCTCCCGCGCTGAGGCCGCGTTCGAGGCCCATCAGTGCTGTCAGGCAAAATTTGCAATCGACCGGGCAGCCGATCTGGCTGGAGATGCATATCGTCGAGCGCTCTCCTTCTGGCATCCAGACTGTTTCGACTGTTTTGCCGTCGGAAAGTCGAAGCAGGTAGCGGCGAGTGCCGTCCACGGAATCGTAACGTTGCTCCACCTGCGGCACGCCCAGGGGAAATTCCTCCGCCAGGCGGGCGCGTAAGTTCTTCGGCAGGTTTGAGATAGCGGTTAAATCCGTGACGCGGCGCCTGTAAATGGCGTCGTAAATCTGGCGGGCGCGGAACGAAGGCTCCGCTTGGCCCAAGGCGGCCTGAAGATCAACAAGTTCCATGCCTACAAGAGCTTGCCCCACAACCGACATTCTAGCACTAGGGCCTTGCTGCGGCCCGCGATAGAATGTATACATGTCGCGCCGCCCGCACACAGTCCGGGAAATCCACCGCGCCGCCCTGCCGAACGGCGTGCGGGTCATCACGGAATACATGCCGCACGTGCGTAGCGTTTCGGTCGGTATCTGGATCGGCACGGGTTCCCGGGAGGAAGGTCCGAACGAAAGCGGCATCTCGCACTTCATCGAGCACATGGTGTTCAAGGGCACCAAGAACCGCTCGGCTGAGCAGATCGCCCGCTCCGTGGACTCGATCGGCGGCGGCCTGGATGCATTCACCTCTAAGGAACTGGTGAGCTACAACGTCAAGGTGCTTGACGAGCACCTGCCGGAAGCGTTCGACGTCGTGGCCGACCTGGTCCGCAATCCGCTCTTCCAAAAGGAGGACATCGAGAAAGAGAAAGGCGTCATCCTCGAAGAGCTGAAGATGGAGGTCGACAACCCCGAGTACCTGATCCACGAGATCTTCTCCAGCCATTTCTGGAAAGGGCATGCGCTGGGCCGACCCATTCTGGGCACCAAGAGAACGATCCGCGCCTTCGATCGCGACAAAGTCGAGCGTTACTACCGGCAGTTCTACACGCCTTCGAACATCCTTGTAACTGCGGCGGGCAATCTGAACCACCGCCGCCTGGTGCGGCTTGCGCAAGAACACTTCGAGGATCTGAAACCGCACCCAACGCCCAGCATTTTGCAGCCGCCCCGGCCCCACGCTTCGCTCGTGTTCCGCAACAAGAACTCGTTGGAGCAAGTGCACGTGTACCTCGGCGTACCTTCCATTCCAATGCCGCATGAATCGCGCTTCGCCTGCTATATCCTCAACGCGATTCTGGGCGGCGGGATGAGCTCTCGTCTGTTCCAGAATATTCGTGAAAAGCAGGGCCTGGCCTATACCGTGTACTCAGAGCTGACCATGTATCGCGATGCGGGCTGCATGCTGATATACGCCGGGACATCGTTGCGCTCAGCCGGGAGAGTGGTTCAATCCATCGTCCACGAATTGCGTGAGATCGTGGACCACAAGGTCACGCCGGAAGAGTTGCGCCGCGCCAAAGATCATCTGAAAGGATCCTTCGTGCTGGGTCTCGAATCCACTTCGAGCCGGATGGGCAACCTGGCCCGGCAGGAACTCTACTTCAAGCGGTTCTTTTCGCTCGACGAAATGCTGGAGCGCATCGAAGCGGTAACTGCCGGCGAAGTGCAGAAACTCGCTGAACAGTTTTTCGATCCGAGGAGCATGGCAGTGGCGATGCTCGGGCGCTTGGAGGGCTTCCGGGTGCGGCGTGAGGATCTCATGCCGCGCTGAAGCGGCTTCTGGCTGCTTCCTTCGCTGGGAATGAACCGATTGCGAACGCCTGCTCTTCTTGCAGTGCTTCTGGTGTCCGCCGCTTATGGCCTGGACACGTCGAAGCTCAACCCAACCGGTTACGTCAATGATTTCGCTCACGCGCTCGACCCGGTGAGCGCCCGGCGCCTGGAAGCCTATTGCGCGAACCTGGAGCGGGTTACCGGTGCGCAGATGGCGATCGTTTTGGTGAATTCGCTCGAGGACGAGCCGATCGAGGACGTCGCCAATCGCCTCTATCGCCAGTGGGGCATCGGTAAGAAGGGGAAAGACGAGGGAATCTTGCTGCTGCTCGCGATTCGCGACCGGAGGCAGCGCGCGGAAGTGGGCTATGGCCTCGAGCCGATTATTACGGACGGCTACGCGGGAAGCGTGCTGCGCGGGATTCGCCCGATTCTGCGGCAGGGAAACTACGGCGGCGCCCTGCTTGCCGCGGCCGAACAATTCGGGTCGCACATCGCCGAGGCCAAGGGCGTCGATCTCGGCGGGAACGCTGAACGCCGCGAGCTGGCCCGGCCCCGCGGGCATTCGATTCCCTGGCCGCTGCTCCTGGGCGGCTTCTTCTTTCTGATGTGGCTCATCGGCCGGATCAGCGGCGGCCGCGGCGGGGGCGGCGGTTTCCTTGCCGGCATGATTCTCGGTAACCTGATGGGACGCTCCAACCGCTGGGGCGGGGGAGGATTCGGCGGCTACGATTCGGGCGGCGGCGGAGGCGGGTTCGGAGGATTCGGCGGAGGCGACTCGGGCGGCGGCGGCGCATCGAGCGATTGGTAACCGGACATGGACGGACTCAACGAGCTGGTGACAAAACTCGAACGGGCGTACGATGGCCGGCTGGTCTCGGTGGTCCTCTATGGGTCGGGCGCTTCGGGCGATTATCACGGAAAATTTTCCGATCTGAATGTGCTCTGTGTGCTGAAGGAAATCACGCCGCGGGAGTTGGGCGAGGGTGAGCCCATCATTCACTGGTGGCGGGAGCAAGGGAATCCGGCCCCGCTGTTGATGAGCGAGGAAGAAGTGCACAACTCGGCCGATAGCTTTCCCATCGAGTTCCGCGACATGAAGGATCACCGGCAGGTGCTGTACGGTTCGGATGTGATCGCCCATGTGAACATCGACACGAAGTTTTATCGCGCGCAGATCGAGCATGACCTGCGCGCCAAGCTGTTCCGCCTGCGGCAGCAGGCCGCGCGCGTGCTGTCCGATCCGCAGGCTTTGCTGAAGTTGTGCCTCGATTCGGTTTCGACATTCTGCGTGCTGGCGCGGCACGCGCTGGTCGTGGCGGGAGTGGATGCGAAAACGCAGCGGAGGGCTGTCGTCGAGCAGCTCGGCCATACCCTGCACATGGATGTGTCGCCTTTCGAGACCCTGCTCGATATTCGGGAGGACAAGAGCGGGAGCGAACTGGGCGATCCGCGAGAGCTGTTCGCGCGTTACTTGGATTGTGTTCGAAGGCTGGTCGAGTTCGTAGACGGTTTAGAGAGGACCATATGAAAGGTGCATTGATTGCCGTGGTAGTGATCGTATTGCTGGGGCTGCTTCTGGGCGGCAGCCTGATCGGCTCGCGCAATGAGCTGGTCGCCGAACGGGAAAGCATCCGGGGAGCCTGGTCCCAGGTGGACGTGGTGCTGCAGCGCCGCGCGGATTTGGTGCCGAATCTGGTGGAAACGGTGAAGGGATATGCGAAACACGAGCAATCCGTCATCGATTCCGTGACCAGCGCGCGCGCGGCGATGATGAATGCGAAATCACCGAGGGAGAGAATCGAGGCCAACGCCCAATTGGACTCGGCGCTCGGCCGGCTGTTCGTGGTCGTCGAGAATTACCCCAACATCAAGGCGAACGAGAACTTCATGCGCCTCCAGGATGAACTTTCAGGTACCGAGAACCGCATCGCCGTGGAGAGGCGGAAGTATAACGAGATCGTGCAGAGGTATAACACCGACATCGGACTGTTCCCCAAGAACATCGCCGCGTCGCTTTTCGGGTTCCAGCGTGAGGACGCTTACTTCAAAGCCGACACGGCAGCGAAGGAAGCGCCCAAGGTCAAATTCTGACATGGCGGTGCATCAGAACTTCGTTGACGGGCAGTGGGTCTCCGGACCTGTATTCGAAAATCGCAATCCGGCGGATACTTCGGAGGTCGTCGGGGAGTTCGTCCAGGGCAGCGCGGAAGACATGGCGGAGGCAATGGATGCGGCGGCTCGCGCGTTGCCGGCATGGAGCGCGATGCCCGCGCCGGCGCGCGGCGCTCTTCTCTACCGGGTCGCGGAAGTTCTGGAGTGCAGGCTCGACCAGTTCAGCGAGGAGATGACCCGCGAGGAGGGCAAGACCCTTCCCGAAGCCAAGGGCGAGGTGCGGCGCTCCGTCAGCATCTTCCGCTACTTTGCCGGCGAGGGCGCGCGCATGCCCGGGCCCGTGGCGCCGTCCGAGCGCGACCGCGTCCATATGTGGGCGCAACGAAAGCCGGTTGGTGTCGTGGGCCTGGTAACGCCCTGGAATTTTCCAAGCGCGATTCCAGCCTGGAAAATGGCGCCGGCGCTGATCTGCGGCAACACCGTGGTGGTGAAGCCCTCGTCGTCGGCGCCGCTGTCGGCGTGGAGAATCGTCGAGGCGTGCCGCGAGGCGGGCTTTCCCAAGGGCGTGGTGAACTTCGTCGCCGGATCGGGCAGTTCGCTTGGAAACGCTATGCTGCAGGCTCCCGCGCTCCGGGCCGTTTCCTTTACGGGATCGTGCGCTGTAGGGGAATGGCTGCACGCAGAAGCGTCAAAACGGCGTGTGCGCATCCAGCTCGAAATGGGCGGAAAGAACCCGACCATCGTGCTAGCCGATGCGCCGTTCGAGCAGGCGGTCGAGAACACGGTGAACGCCGCGTTCTTCTCCACCGGCCAGAAATGCACGGCCACCAGCCGGGTCATCGTCGAAGAATCGATTTACGATCGCTTCGTGAACGCGCTGGTGGAGCGGACCAAAAAACTCAAGATCGGCAACGGGCTCGAAGCCGGCGTCGACATCGGTCCCGCGATCGATCAGGCGCAGCTCGATACCGACCTGCGCTACATCGAGATTGGGCGCAAGGAGGCGGGCGAACCTGTACTTGGCGGTCGCCGGCTCAGCGGGCCCGGATATGATCGCGGGTATTTCATCGAGCCCACCATTTTCACCGGGGTCACCGAACGCATGACCATCGCGCGCGAGGAAATTTTCGGTCCGGTGCTGGCGGTGATGCGCGCCCGCGATTTTGACGACGCGCTGCGGATCGCCAATAATATTCCGTTCGGTCTGTCGGCGTCCATTCAGACCTCGAGCGTCTCGCGCGTCTTCGAGTTTGTGCAAAGGATGGAAGCGGGATTGTTGACCGTGAACCTGCCCTCCGCGGGCGTCGAATACCAGCTGCCTTTCGGCGGCACGAAAGACTCGAGCTTCGGGCCGAAAGAACAGGGCCCCGCCGCCCTTGAGTTTTATAGCGATTGGAAGACCATTTATTTGAAATATTGATATGGGGTTGGGCCACGATTACGGCCTCGGTTCCCGATGAATGATGCGCTCTTCATCCACCGCATACACTTCGCGTTCACGATTACATATCACTATATTTTTCCGCAATTGACGATGGGCCTAGCGCCGCTCATCGTCGCTTTGAAGACGCTCGGATTACGCACCCAAGACCCGGTCTACGGAAACGCGGCGCGATTCTGGACTAAGATCTTCGGCATCAACTTCGTTGCGGGTGTCGTCACGGGCATTCCGATGGAATTTCAGTTCGGCACGAATTGGTCGCGATTCTCGCAATTGACCGGAGGGGTCATCGCTCAGCCCCTCGCGATGGAAGGCGTATTCTCATTTTTTCTCGAATCCGCGTTCCTGGGCATGTTTCTCTTCGGTGAAAAACGCTTGGGCCGCGTCGGTCATTGGTGGGCCGCTTTCCTGGTGTTTCTAGGCTCGTGGCTTTCCGGATTTTTTATCGTCGCGGCCGACGCATGGATGCAGCACCCGGTGGCATACAACCGCCTCCCGGATGGATCGTTCGAGGTGACCAGTTTGTGGGGCGTTCTGGCGAATCGCTGGGCGCTGATCCAATACGCTCACACCATGAGCGGGGCGGTGATTACAGGCGCTTTCGCCATGTCGGCGCTCGGCGCGTTTTATTTGCTGAACAACCGGCACGCCGCTTACGGCCGGGTTTTCCTGCGCACCGGAGTGATTGCCGGCATCATCGCCACTGCTTTTCAAATCTTTCCTTCAGGCGACATGCACGGGCGCTATATGGCCCATCACCAGCCTGTCACGACCGCGGCTATGGAGGCGCTGTTCCAATCTCAGACCGGCGCTCCAATCGTGATCCTCGGACAGCCCGACATCGAACGCAGAAGGATCGACAATCCGATCGTCGTTAATAACGCGCTGAGCTTCCTGATATACGGGACCACCAGGGCGGAGGTGAAAGGACTGGACCAGTTCCCTCAGCAGGACTGGCCCACCAACATTCCGTTGCTCTATTTCGCGTATCACGTCATGGCCGGGCTCGGAACGCTTTTCGCGGCCGTGATGATAGTGTCGGCGCTGCTGCTGTGGCGGGGCGCGCTGTTTCGAACATCGTGGATGCTGTGGGTCCTGATGCTCGCGTTCCCGTTTCCATACATCGCGAATACCGCCGGATGGCTGACCGCCGAAATCGGGCGCCAGCCCTGGCTCGTATACGGCCTGCTGCGGACCCAGGACGGGTTTTCCTCCAACGTGTCCGCGGCGAACGGCCTGTTCACGCTGCTCGGCTTCATGGGATTGTACGGGCTGCTGTCCATCTTGCTTCTGTTTTTGTTCCAGCGCGAGATCGAACGCGGTCCCGAAGGCCCGCCCGGCGATGAGGATTACGTGCCAGTGACCGTATCGGGAGGCGAGGCCTAGAGTTCGATGGAGACAATCTGGTTTGTCCTCGTCGAGTTGATGCTGATCGGCTACGTGGTCCTGGACGGGTTCGATCTGGGAGCCGGCGCTCTTCATCTGGTGGCGGCACGGACCGGCGACCAGCGCCGTATGGTGCTCCAGGCCATCGGACCCGTGTGGGACGGCAACGAAGTATGGCTGCTGGCTGCGGGCGGCACGCTCTTTTATGCGTTTCCACTGTTGTACGCATCGAGTTTCAGCGGATTCTACCTCGCTCTGAACATCGTGCTTTGGCTCCTGGTGTTCCGGGCCATCGGCATCGAGTTTCGAATGCACCTGGCGAATTCTGTCTGGCGCGCGTTCTTCGATGGGGCGTTCTCGCTCGCGAGTCTCCTGCTGATTGTGTTCTTCGGCGCGGCATTAGGCAACGTAATGCGAGGCGTACCTCTCGGCCCGGATCATTACTTCTTCGTTCCGCTTTGGACTGACTTCCGGCCTGGTTCGCATCCCGGGATACTGGACTGGTACACGGTCCTTTGTGCGGTAGCCACGCTGGTCGCCGTCAGTGTTCATGGCGCGCTCTATCTGATCTTGAAAACCGAAGGCGCACTGAACGCCCGTCTGCGGGCGATCGTGAAATTGCTCTGGCCGGCGCTGGTGCTGTTTTCCGGCGTGGCGCTGTGGGCGAGCGTGCGCGTTCATCCGCAACTGCTCGACAATTACCGGGCAGGACCAGCGGGCTGGATCATTCCCGCGCTCGCGGCGGCAGGACTCGGCGGGATTTTTCATTTTACCCGCACCGGCCGCGAGCGAAACGCTTTTCTGTCGTCATGCCTGTACATCGTCGCGGTGCTTAGCGGCGCCGCATTCGCTTTGTATCCGGATCTCTTGCCGTCTTCCGGTGATCCAGCCAACAGCATCACGATTCGGAACGCGGCCGCCGGCGGCCTTTCGTTATCCGCGGGTTTGTACTGGTGGGTCGCAGGGATGCTGGTTGCGATCGGTTATTTCGTGTTGGTCTATACGATGTTCAAGGGCAAGGTTCGCGCCTCCCACGCATGAGCTTAAGCAACTGCCCGATAAAACTGCTCTTGACATGTATTAGTCATCTAGTACAATATATCTCTAGATGATAAAGCGACGCGGCGCCGGCTTCCGTTTCCGCCTGGATCTTCATAGCGGAGTGCCGGTTTACCGTCAAATCATCGATCAGGTCATGGGCGGGATCGCGGCCGAAGCGCTGGTTGGGGGCGATCAGCTCCCCACCGTGCGCCAGCTCGCGGTCGATCTCTCCATCAATCCCAATACCGTGATTCGTGCCTACCGCGAAATGGAGATCCGCGGCGTCCTGGAGACCCAGCAGGGTAGTGGCACTTTCATCTCGGATCGCAAAGTAAAGCCCGATGAGGTAGAGCGCCAGCGGCGCTTGCATCAGCTTGTCGGCGAATTCGTGGCGCGGGCGGGAGCCGCTGGCTTCAGTGTACGCGATCTGCTCGTAGAGCTAAACGACTTCCTGTCGGAGCCGGATAAAAACAACAAAAGGAGATAGCCAACCATGTCGCGGGAAAAACTGAATTTGCGCCTCAGCGGTGTTGGGGTTGCCCTCTGCGCATTATGCGTCGCCGCCGGTGCGGCGGCCGCCGCTCTGTTGAACAATGTCGCGCCGGCTGTCGTGGGTCTTGTCGCCGGTATCTATCTGCTGTTCGCAGTGAAAGTTGCGGACCAGTGGGAGAAGGTCGCGATTCTCCGCCTGGGGCGCTTCATCGGACTCCGGGGCCCGGGCATCTTCCTGATTGTGCCGGTCATCGACCGCTTGAGCCGTTATGTGGACCAGCGTGTCCGCGTGGCGAATGTCACCGCTGAATCCACGCTCACGCGCGACACGGTCCCGGTCAACGTGGACGCCATCCTGTTCTGGGTCGTGTGGAACGCCGAGAAGGCCATTTTGGAAGTGGAGGACTTCATCGAGGCCATCTCGCTTAGCGCCCAAACCGCCCTCAGGGAATCTATCGGCCGCCACGAGCTGGCCCAAATGATCACGGAGCGTGAAGTGCTCGGCCACGAACTGCAGCGCATTTTGGATGAGAAGACCAATCCGTGGGGCATCACGGTGCAGTCCGTCGAAATCCGTGATGTCCGCATCCCGCAGGCTTTGGAGGACGCCATGTCGCGGCAAGCCCAGGCCGAGCGCGAACGCCAGGCGCGGAACATTTTGGGTCAAGCCGAGACCGAAATCTCCGACAAGTTCTCTCAGGCTGCCGCGCTCTACAAAGACAACCCGGTGGCGTTGCACCTCCGCGCCATGAACATGCTGTATGAAGCCATCAAGGAGCGCGGATCTATGGTCATCGTGCCCTCTTCCGCGGTCGAAACCATGGGGCTCGGCGGCACTCTTGGCACCGCCGCACTAGGCGGAGCAAGGGCTTGACGAATATCGCTGAGGCTTTCCAGCCTATGCCTGGTCGGGCGATTCGCCTTCGATTTCTCCCAGGCGCTCGGCCTCGGCCGCATATCGCTTCAGAACGCGAATCGAATTGCCCGCGCTGAAGCCCGCGCCCCGGAGTTTGCGATACGCCGAGGCCAGATGCTTCGGCTCCGCCAACAGCGCGCCCAGATCTTTGCCGCGATACTTTCGCTCCAGAAATCTCTCAATGAGCGCGATCTCGTCGGCCTCGCGATAGGCCGCGTCCGCTGCCTGCCTGGCCACCGCTGGAGCCACGCGGCGAGCCATGAGATCGCGCAAAACGCGGTTCTTGCCCAGTCCTTCGTTCTCGCGCCGCCCGGCCGCGAAAGACTCGGCGAAACGCTTATCGTTCAAGTACCCGCTCTGTTTCAGCCGCGCCAGGACTTCGTCTACGTCGGCCCCCCGCGCCGCGCGCCGCTTCAGTTTTTCCCGCAACTCGGAAATCGTCTGGGCATGTCCGGCGAGCGTCCGCCCGGCGTAGGCCATGAGCCCTTCGAGATCGAGCGGTTTGGGAGTCCGGCGAGCCACGGCAGTGCGCATCATCCTACCATTTGCGGCGGCCACACTGGTATGCTGTGAGTGTTGCAGTCAACCCCAAGAAAGAAGGAGTCGGCGATGGAGGATTCGAATAAGCTGTCTTTTTTCTTCCTCGGCCTCGGCCTCGGCGTAGCGGTGGGCGTTTTGTTTGCTCCCAAATCCGGCGCGGAGACGCGTGAGTTCCTGCGAACCAAGGCGGGGGAAGGCACGGATTACCTGAAACAGCGCGGCGAAGAGCTGCGCGAATCGGCCACCGACGCGATCGACCGCGGCAAGCAGGCGATCCGGCGGCAGAAGGAGAACCTGAGCGCGGCAGTCGAAGCCGGCAAACAGGCCTACCGGGAAGCTACCAGTTCGCCGGCCGACTAAGCCGCGGCGATCCAGATCTATGGAGCCACACACTCTGCTCGGCATCATCGCGGTCTTCGCCTGCATCGCCTCCATTGCCCTGCTGATCCAGGCGGGCTTTCTGATCGGCATCTACAAGACGACGCGCGGCCTCGAGGACGACGTGCGGAATGTGCTGCCTAAAGTCGAGTCGCTGCTGGAGACGTCGCGTACGGCGGTGGAAGACGGCAGGAGGCAGATGGCCGAGATCACCGCCAAGACCGGTGACATCCTGGAGACCACCCGAAAACAGCTGGCGCGCGTGGACGAGGTGCTCGAGGACGCCGCCGCGCGCGCGCGCATCCAGCTTGACCGCGCCGAAATGGTGCTGGATGATACGATGAACCGTGCCCAGGAAACGGTGGCGCTGGTGCACGGTGGCATCATGAAGCCGTTACGGGAGATTCAGGGCGTGGCCGCCGGTATTCGTACCGCCTTCCAGTTCTTGATGCGCGGCGGGAGGCCGAATCCGTCCCAGGCTACGGCTGACGAAGAGATGTTCATTTGAAGTCGTCTGCCAATCCAGACTCGAACATAACGTTTCGTTTTCTTTCCCTCCTGCTGCTCTTCTGCCCAGTGTTCGCACAGGCCGCTGCGCCTTCGGCGGCCGACTTCAGCCGCTCCATTCGCGAAGCAGGACTTGACCCGGAGGAGTGCTACCGTGTTCGCGACCTCACCCTGCACAAGGATGATGTTCGCGTCTACTTCACCGACGGTTACCTTATCTTTTCGAAGCCCGTGGCCGGCGAACGCCTCTCCGCGGTATTCACCACCGACGTCGAAGGCGGCGACGGCGAGGTGCTGCTGCTGCCGCCGTATCGCGGCGAGAGGCAGTCGCTTGCCGCGTTCACGCAATCGCCCAACCTGGATGAACATTTTCGCGCGGTCGCCATGATCTTCACCGATGGCGCCTCGCGCGCGCTGCTCGACCAGATCGCCAAACAGAACGCCGGAAAGAAGGTGCCCGAGATGGGGCCTCTGCTCGCGGAGAAGTGGAGTCCGGTGATCGCGAACATCGCGGATGGATTCAGGCTGAGTTTGGTGCAGGACCTCTTTGCACCGTCTCGCGAAGGCTCGGGCCTGGTGTTCCTGGCTTTCAACGGCAAGCAGTTGGGCAATTTCGACATCATGTACGACGCGCGCCTGCGCGAGCAGGTCCTGGCTGGTCAACTGGTGGAGCGGGATGGGCGGTTGACGTACAACATATGGACCAGCTTTGCCGCCCGCAGCGCCCGCACCGGCGTTATCAGGCTCAGGGAGATGGATTTCTCGCTGGCCCGGTTCCGCATCGACGCTGCGCTCGATGCCGACCTCCATATGAAGGCGGTAACGCGAGTCGCGGTACACGTGGGCGCGAACCCGGTGCGTGTATTTCCGTTCGAAGCGGCGCGGGCAATCCGCGTCACCGCGGCCCGCATAGACGGGCGGCCGGCCGAGCTGTTTTTCCAGGAATCGGTGCGTGGTCGTGCGCTGCGGCGGAGTGACAACGACGTGTTCCTCGTGGTTGCCCCGGAAGCGCTCGCCGCGGAGAGCGAACACGAGTTCGAGTTCGAACACGAGGGCTCCGTCATCGCCACCGCAGGCCAGGGCGTCTACTACGTCGCTGCGCGACACAACTGGTACCCGCGCAGCGGCGCCGGCTTCGCAACCTATGACCTGACCTTTCGCTATCCAAAGCGCCTCACGCTCGTGACGGCCGGCGATGTAGTTGAGGACCGCGTCGAGGGCGATCTCCGCATCACTGAGCGGCGCACTCCCGTACCCATCCGGATCGCTGGGTTCAACCTGGGCGAATATGAAAAAGTTTCGGGCAGCGCGCCTGGATTCACCGTCGAGGTTTACGGGAACCGCCACCTGGAAACCGCGCTACAGCCCAAGGTCCGCGATCCCTTGTCGTTACCGCCGATGAACCCCATGCCGCGGTCGCGCCGTGAAGTGCCCGCGATTGCGCCCGCTCTGCCGCCGCCCGATCCGCTCGCGCGGCTGCGCTCAGTGGCCGCGGACGTTTCTTCCGCGCTCGAATTCTTCTCCAGCCGGTTTGGTCCCCCGGGGCTCAAGACCCTGACCGTCGCGCCCATTCCCGCGGCGTTCGGCCAGGGCTTCCCCGGACTGGTGTATCTTTCCACGCTCACCTATCTCGATCCGACCGAGCGCCCGGCGGCGTTGCGGGATCGCCGCGTTCAGCTCTTCTTTTCGGACCTGATCGAAGCCCATGAGGTGGCGCATCAATGGTGGGGCAACGTAGTGACGTCGGCCGGCTATCAGGACGAATGGCTGCTGGAAGCTCTGGCGAGCTACTCCGCGCTCCTGTGGCTCGAAAGACAAAAGGGAGCCAGGGCCGCTGAGAGTGTGCTCGAGGATTACCGCGATCACCTGTTGGTCAAGAATACAGAGGGGCGCACACTCGAGTCGGTGGGCCCCATCATCTGGGGAGGACGCCTGGCCACTGTCGGGACTCCCGACGCCTGGCGGGCGATCACTTACGAGAAGGGCGCCTGGATTCTGCACATGCTGCGGCGCCGCTTGGGCAACGAGCGTTTCCTGAAAATGCTCGCTGAGTTGCGCCACCGTTACGAGTTTCGTCCCGTGTCATCGGAAGATTTTCGGGCGCTGGCCAAAGAGTTCCTGCCGCCGCGCACGAAACCCGCCGTGATCGATACGTTCTTCGACAACTGGGTTTATTCCACCGGGGTCCCCGCCTTGAAGGTGCGTTTCACCACGAAGGGAGCCCCTCCGGAGGTGAAGATTTCGGGCACCGTGGCGCAGACCGGCGTGGAGGACGATTTCTCGGCGGAAGTGCCGGTCGAAATCCAGTTCGCGAAAGGCGCCCCGCAGACCATCTGGGTCCAGACCGCGAGCGATCCGGCGCCGTTCTCGGCAACGCTGAAGCAGGCGCCTCTCCGCGTAATGGTGCCGGCGGCGGGCGTGCTGGCGGCGAAAAGGTAGCCGGAAATTTCCTGCCGCGGCCTGTTTTGCGTAATTTCTGATGCCGAAGAAAATTTCTGCTCATGCCGGCGGCCGACCGTGACCGTTCCTCTTCGGGGCTAGCTAATAGCCCTTCTGCTTGTCTACAACTTTTACCAGCGGCCGGCCATCCAGAAACCGGCTCAGGTTTTCCTTCGCCGTGCCCACCATGCGCGCATGGTCCTTGTCGGATCGGCCGGCGATATGTGGCGTGATGATCGCGTTCGGAAATTTCCAAAGGGGATGTCCTTTCGGCAGCGGCTCGGGATCCATCACGTCCACGCCCGCTCCGGCGAGGCGCTTTTCGTCGAGCGCCTTCACCAGAGAGTTCATGTCGTAAACGCCGCCACGGCTGACCGCAATGAAATACGCGCCGTTCTTCATCAAATCGAACTCACGCGGCCCGACCATCTTATGGCTTTTCTCGGTGTGCGGCGCCGAAATGAATACCACATCGGCCTCCGGTAGTACGGCATCTAATTGATCGGGCTTTACCGTTTTCTTTACGAACGGGCTGAACGGCTTGTCCTCCGGATCGACTCCGATGACGCTCAACCCGAATGACCACGCGCGCGTCGCGATCTGATTGCCGATGCCGCCCAATCCGATAATCACCGCGGTACGGCCGTTCAATTCGACGCCGCGATAAGGGCGCGGCTGCCAGGTTTCGCTCTGCTTGTTCGCCCAGAAGGCCGGCAGGTCCCGCGACAGCGCCAGAAGCATAGCCATGGCATGATCGGCGATCTCAGGCCCCTGCACGATCTTGTTGTTCGTCAGAACGATATTGCTGTCGCGCAGGTCGTTGCCGCCGGAGAGGAACAGCACCTGCTCGACGCCCGCCGCCATGACTTGCACCCACTTCAGCTTCTTGCCGGCGCGCACTTCCTGGGGCGTGATATTGCCGATGAACGCGTCCGCATCGCCGATCTCGCTCATTGCGTTCTGCTTTGTCACCGGGACGATCCGTGCGTCCGCTGAGACGCGGATCAGTTCCTCTACCAGGGCAGGGTCCGCATTCTCTACCAGGATCTTCTTCGTCTCTGCATTCAGAACCAGCGCGCTAATCGGGATAAAGAAGAACAAAAAGGATTTCACGGCATCCTCCTGAAGACACCTAGCGCTGTGGGGCGCCGGCGCGGCCCATAATCGGCCACACGTCGACGATCTGATCGCCGCGGGCGACATAGTAGCGGTCGTACACCGCGGTGCTCATGTCGAGCGTCGTGCAATAGATCTCGACATGCTCGCCGAGCTTGAGGTCGTGGCCGGCTTCGGTCCATTTCAGCGTTCCGTATTCAGCGCCCTGACTGCCGACCTGAAGCCACGGCATGCCTTTCACCTGGTCTGTAGGACGGTTCAACGCCTCGTTGCCGTAGTCGGTGGTGACCTGGTTGGGATGACGCTTGCTATCGACGGTGGTGAGGATGGTGAGCGAGCCTCTGAAGTCGTTATACGTGGTGTCGTCGTCCTTGCCCCCGATCGCGAAATACGCGGTGTCCATGAATACGTAGGAGCCGCACTCCAGCTCCGTGAGGCGGTTGTCCTTGTCGATGTTGTACGTGCCGGTTGAACCGCCGCTGACGATGTTAACCGGCAGTCCGGACTTCCGTGCCAGGTCTAGAGTCTCCTGCACGCCCGCCAGATCGTCGGCGGATTTCTTGCGGCGCGCTTCCCACGTCTTGGTATGGGCCGCGCCGCCGGAATACGCCATGAAGCCCTCGAAGGACATTCGTTTCGAGGCCGCCACCTTCTGCGCCAGTTCGATAGCGGGCTGGCCGTTCGCGATCCCCTGGCGCGTCATGCCGGCAAATACCGAGACCGCGATCTTGAGTCTTGCGTTGGCCGACCCGGCAGCCTCCTCGACCCAATCGACCACCTGCGGGTCATCCACCACGAACATGAACGTCGGATCGCGTTTGGAGAGCGCCACGGCACGCGAGATATTGTTGACGCTGGCCGGCTGCTTGGTCCACAGTACGTGCTTAATGCCGGCGCCGGACATCAGTTCCGCCTCCGCCATGGTGGCGCAGGTCAGGCCGATGGCGCCTTCGGCTATCTGGCGTTTGGCGACGTCCACGCTCTTGTGGATCTTGACGTGGGGGCGAATGTGGATGCCCGCTGCCTTACCGTGCGCGGCCATCTTCTTGACGTTGTACTCGAACAGATCGAGATCGACGATCATGCAGGGTGTCGGCAGAACATCTTTGGTGATGTCGCGGAAATCGCGGCGAGCGATGCGCGCTTCGAATTCCGGATAGGGGAAAGGGCTGCTCTTCGTCTTGGCGCCTCGCACTCTCGCGGCGCTCAAGAGGCCGGCCGCCCCTGCCATGAGTAGTTCTCGTCGTGAAGTCATGGAAACCTCCTGCTACTGTTACTTCTCGATTGGCAAGTTGGCGGACTTATAGGCAGTCAGTCCTCCAACGAGCGAAGACACGTTGGTATAGCCCATTCTTGCGAGGGCGTCGGCAGCGAGCGCCGAGCGCGACCCGCTTCCGCAATAGAGCACTAGCTTGGCGTCTTTTTGAGGAATCCTCGACTCGATGTCCCGCTCGATCACACCCCTGCCAATATGGACGGCGCCTTTTGCATGTCCGGCCGCCCATTCATTATCCTCTCGGACATCAACCAGAGTGAACTTGTCGGCCGACGACTCTAGCGCCTTCAGTTGCTCGATGTCGATTTCTTTGATACGAGTCTTGGCGTCCTTGACGAGGGCTTGGTATCCGGGTGAATTGGTGTGGGATTGGCTGCTGGTTTGTCCCCAGCAGAAGACGGGAAGCGACATCGCAAGAAGGATGGCAGAGAACGCGTTCATCGTTCAAGTCCTCCGCGTATTATTATGTCCGATTCGTCTCGGCTTCGCCCGACCTGTGATCTTACGCCGCGGAAGTGGCAGCGCGCTCACCCATCGCGTTGGCGAAGTGAGCCACTACCAGAGTCATCTCTTCGAGTGCGTCGCGCGCAGCCTTGGGAGAGAACCAGCGGCTCACACGGTACCAAGCGCCCATCATTCGATAGTCGATCGCGAGCATCATTTTCTCGAGCACCCCCTCGCCGTAGGATGAGGTTGTATGCCCTAACAGATAAATGACGATAATGTAGTCCCGATCCAGACAATCGCGCAAGCGATCGAGATTTGATATCGGCCGTTCTCGCAACTTCGATTGAACTTTGGGAAAGCATAGGTGGTTCGCCTCTGCAACTTCCCAGGCGTAGTCCCGCGCGGTTTTTGCTGTCAGGATTAGCAAGCAGGTATAGCGGAACCAGTAGCCGAATAGCAAGGCCGAGCTGACGGTGATGATGACAGTCGCAACCACATCAGCCATAGGTTGAATTAACTGATTGGAAGAA
>QHXU01000408.1 GCA_003223065.1 Acidobacteriota bacterium | reverse complement strand
CCAGATGAGAACGGATCGGGCCTTCCTCCAATTGCACTGGCGGCCGGCCGAGGAGATCTGTCACAGACAGATCCCGGATCTGTTCCGCCAGGACTTTGCCGTTCAAGAAGTCCGCAACTCCGGGGATGGTCTTACAGGGAATCCGGGCTGCCTGGCAATTCGCGAGGGCTTCTCTCTTCTCGCGGCCCGTGGCGGACGGCATCGCTATAATGATCTCCTCAACCTTGGCTCGCCTCCGATTGAGACGGGAGACAAGACGGGCGGCTTCGCGGCCGCCGCCCAGCACCGGCACTCCCATGATGAGGGCGCCTCGCTTGGAAGGGTCGTCATCGAGAAAGCCGACCACCTTGTAACCGAGAGAACGATGGCTTCGGATCTCGCGCAGCAGCGTCGAGCCGGAAGCGCCGGCGCCGTAGATCAAAATGGCCTTTCCTTTTTTCGGCGGGCGGTCCCACACCCATGCCTCGTTCCGCATCGTGGCGGAAAAGCGCACAAGAACCATGGAAATAAAACAAATTAAGAAATCGATCACAAAGATCGATCTGGGGAATATTTCTCCGTTCGAATACAATGTCACTGCAGCGAAAATAGCGGAAGCGACGACGTTGCTCGCGAGCAGGCGGAATAAGTCCGGAACATCCGCGAATGCACGCAGGCTCCGGTGCAAGCCGGCAAAGTAGAAAACCGGCAGTTTCGCGAGCATTACGAAGAGCAACGCATCGACGAGCACTGCATAGGTATCGGGAGAAATGAAAAAGTCAAACTTCAGAAAAAATGCGGCTGCAAGCGACGATACGACGAGGAGAAGATAGCCTGTCGCGCCAAATGCCCGAAAATGATGACGTGGTCTCTTCATAATAGGTGAACTGGTTTGGTCGTATTGACAGCCAATAACTTGTTGACGATCCGCAATCCGGGTTCCAAACGTAAGCACATTTCGTGAATGCACGTCGTCCTTGGTTGGACGGTTGTCAAGGACGCTCTCCTGAGATCCGGCGGATGGATAGCTTTCCGCATTGCAAGTTGCGTGGTAGATTCTTCACGGAGCAGTTTGCAAAATGACACTTTTCGCCTCAACCCCCGATCATGTTCTCTCGACCGGCACCGGGCCCGGTTTGAGCATGGACCGTCTTGGCGAACGCGCCGCAGTGACCACCTCCTTGACACAATCCGCGACGTAGCGAACCTGCTCCTCACGCATTTCCGGATACAGCGGCAGCGATACGATTCTTGGATACAATTCCAGAGCGCGGCGGCACGAATGGCCACCCAGCGACATCCGCGCGAAGTAAGGATGTAGTGGTACCGGAATAAAATGCACACTCGCTCCGATTTCCCTTCGCCGTAGTTCCTCAATGAACTCCCGCCGGTCGATTTTCAGGCGATCGAGGTTTAGCCGGAGCATGTAGAGGTGCCAGGAGTGCCCGGAACGCGGGTCGTCTGGCGGAATCTCGACCTCCTTCACACCCGCGAACTCCGCGTTGTAAATCTGTGCGTAGCAGCGGCGGATCTCCACGAATGTTTCCAGTTTGCGCAATTGATGAATGCCGATTGCGGATTGAATGTCCGTAAGGTTGTATTTGAAACCGCCGGCGACCACTTCGTAGTACCATCCTCCGTGTTCGGTGTAGCGGTTCCACGCATCACGGCTCATGCCGTGCAGGGACAGCATGCGCATTCTCGCCGCCATGGACTCACGCGGCGTGGTGACCATTCCGCCTTCGCCGGTCGTCATGTTCTTGGTGGCGTAAAAACTGAAGACCACCGCGTCGCTGACGTCGTGGTCCCCGTCGGGCGGCACCATCCCTATCGGCCGCCCCTGGTAATGCGAGCCGGCAGCGTGAGCGGCATCCTCGATGACGTACAATCCGTGACGGCGCGCCAGCGCCCAGATTGCGTTCATGTCGCAGGGAAGTCCTCCCAAGTGCACCGGGATGATGGCGCGCGTGCGGTTTGTGATCGATCTGGCGATTGCGTCCGGATCGATATTGCCGTCGGCGCCGATGTCAGCGAGTATCGGCTTTGCGCCAACGTGCATGATCGTGTGGACGGTCGAGCAGAAGGTGAGGGGCGTTGTGATCACTTCATCGCCTTCGCCGATCCCAAGAGCGGCCAGCGCGACATGCAAGCCGGCCGTGCCGGAGTTCACCGCAACGGCGTGGGGAGCGCCCACGTAGTTCTTGAACTCCTTCTCAAACTGGGCGGTCCGCGGACCGGTCGTCAGCCATCCGGACCGCAGCGTGGCCTCGACCTCGCGCAATTCCTCCGCGCCAATGGAAGGGACGTGAAATGGAATGAACTTGTTGCTCACAGTTTGCACTCCTGAACCGAAAACGATCTGGCGACGCGGTCCCGATCGAACCCTCTTGGGAAAAAGCTGTACCGCGCGGTAAGCCAGAGCAGCCTCAGGTCCTGGCGCACCGATCGTGACTGCAAATACTGTAGATTGAGGCGCAGCTTCGCGGGCAAAATAGCGGAACGGTAATAAGCATCGGGATCGAGAGCCGGACCGAGCATGTCTTCCTCGTTGCGGTAGACCAAGCTCGCCAGATCGGTGATTCCCGGCCTTACCTCGAGGACCGCCCGCCAGAGAGCGTTGTCGAATTCGACAAACTCTGGCACTTCCGGCCGTGGCCCGATGAGGCTCATGTCGCCCTTGAGGACGTTAATCAGTTGGGGCAACTCGTCGAGCTTGAGCCGCCTCAGCCACGTCCCCACTCTGGTGACGCGGCGGTCGCCGGCCGCTGTGATCGCCCGGCCGAAGCTCCCTGGTCTCATCGTGCGGAACTTCAAAATCCGGAACGGCCGGCCATTCCTCCCCACCCGCGTCTGGCGAAAGAGGACCGGCCGGCCGTCATCCATCCAGATCAGGGCCGCGAATAATAGCAGCAACGGCGCCAGCCCCACCAGCGCGGTAAGGGCGCACGCCACCTCCAGGAGCCGCGTCAGCATCGGCTGGGTGGGCTGCAGGCGCGTCATGAGCTCCTCCCGTCCAGCGCGAGTTGCGGGACGCGGTCGATGACGTACTCGTTCATCACGCGGCCATGGTATTGTTCGAAGCGCTTCCGGACCTGGAATCCGAGGCGCCCGTAGAACATGTTTGTGGCGTCGTTGGCGCGCGCATCCGTCGTGAGATAAACGCACTGCGCACCCTTGGCCCAGGCTTGTGTGCCGACTCCCTTGCCGGAACAATCCGGGCGCACGGCGATCGACGATAACTCGCAGCGGTTCGACA
The DNA here is from genome assembly GCA_003223065.1 of Acidobacteriota bacterium. GTDB lineage: Bacteria > Acidobacteriota > Terriglobia > Bryobacterales > Bryobacteraceae > Palsa-187. Next base: position 3,331 of record QHXU01000408.1, on the reverse strand, counting down.
AGGTATTCGGCGCGGACTTGCCGATCCTGCGAACGTTGTAGATGACACGCGCGAACAGTGAAGGGTCGCGAACCAACGCCCAGATAGTGGGACCAACAAACGTCCAGCGGGATTGCCTCATGCCGCGGTAGAACTCGCGTGGACGCAGGAACCCCGCTACGAACCCTTTGAGCCCGGCTTGGCCTTGACTGACCAGCAGGATTCCGCCGTGATAGCTCAACACGGCTTGGTAATACTTCCGCAAGAACGGGCTCCCCAGGCGCGTCAGAAAAGCGTCGGCAAACGCCGCCTGATGAATTTCGACGATGGCGGGAATATCCGCGGCGATCGCCTGGCGTGGTTGGTCTTGGCCGATTTCTGTATCTGTCATCTGCTTTGACTGCGAACCATACTTTGTGCCCGCCGCCGCGCGATATCGTAACTGGATGCGATAAGCGCGAAAATGAGCCACCAGTGCCTTTGATAGAAAGCTTCGATTCCCATCGACAGACCAAGCATGGCGACGTGCGCCAGGATGAGGCCCAGCACAACCGGTTTTTCGAAAACCGGAGCAAGCCGGTAAGTCCTGAGGCCCTTCAACAAGAACCAGCTCACAAAACCGGCAAAAACGGCGAAGCCGATGAGACCGAACTCGGCGAGGAACCAGATGGGTGAATTGTGTACGATCGTTCCCTGCGTCTCGATGAACGTTCCGATCCCCGCGCCGAACCAGGGATGCTGCGCAAACCCCACCAGCCCGCGCTGGATAAGCTCCTCTCGGGTTACGGCCAGCCCATGCGTCGCTTCAGGGCGAACCGTCATGCTTATCAGTAGCGTCAGGAATCCCTGCCCCGCGAAGATCAACACGAGACCAACGCCTGCTGCCACCACGAAGAGTGCTCGAACGGCCTTGCGGAACCTGACTGCGAAAAAAAATATGAACGCCAGCCCCAGACTCACCCAGGCAGAGCGCGAGAACGTGAAAAGTATGCCGAGGCCGAGCGTCGCCCTGGAGAAAAGTAGGAAGCCCGGGTTAAATAGGGGCGCGGGGCCGTAGCTGGCTGCCTCACTGAGAATCAGCGCCGCAACCAGCAACCCGGCGTATGCGTTTGCGTCCAGCATCATCCCGCAGAGACGCCGCCCGCCGAAGCTGGTCAGCGGCGTGATAATCCCGTACACATTCGCTGCGAAGAAGGCGGCAATCCCGACCAGGTTTTGAAAGACGACGCTTTGAACAAACACGCGAAGCAGTTGGCGGATGCGCGCCCAACTTGTCATCGCAGATGTAATGATTAAGTAGGCGACGAAAAGCGCGAGCAGACCAACGTCCTTATTCACCAGTACGTAAGGAATCAGCCGTCCGGTCTCTAGCGCGACCAGGAAGGAACTGGCCGCGAAGATCAGCAGAAGCGTGATGTGCAAGAACGACCAGGCTTCGCGGCGATACTTGAGATAAGCTGGCGCCAGGAGAATCGCCAGCGGCAGGCACAAGTCCGCAGGCGCAAAGTTCAGCCGGCCATGGCTAACCTCAAATTGATAGGGCAACAGAGCGGCATAGGCCGTGGCCAAGAATCCCAGCACGTCGAAGCGCCCGCGTGCCGCCGCGGCCGGTGCGAGGACAACAACGCGCGCTTGGGGCCGGGTGGCGAACGTCATAGGCTGGATCCCCACGAATCGGAGTAGGCCGGATCGGATCCCACCACGCCGGCCTCCTTGGATGGCCGGAACAACACATAGCTCAAGATCGCGACCGCCATCAACATGTGCACCGAGGAGGCGAGCAGCACCGCTAGCGCCGCTCCCGTCAGTCCGAGCCGCGGAACCAGAAGACTGCAGGCGAGCGCGTTACTCCCGACCACCATGAAAAACATGGGTACCTGGGCCCGGAAGCGCTTGGCGCTGGTAATGCCGTTGGTGAGCAGCGAAGCGACGGCGCTGATTCCGGCTCCCGCCGTCAGCCAGGCGAATACCGAGGCGTAACCCGCATATTCGGCGCCATACAGGAGCCTTAGAAGCGTTTCGCCCCCAAGCAGGATCACGGCAGTAGCAAGGAGGCCGATCAAGAAACCCAAAACCACGAGTTTGAGCAACAAGGCGCGAAATTCCGGCAGCCGATTGCCGGCGTATAGTCGCGCGAGTTTGGGAGTCGCGGCGTGGGCCATTGCGTCGACGACCGTCGCGATTGCAACCATCGCGTACGCCATGGTCGAAAAGACGCCCAGTTCAGTTTCACCCATGGCCGAATGGACGAAATACCGCGGCATATTGAGGTTCAGTGAGACTAACGCCATCACAATGCCGAGTGGAAAGGCGAGCCGGGCCAACGCGGCTTGACGCTGGAGGTCGAATTTGGGGCGTAAGGCTTCGAGACCATCGAGCCACGGGTGCCGCTCGGCGGATAGAGGCAGGAAACGGCCGCCGCGCCGTGCGTCGAAGGAGAGGAGCAGAGCAACCCAGGCCATCGCCAGTGCAATCACCCCCCAAAGGACATCTCTGGTCAGGTACAGACCCATGGTCAGCGCCGCCACCGAGACCAGGCCTTTGAGCATCATCGACATCCCTGTCTGATCCAAATGATTGTTCAGTTGAAACAATCCGTAAAAGATGTCACTTATTGACTCCGTAGACTTGGCTGCGCCGACTGCAAGCACGACCATGATCGTGTTCGGCTCATGGGTCACCGCGCAGGCGATGCCCGCGATGGTCGCGAATGCAATAGCGGTCGTAACCAACCGCAGTCCCAGATACTCCCCAAACACGTACCCTCGCCGCACATCCGTCGCCTGTACCACGCGGAGCTGGAGGTTAGTCAGCATCAATACCGGTGTCGACAATGCCAAGCCCAATGAGAATTGCCCAACCATGAATGGATTTCCCAGTTTGGCGAGCACGATGATCATGCCCCATTGGCACAGCGCGTAGACGACATTTCCGGCAAATGACCATGCAAAGTTCCGCTGCAGGGACAGGCCGGAGCTTTGAACAATCGGAGGCGCTTGCAAAATTTCTTTGTAAGCACTCATGAGTTGCTAGGCGCCGAATGCAAGCAGAGAATGATTGTCACCGCGGCGGCGATAAGCCCGGGGGTATGTGTAGTCGCCATACGTCCCGCCGGACTTCGGATCCCAGTCGTTCAGGATGGTTCCTGCGATCGGAATTCTGTCGCGCATGAGCTGATCGACCACCGCCAGCGCTGTTTTCTTGTCGGTCTTGTTTGCGCGGAACACCAGGATGACCCCATCCGCATTGCGAGCGAGAATTCTTGCGTCGGCATACTCCAGACAAGGAGGTGCATCCACCAAGACGTGATCGAACTCCTCACGGAACCGGGAGAACAGACGCAGCATGCGCG
>QHXU01000405.1:6116-7722 GCA_003223065.1 Acidobacteriota bacterium | reverse complement strand
GGCAGGTCAGCTGGCAGACTGGGCCTGCTGTCCCATCTTCGCCATCGTTTCTTGGGCGCGCTTCGCCATTTCCCTCCGGGGAACATCCTCTTTGTGCGTCGCCAGCGACCAGGAGTGGCCAAACGGATCGCTCACCTGACCGTAACGGTCACCCCAGAACATGTCGGCCAACGGCTTTTCCACTTTGGCTCCTGCTGACACCGCCTGGTTAAAGACCGAATCGACATCTTCCACGTACAGGAAAATATTCACGGTCGACCCGCCCAACGATTGTGGCGAGCGGCAGCCGCCGCCCGGCATCTCGTCAGAGAGCATGATCATGGAGTTGCCGATCTTGAGTTCCGCGTGAGCGATCTTTCCGGGTGGACCGTCCATGCGCGTTACTTCCTTTGCGCCAAACACACGTTGGTAAAAATCAATAGCGCGTGCGGCATCATGAACGACAAGGTACGGTGTCACAGAATGATAGCCTCTCGGAATCGGCTTTACTTGACGTGGCATCATTTGCACTCTCCTGAATGGATTGGCACCCTCATTCTAACTCCGCCGAAAGCTAACGAGGCAACAGCTTCAACAGCGCGTAAACCACCGGGACGCTGAACAGGCTCGAATCAATCCGGTCCAGCCATCCGCCGTGGCCCCGCAGCAACGTGCCGCTGTCTTTCACGCCTGCTCCGCGCTTCAACGCCGACTCGCACAGGTCCCCCACCTGCCCCGCAACATTTCCCGCTGCCGCAAGCGCCAGCACCCATCGCAGCGGTACGCCGGGAAGCAGGTAGTAGGAATAGACGCCGCCGGCGAGTACTCCGGCAGCCACGGAACCCGCCGCTCCTTCCCAGGATTTCGCGGGGCTCAGCCGCGGCGCGAGCTTGTGCCTGCCGAAAGCCCGGCCGATGTACAGCGCGGCCGTGTCGCCTGCCCAGCTCAGCAACAGCGCGAACATCAGCCAGTGGTGATTCATCTCGCGCAGCTCGATCGCGCATCGCAACGATCCAAAAATGTAGAGGACCCCAAGCGTGAACGAGGCCGCGCACGCCATTGCGCTCGCCACGTCAACAACGCGCAATGCCAGCGCCATCGCGGCCAACGCCGCCAGCACCGCGATGATTCCCGGCGCGGGCGCGAGCATGAGCGCCAGGCCCGCCGCCATCCCTGGGAGCCCCGCGCGCGCAATGTCGTGGCTGGCCGCGATCTGGTCGTACTCGCGGAACGCAAGGAGTCCGATAGCCGCCAGCACCGTTATCAACGCCCACTGCGGGCCGGCAAGAATCAACCACGTGATGGCCGGGATTAGGACCAGCGACGTCGCCAGGCGCTTCATCGCGTCGGAACGCTTACTGCTTCGATCAGTGCATCGCGCACCGGAACCGGCGTGGGCTTGCCTAGCCCTCCGTAGCGCCGGTCGCGCTTCTGATAGTCGAGAATCGCGCGCAGCAACTCCGCCCTGCTGAAGTCCGGCCACAGAGTCTCGGTGAGGTACAGCTCGGCGTAGGCAATCTGCCACAGCAGGAAGTTGCTTACGCGCATCTCGCCGGATGTGCGGATGAGAAGATCGGGATCGGGCATCCCGGCGGTGTACAGGCGAGCGGCAATGGCGGCTTCGTCT
>QHXU01000405.1:3229-6072 GCA_003223065.1 Acidobacteriota bacterium | reverse complement strand
CCGTAGTTGATCGCCAGGTTCACATTGAGCCCGCGGTTTGGAGCGGTCTTATGCATGTCCGCATGCAATTCGGCGCGCACGAAATCAGGCAGCGCGTCCAGCCGCCCGATCGCTGTAAAGCGAATGCCGTGCCGGATCATCTCCGGCAACTCCGAGCGCAGGTATAGCCGCAGCAGGCGCCACAGCGTCTCCACTTCGGCCCGAGGCCGCTTCCAGTTTTCGATCGAAAACGCATACAGCGTCAGCGCCCGCACACCGAGCCGTGCGCATGTTTCCACCGTCGCGCGTACCGGCTGGATGCCCGCCCTGTGGCCTGCTACGCGAGGCAGGTTTCGGAGCTTCGCCCAGCGCCCGTTGCCGTCCATGATGATGGCGATGTGGGCCGGAAGACGCTCCGGATCGATCGCCTGAGCGAGTTCGTAGTCCTGCTCGCCCGGCGCGAGCACCTCGAATAGGGCCTTCATTGTCAACTGACTATCGTAGCAGCGTTATGCTCGATCAACCCTTTTCCGAGCGGACTGCGCCAGTGCGTCTCGAGCGTCCACTCGCCCTTGTAACCGTCTTTGAGCAGCGCGCGGATCTGGCCCAGATTGTCGAATTCGCCATCGCCCACCGCGCACCACTCGACCTTGCCTTCCTTCGTGTGCCGGTAGTCGCGCAGGTGGACATGAAAGATGCGCGCCGGATCCAGGAGTTTGTAGCCGTCCGGAAACGGGCGCTCGCCCGCTGCAGCCGCATTGTTCGGGTCCCAGTTCACGCCAAGCGCGTCGTCCTTTACGGCGTCGAGCAGACGGGCTGATTCAGCGCCGGTCCAAACGTAGCTCTGGCCCACGTTTTCGACCGCCAGCCGGAATCCTCGCGCCTTCGCCCGCCGCGCCGATTCCCGGACCAATTCGTAAATGCGGGGATATGCTTTCTTATCCGGCGTCTCGCCCGCCTTGTATGTGAACGCGAACGTGCGAATCTTTTTCGTGCCGAGAATTTCCGCGCGCTCGAATGCATCGTCTAATACCTTCCACTGCTGATCGAGAACCGGGCTTAAGAAGGAAGTCGAGAGCATCCCTGTCTTGATGCGGTGCTCGTCCATCAGCGCCCGGGCCTGGCGGACTTTCTCCACCGGCTGGACCTCGGCGTACTTGCCCCAGACGGATCGGATCTCCGCGTATTCGAGTCCGAATTCACGCAGAAACCGCAGCGCGGTGAGCAGGTCCTCGTCGATTTCATCCGTGGTGACGCCTAGCTTGAACGAGGCAAGAGGCACGGCGCGAAGCATCGGCGCGAGCGCGGCGGCAAGAAATTCTCTGCGGTTCGCCATGCTCAGGATTATACTCTCTTTGTAGCATAAAGTACTTGACATGGCTCGGCGGAATGCCTAAAATATGGTTATGGCTTCTGTTCAGCCGATTCGCGGGCGCCACCCGGAGCCCATTCCTTTGCATGATCACGCCATGGACAACCTGCGCTACATCCGTGAAACCATGGAGCGCGCCGGTTCCTTCACGGCCGTGCCCGGCTGGGGCGGCGTGGCGATGGGTCTCACGGCGCTGGCAGTGAGCGTCATCGCTTCATGGCAGACCTCGCCGGGTACGTGGCTCGGAACGTGGCTGGCTGAAGGCGCGCTCGCCGTCGCTTTAGGCATCCTGGCCATGTGGCGCAAAGCGCTTGCCGCCGGGCTGCCCCTATGGTCTGCGCCTACGCGCAAGTTTGTCTTCAGCTTTGTGCCGCCCCTGATTGTGGGCGCCGCTCTCACGCTGGTGCTGTGGCGGGCCGGGTTGGTGGCATTGATGCCCGGCGTCTGGCTGATGTTGTACGGTGCGGGCGTTATTACGGGCGGCGCATTTTCGGTGCCGGTGGTTCCCGTGATGGGCGGATGTTTCCTGGTGGCGGGCGCATTGGCGTTGTTCACGCCCGCGGGCTGGAATGATTTTTGGCTTGGTGCGGGTTTCGGCGGTCTCCACATTTGCTTCGGAGCGATCATCGCCAGGAGGTACGGTGGCTAGAAACAGTGCTCTTCCGTCGGAACGTGGGCCTCGTGCGTCGATGCTGGGCGTGGAACAGGCGGGTGGTCTCCCGGACCTCGACCGGCTGATTCACGAGCGGATTCGGCTTGGGATCGTGAGCGCTCTGGCGGCGAACTCTTCCCTCACCTTCAACGATCTCAAACGCCTTTTGAAAACCACCGATGGCAATTTGAGCGTGCACGCGCGCAAGCTCGAGGAGGCGAAGTATATCGCCTGTACCAAATCGTTCGAGGGCCGGATGCCGAAAACGGAGTACACGCTGACTCCTCTCGGCCGGAAAGCGCTCGAGAAATACCTGGACCACATGGAAGCGCTCATCCAGGCGATGAAGCGCTGATTTCCAAAAATGCTGAATAAGGGATTCGATCGGAGGGTAACTTTGCAATGAGAAGTACTTTTGGGGACGGTCTGCATGTCGCCATCATCATGGACGGCAACGGGCGCTGGGCGAATGCGCGGGGCCTGCCTCGCATCGCCGGGCATCGCGCCGGCGCCGACGCGGTTCGCCGCACGGTGGAAGCCGCGCCTTCGCTGGGGATTTCAGTGCTCACGCTGTACGCGTTCTCGGCGGATAACTGGCGCCGCCCTCCGCGCGAAATCTCCGCGCTGATGACACTGCTCCGCCGCTACCTGATCCAGGAAACAGACCGGTGCGTGACCAACCGTGTCCGCTTCGAGGCGATCGGACGCCGCGACCGCCTGCCCGCCGGGCTGGTTGACCTCATCGACCGGTCCGAGCAAAAGACCGCCGGGGGCAGCAAGCTGAACCTACGCATCGCGCTCGATTACTCTTCCCGCCAGGCGATCCTCGACGCGGCGCGC
>QHXU01000405.1:0-3199 GCA_003223065.1 Acidobacteriota bacterium | reverse complement strand
CGCGCCGCCTGAAAGGCGAGCGCTCGGTTACCGAAGAAAACCTTTCGCGGCTGGTCGGGCCTGACGTCGACCTGCTGATTCGCACCAGCGGCGAGCAGCGCCTTAGCGACTTCCTGCTTTGGGAATGCGCTTACGCGGAAATGGTGTTCACACCCCGCATGTGGCCGGATTTCGGTGCTGAAGATCTGGCCGCCGCCGTCGAGGAATTTCACCATCGCGAGCGGCGGTTCGGAGCCATTACCGCCGCCGGTGCGCGCCGCACCGCATGAGGCTACCGGCGGGCTCACTATAATCGTTATGCATGCTGGCGGCCGAGATTACCCTCCCGGTTGCTGTGGGAGCCCTCTCGGGCGCGCTGCTCATCGGTCTGCTTGTGGGTGTGCAGCGGGAATCCTCGGGCGCGCACCCGGGGCTGCGCGATTTTCTGCTGATCTCGCTCGCCGGCGGCATCTCCGGACTCCTCGATAACGCCTGGCTCGGCGGAGCGGCTCTCCTGTCAATCACCGCTCTCCTGGCGCTTTTTCGTTTTGAGGAGCGCAAGGAGGGCTCGGGCGTCACCACCGATCTGGCCGGGGTCGCCACATTCGTGCTCGCGTACCTGGCTGCTTCCCGGCAGCTTGACTTCGCCGCGCCGCTGGCGATCGGAATCACCATCGTGGTCGCCATATTCCTCGAAGCTAAACAGCGGCTTCACTCATTGGTGCGCGAGCAAATCACCGAAGCCGAGTTCAACGGCACGCTGGCTTTCGTGGCCTTCGTACTGGTCGTTTATCCCCTGCTGCCGCGCGGCTCCTATGGACCGTTCTCGTTTTTCCAGCCGCGGCAGGTTTGGCTGTTCGTGATTTTGATCTTGTCGCTCTCTTACGTGGGATTTTTTTTGGAGAAGTTTCTCGGCGAGGAAGAAGGATTATTCTACACGAGCGTCCTGGGCGGCCTCACCTCCACTACCGCCGCCACGCTGCACTTTGCGCGCGTCAGCAAGGAGCGGCCGGAGGAAACATTCGGTTTGTGGCGCGCGTTCGTCGTTGCCAATACCGTGCAGTTTCCGAGGACGCTGCTCATTGTCGCTCTTGTGCACCGGGAACTGGCGCTGGCTTGCGTCTGGCCGCTCGCAGCGATGACGCTCTGCGGCGTGATCTTGGCCGAGATTTTGCGGCGCTGGCCGCACGAGCGTGTCAGCGGCCTCAAGATGACCGCCGGCAATCCGTTCCGGCTCGGGCCGGCGTTACGTTTCGGCGCCCTCTTCACCGCCGTTGTCTTTTTGACCAAGGCCGCTACCGCGAAGCTGGGCACGGAGGCGTTTTACGGAACCAGTCTGTTTGGAGGGCTGGTCGACGTCGCGACGGTGGTGGCCCCCGCGGCGGACTTCCTCAGGTCGCAGGAGATCCCGGTCCAGACCGCGGAGATCGCGGTCCTGTTGGCGCTGGTATCGAACGCTGCCCTCAAAATCGTGCTCGCAGCGATGACCGGGACGGTTTCATTTACGCTCCGCATCACGGCCACTTTTGCGCTCTGGGCCGGCGCGGCCGCCGCCACCTGGTGGATCGGATTTCGAGTTTGACGGATCCGGGGGCCTGGGCTACCATGGTCATGCGGGGTGGAGCAGTCTGGTAGCTCGTTGGGCTCATAACCCAAAGGTCGGTGGTTCAAATCCACCCCCCGCAACCAACTCCTGCTCCCGCCCAAGGCTGCTGTATCTGAAAAAGCTTTACTAATAGGATGGGTGCCTGCATCCTGGAGGTGGATCTTCCGCTTCCCCCTGCAGCCGGAAGCCAAGACAGTCTTTCGCGCATCCGAGCTGTACACTCGTGCCGACGCCCTTATGGATTCCATCGACCTTTCCCGCCTCTTGCTTCCGATTCGCCCCGTGGACCACGCACATGGTCCTGAGGATGCCCCCTATACCCTCGTCGAGTATGGCGATTACGAGTGCCCGGATTGCGGGCGTCTCTATGTGATCCTTCGTGACCTGCAGAGGGATGTTGCCTCCCGATTGAGGATCGTGTTCCGGCACTATCCTCTTTCCGGCATTCATCCCCACGCACGGCAGGCAGCGGAAGCGGCAGAGGCAGCCGGGGCGCAGGGCAAATTCTGGGAAATGCACACGCTGCTTTTCGAGCGCCAACAGGCACTTCATACGAAAGATTTGATTCGCTACGCGGGAGAGCTAACCCTGGATGTCGAGCGCTTCCGTGATGAGTTGAAGACCGGAACGTATAGCGAGAGAGTGCGCGCCGATTTTCTTGCAGGGGTTCAGAACGGGGTGTACAACACTCCAGGTTTGTTTCTGAATGGCGTCCGTTACGATGGTAAATGGGACAAAGAATCGCTATGGAGCCGGGTGACAATCTGATGAGCAGGGTTATTCATCGCCGGTTTACTGGCGAGCGACATCGGTTTTTTACCGATGTGACAAAACAGGGCCGAAGCCCCGGAACCCGCGATTCACGACGATCGTGAGCGCCACAAACCGCACCAGCACTGTGAGCTGCGCGATCAGGAACGGCGGCTCCGATTGCGTCGGCGCGAGTCCCTTGAGCGACGGCTCTTTCGCGAAGAGCTGCGCCACGCGCGTGCCGCGATCGCAGCCGTCAGGACGACCGACGAAATGATCCCGACGACATGCGATGGCATGAGGTTAGCGGCCGGCAGGAAAAAACCGGACCTGCCCGCCGCGGCTTAGGGCAAACGGCTGTCCTTCTTAAGGTCGCTTTTGAATGGTTAGGGCCAGATCACCAAAAGTACTATTGCCTTGTGATTTCTGTCCCTTGACTTGAGAAGCACTCTCTTCCCCAAGTTACCAGCCCAAGCCTCAAAGCAAACTGGCGTTTTGATTCTAGAGCTTCCCGGCCCTCAGTACTATTTTGCCAATGTTTTCAGGCAAAGGGTCACTCCTCTCTGCTCAATCGGCGCCGATCAGGTTGATTAGAAGCGCTACTCAGTGGCGTGTGCAGCGAGGCGTTTTTCGAGATGCCGGAGAAGAAGGAAAAGAAGCTGGAAGCGAGGGTTCAAACATTTCCCTTCGCGTTCTCGCGGATAAACAGGCGGCGAAAAAAATCAATGTCAGGAGTACAAACCTATGAGGAACGTACTTCCCTTACACGCAACCGTTCTGATCGGTCTGAGCTTGTACCCAAAGAGCACTGCCGACCTGAAACGTCCCGCCATCGTGGATGTGAAACCACCCGCGCCGGATGTG
>QHXU01000404.1:1981-5262 GCA_003223065.1 Acidobacteriota bacterium | reverse complement strand
GGCTGTGCGCTGAATAGTAGGCGAGGACCGTACCAAACAACGCCATCGACAATCCCACGCCGCCGATAATCGCGTACTTCCATGCGGCTTCAAGCGAAGTGACCTTCCCATAGAAGGTGACCAGAAAGACCGACGCCAGCGTAGTGGCCTCAATCGCCACCCACATCACCCCCAGGTTGTTGGCCACTGTGACCAGCAGCATCGAGAACACAAAAAGCGGGGTCAGCGTATAGTACTTCCGGAGTTTCGAAGTGGGGGGCTCGTCTCCCTCCTCGAGCATCAGCGCTCCGCTCCGCTCGTCCTCGCGCAGATAGCCGATAGCGTAGACTGTGCACACCAGCGCGATTGACGCCGTGAGCAGGATTACCAACGCGCTGAGATGGTCGGCGTAGAGGAAACTGTTCCACAGCGACACGGCGCCTCCGCTAAGAACCTGGCCGCCCAACATGAGAGCCAGGAGAAAGGTGACCGCGAAACCGGCCAGGTTGATCACTTCCATCGCAGCCCGCCTGCGAGCGAAGTGCGACAGGAGCCCGGCGGTCAAGGGGACTAGAAGCAATACGGCCAGGATCATCGGTTCCCCTCTAGCCCCGCAACCTTCGCATCTGACTGACGTCCATCGATTCGAACGATTCCCGGATGCGGTAGACCAGGATACCGAGGACCAGCACTGCCACCAGGACGTCAAAGAAGATCCCCAGCTCGACGATTAGGGGCATCCCGTAAGTCAGCGAGATTGTCGCCAGGAACAACCCGTTTTCCAACGAAAGCAGCGCCAGAACCTGGGTCAGCGCCTTGCGGCGGTTGATCATCGCAAAGAAGCCAATCAAGAAAAGAGAGATGGCTACGGCCAGCGTATTGTGGCCCAGGCTCGCCGCACCGGCCGTATGCTCCGGCCGGTAGAAGGATTCCGCGACAATGTAACCGATCAGCGTGAGTCCGCCGGAGATCACCACGGAGAGCGGTGCGTTAATCCATGGATCGGTCTCCTGCCGAATCTCGATGCGGTCAACGAGCCGCTCCAGCAATATCGGGACCAGAATCGCTTTGACCAGAAGGGTCAGAATCGCCGCGATGAAGAGATGAGACGCGCCATTGAAAACCGCAATCGTGGCGGCGATGAAGGCTAGCAAGAGGGACTGCACTCCAAAGATCCGGATGTTTGTGATGACCCATTTCTGAGCGGTCATGGCAAGCTGGAGGACCAGGACCAGCGCGGCCATCAAAGTGACCACCTTGTCGCCGAACTCGGGGTTTTGAAAGATGTGCATAGGCGTTAGAAGAGGAAGGTGGACACCAGCGCGAGCGCTCCCAGGGTGAAAGCTACCGCCAGCAGTTCTGGCACCCGGAACAGGCGCATTTTGGCGTTGGTCGTCTCCACCAGAACGATGATGCCGCTAAGCATCATCAATTTGAGCAGCAGGTAACCCAGACCTATCAGGACGCCCGGAAGGGACCAGCCCAATCGCAGCCCGAACGGCCAGAAGCTGTTGACCAGCAGGGTCATCAGAAGTAATTGCTTGATCGCTCCGCCCCACTCGATCAGGGCCAGGTATTGCCCGGAGTATTCCAGGACCATCGCTTCGTGGATCATCGTGAGTTCCAGGTGGGTGGCCGGATTATCGACGGGGATCCGCCCGGTCTCGGCGATCAGCACCAGAAACAGGGCTGCGAACGCCAACATTTGCGACGGGTGCAAGAACCGCCACTCCTGTCCGATGGCGGTCCTGGCTACTTCGGAGAGGCTGGTAGAGTTCGCCCCGATCGCCACCGTGAAAATCGCCAACATCATCGCGGGCTCCGCCAGCGCCGATATGGTCATCTCGCGGCTGCTGCCCAGCCCGCCGAATGAACTGCCGGTATCGAGCCCTCCCAGGGCGAGCACGAAACGGCCCAGTGCAAGCATGTAGACCACCGCCAGTACGCCGCCGAAGAGGCCAAGCGGCGCTTCCGCCGAAACCATCGGAATCATCAATCCCGCGATTCCCGCGGTCAAGAAGACCACGTACGGTGTCGCAGTGAAGAGCCAGGACGCCGTTTCCGGAATGACCATGCCCTTTCTCAGCAGCTTGTACAGGTCTCGGTACGGCTGGAGCACGCCCGGCCCTCGCCGGGTCTGCAGGCGAGCCTTAAGCGTTTTGATGAATCCGCTGACGAGCGGAGAAACCGTCAACAGCAGAAGCAGCTGCGCGAGCGTCTTGAGCGATGCCGCCATCATCCACGCGCTCCGTACAGCAACAAGAGGATGAGCGTGACGAAGATGTAGGCGAGATAGGCATGAATACTGCCCGCCTGCACCGCTCGCATCCGGCCGGCGAGCGCCAATATACGTTCCTTGACCGGTTCGTAAAGCCGCTTCTCGAAGGTAGGTTCGATCTCGCTCTCGAACCGGATCGCCGTGGGGTAATAGGGTGAAATATCAAACTCAGCCTGGATCTCGCGGCGGGGCCGGTAGAGAGCCGAGAAGATCATGCGCAGCGGCTTTGAGAATGCCGTGGCCGTGTATTCGTTATCGGCTGTCAGGCCGGGCAGTCCACAATCCCACGTCGGTCCGGTCGAGCGCCGGCTTCTGCGCCCCAAAACCAGCAACAGAAGCGCGGGCACGATGGAAATCAAGATCATCATCGCGGCGATTCCCGCCGTTGAGACGGTGCCGCTTCGGGCCGTTCCCGCAGAGAGCACAAACCCGTTCGCAGCTACAAGGGTCGAACTAACCCGGATACCCATAGCCTGCTCGGTAACGGCGTCGAACGCCGGCAGGAACCAGCCAGCCCCTAGCCCGAGCACGATGCGTCCCGCGGCAAGAACGCCCATTCCGAAACGCATCGAGAGGGAGACCTCTCTGGCTTTTCCGGCTTCCTCGCTCCTGGGAAGAGCCAGGAAAGTGATCCCAAAGGCTTTGACAAAACAAGCCGAAGCCAGAGCCGCGGTTAACGCGAGCAGGGAACCAGCCACCGGGAACATCACGCGGGCGAGGCTGGGGGTGGTTCCGAACCCAGCCAGCAGCGCTTGATAGGTGAGCCATTCGCTCACGAATCCGTTGACCGGCGGCAGGCCCGAGATGGCCACGGCACCGATCAAGAAGAACAAGGCCGTTACCGGCATTCCGCGGATTAACCCGCCCATCCTCTCCATATTGCGAGTACCCGTGGCGTGCACGATCGAACCGGCGCCGAGAAAGAGCAGGCACTTGAAGAGGGCGTGATTCATGGCGTGGTACAAACCAGCAATCAGAGCAAGGGCGGCCAGATGGGGATGTCCAAAGGAGCGGAACATCAGCG
>QHXU01000404.1:0-1966 GCA_003223065.1 Acidobacteriota bacterium | reverse complement strand
CTACTGTAAGCCAGCAGACGTTTCAGGTCGTTTTCCATGAGCGCGTACAGCACACCTATGAGCGCGGAAACCACGCCGATGGCCAGCACCAGGTTTCCCGACCACAACGGAGGCACATCGAAGAAGTCGAAGAAGACCCGCGCCATTCCGTAAATCCCCGCCTTGATGACGATTCCCGACATCAGCGCGGAAATATTGCTCGGCGCCACTGGATGCGCGGCCGGCAACCAGACGTGCAAAGGAATGACACCCGCCTTGATGCCAAAACCCAGGAAGAACAGCAAGAAGACCGCGTTCTGCTCGCCGGGTGGCAGCCTGGATGCCAACGAATGAAACGTCGAAAAATCCAGAGTGCCGCCCGAGGTGGCCAGGATCATGAAAGCAATCAACAGAAAACCCGTGCCGGCGTGGGACATGATCAGAAAAAGAGTCCCGGCGGTTCGGGTTTCCGTCTTTTCATGTTCGAAGGTGACCAGGCAATACGCCGAAAGCGCCATCACTTCCCACGCCAGCAGGAAGAAAAATGCGTTGGAGGCAGTAAAGACGAGCGTCAAACTGAGGAGCAGAATGTTGTAGAAGAATCCGAAAACGCCGATGTTCCTGCGGCCCTCCCAGTCCCGCAGATAACCCAGGGAAAACACGGAAACCGCCAGGGCCAGGAGACCCAGCGCCAGGCTGAAGCAGGCGGATATCGGATCAAGCCGGACGCCCCAGGTAAATAGCGGAACGCCGCTGGGCAGGGTCCAGCGCGCAGTCCCACCCTGTGCAAACGCGATCCCCGAGGCGATCGTCTGGAGGAGAGCGCCACATGCAGCCAGGCCAAAAGCCAGAAGCCGCGCGACCAGCGGCCGCCGGATCGAAACCAGGCCCGCTGCCGCTCCAGTCAGATACGCGATCAATCCGCCGTTGAAAAGGGCCTCAAGCATCAGCACGCTTGGGTCTGGGCGGCAGTGCGTGCTGCTTCAAAATCTCATCAACCTCGGCTGCTGAATAGGGAGGCCGTTGGATCGAGAGGACCAGTTGAATCTGCTCGTCACTAAGATGTTTCGTCTGGGATAAGTGAAGGATGTACTTGGCCCGATAGTGCTGGTCGGCCGACAGGAACACTGCGCCGTTCTTGGTCACAGCTTGAATCCATCCCTTGCGATGGAAATCCAGGAGCATTTCCGTATCGATTTGGAGCCGAGCGGCAATCACCGCGATCGGTTGATAATTTGGCACGAGTCTCTCCTTGTGGCGCAGTTTGAGCGACCGCTACAGGGAATGGCAGCCCGGGTCTTCACCGCGGAGCCCGCTCCGCTTTGATTTCTTTCAGCATATGAATCGCTTCGGAGAGGTTCGCCTTGAAATAGCGTCGCATGATCTCCAGAACCTCGAGCAGGACCGGATTCCGCAGCGAGTAGAAAACCTGATTGCCATCCTTCCGATTGGCCACGATTTGCCTGCTGCGCAGAATTGCGAGATGCTGAGAAACGTTGGCCTGCTCGATGCCAAGTTGTTCTTGAATCGCGCCGGCGGAAAGCTCCCCATTCTGCAACATTTCGACAATGGCGATGCGGGTCGGGTGTGCAAGAGCTTGAAAAACGCTCGCTTTGTACGATCGCAGCAAATTCCCCAATAAATTAGGATATTCGACTTCTAGAATATACGCAACTGCCGCCCAAGCGGGCGGACCTCATCTCGTAAACGTTCGCTCAACGTGTATCTTCCCACAACTTTCCGGCGGCGGCTTCCCTGCCTTTCCGTCGCAGACCTGGGTTAAGTTAGTTTCATGAATACCCGAATGCGCGTGGTCTTCTGGCCCGCCATCGTCGGTTTGCCGGCCTTGGGACTATATTCGTTGGCTCAAAAAGCGGCCGTGCCGATCCTGCGCGTGGAGCCGGCGTTCTTCACGGAGCCAGTGGGCGATGATGCCGACGACGCGGCGATTTGGGTCAATCCGCGCGACTCGAGCCGGAGTTTGATC
>QHXU01000423.1 GCA_003223065.1 Acidobacteriota bacterium | reverse complement strand
GGGAATCAGTTCCTGATGTTGGCGCCTTGCATCGGGATGGACTTGTACGTTGGCGGTCGAGCAGGCTACACGATGGCTTTGCTCACGACGATTTTTCTAGGATTTCTGCTGGCCCAGGGACGCATTCTTAACGAGAGATACTGGCACGCTCTAAACGACCACATTCTCCTCAACCGAGCCAAAGAGGCGGCGGAATCTGCGAACAGGTCCAAGAGCGAGTTCCTCGCCAACATGAGTCATGAGTTGCGCACGCCGATGAACGGCATCATAGGCATGACTGCGGTTGCATTGGATGGCCCGCTTTCGGTGGAACAGAGAGATTGCCTCGAGACTGTAAAGGGTTGCGCCGATTCACTGCTGCGGCTGCTTAACGAACTCCTCGATTTTTCCAAAATCGAAGCCGGGAAGCTAGAACTGGAGCATGTCGGATTCGAACTCCGGCGGGTCATTGGGGATGCCTGCAAGCCCTTCGTAATTTCCGCTGCTGCCAAGGGCGTGAGCGTGAGCTGGGGAATTCAACCGGAGACGCCGGACATTCTCATTGGCGATTCGGGACGCCTCACACAGATCCTTGTGAACCTGCTCAGCAATGCTGTCAAGTTCACCGAACGGGGTGCCGTGAACCTTCAAGTGAGGCCGGAGGAGTGCTCGAATGGGCAGGCCAAGCTCCATTTCCTAGTCGAAGATACTGGTATCGGCGTACCCCCGGAAAAACTGGGTATGATCTTCCACCCGTTCACTCAGGCTGACGGGTCGACGACTCGAAAATACGGGGGCACCGGGCTCGGGTTGACGATCTGCGCCCGGCTGGTCGAAATGATGCAGGGCCGGATCTGGGTGGAAAGCCAGCCGGGATCGGGAAGCACTTTTCATTTCACGGCACAACTCGAAACCCGGCGGGCCGTTTCCGTGGCACGGGAACACGTTACAGTCGATTGATCAGGCACCGTTTTCTTGTGATGCCCAAGGCCCTTATTTCGCGTTCTTGAGTTCGACCGCGATCAGTTCGATGGGCTTCCCGCCCGCGTTTACGTCAGCATGAAGCTGGTTCGGCGGATCGGTAGTCAGCCAGTAGGCTTTCCCCGCCTCCCACTGATGCGTCTCTGAACCGCCGGACTGCTGCACGATCTTCATTGTTCCGCCGACGATCGGAATAATGATTCGAGGATGATCGTGCCGGTGCATGGTAAGGGGTTGATTCGGCATAACGATTCCTTTCCAGACCTTCACTTCGTCGTTCTCGAATTGAGGGATCCTACGCGTCTGATTCGGTTGCTGAGGCGTCAATATCACGCTGGCCATCACCAGGACCGCGGACGCGGCCAAGCCTCTTGCCAACAATTTCTCCATGATTTACCTCCTCGCCTTAGTCTAGCTGCGCCATATCGCTCAAGAAGATAGTAAACCAAGCGTTCCGGAAAGGAACCATTTGCTGAACGAGAGTGCGCACAGCGCCTATTAAAGCTCTTGACGCGGATTCAGATGGCTGCGACAATAGACAAACTAAAGCCAGGACTATCGCTGTAAATCCGACATGGGGTTCGAGTGTTTGTAGAATCGGAGGACGCCCAGCCGCAATTCGTGTGCAGGGACAATTGATGGCCCGGCGACGAAAGCGAGATAGATGCTTGGATTGGTCAGCTGATGAAAGTACTGGCCTATCTCGCAACAGGCATAGAACCAGCTGCATATTGAACGTTGCAGCGGCCCAGGATACGATCTCATAGGCGAAAGAAGGTACCGAAGATGGTAGTTCCGCGACCCGGCGCGTCGTCCGGGCCGAGCGTGCAAGTTTCAATTCCGCCACGGCGGAGCTCCTTGCCCTGGCGGGACAAGGGTGGTGCGCACATGCGGGGAGATGTGCGGCGCGCGGTAATTTACCCTCATCGCAGCGTCCGCGGCCTCCATGTTACGGCTGCCCGCCTGGTTATTGCGGTCATAGTTGCGGCGTTCCTAAGCGTCGGGGTGTATCTTGCGCGAGAGCGCCTGCTCTTCGAACACAACCGCATCTCGCGGGGGCTCGTGGAGCTGTGCGATCTTACTGTTCTCGGTGTTCAAACGGTTGACGTTTTTGGTCCGATCGGTTCGACACCGGTCGTAGTGACGAAGGTGTTCCGGTTTGGGGATGCGCCGGTGCGTGTGGGCATTCTGTTCATGGCGAGTGTGATCGGCCTGCTGGCGATTCACCGCCGCGTACAACTGGCTCGGAATTTTGTAGTGTTCCTGCTGATTCTTCTTCTAGTCGCGGTAGGAGTGATGGTTTTCTCGCAATCCTTCGAGATCGGATCGGCTGAATTCGCGCAGATTTGGCTGCGCATGGAAGTGTTGGTCTGGCTGCTTGTACCCTGGTTCTCTGCGTTCCTTTTCGTGCTGCTGGAACCAGCCGTGTGGCTCGGGATCCTGTGGGCGCTGGCCGTGCAGGCTTATGCATTCCTGTGGTCCGCCTTCCGGCTGGCCTTCTGCCTTGCGGTGGTCCATTACAGCGGTCTGCTGTTCGTGCCGCTCCTGTGGTTCTGCCTGGGGTTACTGGCCGATCTGGTTTACTTGATGGTTTTCTACTCTCTCGCGACGCACACAGCGATAGGCAGGTCGTGGGGAAAGCGGGCAATGTGGCAGTTCTGATTCTTCTTGCGAAATGCTGTTTGGGCTTCGCCATGGCCGTGTTGACGCTCTATGCCGTCCGGCACTATGCATTCGCCCTCTACCGCCTGATGCTGCGGCGGCCCCGGGACACGATGGAACTTGCCGGATTCGTGTTACCGAGAATCTCTGTGCTCGTTCCCATGCACAACGAGGAAAAGGTGGCTGCCG
>QHXU01000057.1 GCA_003223065.1 Acidobacteriota bacterium | reverse complement strand
GACAGCGGTCGTCGATCGCTACGGCATTTTCGTAGGTAAGCGGTTTGCGCATGCGCTCTTCATTGGTTCGGCCCCCGAAGCCCGGGCCCATGCGCATCTTGAAGACGATCGCCGTGTTCGTGCCGAATCCACGGATGACGCCGGTGACGGCGCCGTCGAAGCCGGCGAGAATCGAGCCGACTGCGATGATGGTGCCGGTACCGATGATGACACCCAGGACGGTGAGGAACGAACGGATCTTGTTCTCGCGAAGCGTCGCGAGCGCGAGGCCGATTACCGAGAGCATCAGCTTCATACCAAGGACCTCAAGACGTCTCCGCGCGCAGCGCGACGATCGGGTCGAGACGGGCCGCTCTTCGCGCCGGGTAGATGCCGAAGAAAAGGCCCACCACCGCCGACAGCGTTACCCCGATCAAGACCGCGTTCAGCGGCACCACCATGGGCACCGGCGTGATGTTGCGCACGATCACGGCCACCAGCCAGGCGATCGTAACGCCGATGAGCCCGCCGCAGGCGGCGAGCATGGACGATTCGACCAGAAACTGGTTGAGGATATCACGCCGCCGCGCGCCCACCGACTTCCGCACGCCGATCTCGCGCGTGCGCTCGCTCACCACCGCCAGCATGATGTTCATGATCACGATGCCGCCCACCACCATGAACACGCTCACTACACCTACGGCCGTCGCGGCGATGGCTCCGGTCAACTGGTCCCAAGCCGAGACCAGCGTGTCCGATGACTGGATCCCGAAATTGTCGTCCTGTTGCGGGCGCAAGTGGCGGTGGGAGCGGATCAGCATGCGGATCTCATCTTGCGCCTGCTCGAGCTGATCGCGGCTCGCGGCCAGAAAGTTATAGCTGATGCCCTTTTGGGCTCCGTAAATCTTGAAGTACGTCTCATCCGGGATGGCCACGAAGTTGTCCTGCGACTGGCCGAATACGCTGCCTTTTGCCTTGGCGATTCCAATGACCTCGAAAGGGCGGCCGTCGACCGCTATCGTCTTGCCGATAGGATCCACGTTCGGAAAGAAACGGTCCTTGAAGTCGGCGCCGAGAAAAGCGACCATAAGGTGCTTCTGGTCTTCGATATCACTGAGGAAGCGTCCGACATCCACTTGCATATTGGTCATCACCAAAGAGTTGGACGTGACGCCCATGAGCTGAACGCCGTCCACCAGGTCGCCGCTATGGGTGATCTTGGCGTTGCGATTGGATGAGATGCCGGCTTCGCGTACCAGCACCGCCCGGCTCTTCACGAATTGGTATTCTTCACGCGTCAGTTCGGGGTTCCGGCGCAGCGCCTCCAGGAACTGTTTAGGGTCGCGGCGGCCGACGAACGCCATTCGCAGGACGCGGAATCCGTCCGTTCCCATGCTGGATGCGGTTTCCGCGACGTATACGTCCATGCCATGGATCACGGCCATTACGGCGATCAGGGTGGTGGTCGACAGAATGATTCCGAGCAGGGTCAGAAAACTGCGAAGCTTGTTCGCGCGCAAAGAATCCAGGGCCACCGCCGCGGCTTCGAAAAATGACGCCTGTGAATTCACTTGTTCTCAGGATACGAGAGATGCCGGTTGTTTGTTCGCAATTTCGTGCACCCACTCCATTACGACTCCATCGAGCCAGAAACGCGGGCGGCGCCGGGCGATGAAGCCGAGATGACCGCCATGGTCCACTGCCACCAGCCGCAGACGCGGATTGTTGCGGAAGGCGGGGTGATCGAACACAGAGAACGGAATCAGCGGGTCGTCCTTCGCCTGGACAACCAGCGCCGGAATGCGAATGTTTTCCAGAACCTGGTTGGAGGATTGGGTCCGATAATAGTTATCGGCGCTGCCGAAGCCGAACAGGCGGGCGGTGTAATAATCGTCGAAATCGTAAATGGTCCTGATGTGGTGCAAGTGTTCGAGCGTGTAGATTTCCGGCGCCTGAGCATGCCGAAGCCGAATGCGTTGTTTTAGGCGGCTGAGAAAGCGCCTGCTGTAGAGAAAGTTCCGGCGGCGCCCGAGCGCGACCGCACAAGCTTTCAGGTCGATGGGCGCCGAAACCGCGCACACTCCGGAGAACAGTTCGCGCGCAGACTCGCCCAAGTCGCCCGCCAGCTTCAGGGCGACGTTTCCGCCGAGAGAAAACCCTGTAACGAAAAGGGGAAGGCCGCTCTGACGCTTCCGCTCCCGGACCACGTACAGCAGGTCGCAGGTTTGCCCAGAGTGGTAATTCGAGAGCGCCAGGTTCTCCGTACCGCCGCAGCTTCGCATATTGAAGCGATGCGTCATGTAGCCCGCTTCGAGCGCCGCGTATGCCATGCTCCGCGCGTATCCGGCGTCGCTGGAACCTTCGAGGCCATGCACCAGAATCACCTCGCCACGGGCCTGGCTTTCGGGGCGCTGCGTATGTACCAGCACCTGCACGCCCGGTTCGGTGCAATAGATTACGGGTTCGACCGGCCATCGGTGCTCGGTTTTCGGCCGCGCCCAGAAGTTACCCGCAAGGGTGGCAAGGTGGGCGTTTTTGAAGAATGGATCGAAAGCCGGCAAGTACCTATTGTACTTAGCCGGGGCGCACGCACCTCTTGAAGCTGATGTGCGAATACGGCTCAGACCGGCAGTTCGATTTCGACCAGCAGGCCCGGAGCCGCATTCGAGGCTCGCAAGGTGCCCTGGTGTAGAGCGACGGCGCGGCTCGCAATCGAAAGCCCGAGACCCACGCCTCCGCTGCTGCGATTGCGGTCCGACTCAACGCGATAGAATGCATCGAACAGGTGCGGCAGCGCCTCTTCAGGAACGCCCGGTCCATAGTCGCGCACGCGGACGCGCGCCCGCCCCGCGCCATTCTCCAGCGCCACTTCTATTTTCGATTGGGGCGGTGCATAGTGAATTGCGTTGCGCATGACGTTCTCTATGGCGCGCCGCAGCAACTCGCTGTCACCATCCAAAGCGACCGGTTGTGGCGCCGTGAGATCCAGGGAACAGCCGCGCGCTTGTGCTTCAATCGAACAAGCGTCCACCAGAGCGCCGATGAGCTGATCGAGATGCACCCGCTCCTTCTTGCGCTGCGCCGGGTCGCCTTCGAGCCGGGTCATTTCGAGAAGCTCGCCGATGAGCGCATTCAAGCGGTCGGCTTCCCTTTGGATGCGGTCGAGCTGGGAAGCGCCCGTCTCGCCGGATCGCGCCAGTTCCACCGCCACGTTCAGCCGCGCCAGCGGGCTGCGTAGTTCGTGAGAGATATCGAGCAGCAGGCGGCGCTCGGCGGTGAGCAGCGTTTGGATGCGGCCGGCCATGCGATTGAACGCGCCCGCGAGTTGTCCCATTTCGTCTTTGCGCCGCTCCTCGGCCCGTGCTTCGAGATCTCCGTGACCGAAGCGGTCTACGGCCTTTTGGAGCCGCCTCAGCGGGGCCGTCAAGTGATAGGCGAGGGCGTAACAGAACAGCACAGCCAAGATGAGCACCAGCAGATGCGCCGGTTGAAGGTTCGAAGAGAACAAGCGCCGGGGATTGACCACGAGAAGAAAACAATAGCGACCATCATTGGAGAACCGGGCGAACGTGGTGCCGCCGCGGCCGGAGAAGGGGAAGCGAGACCAGTTGCGGGCCTCGCGTACCAGGTCGGCGTGTTGCTCTCCGGTCAGAAGGTCGGTGCCGCCGGCGTCTGTAAAGATGACTTCGCGAGCGTTAGTCACTTGGCGGAAGCGCGCCAGCGCGGATTGGAGCGCGGGCCGCCCACCGGACTCCCAGGCATTCCGAGCCTCGGACATCTCCAGGCTTAGAAGCATCGAGAAAGGCGCCTGGCGCGGCGACGAACGCGGGTTGTAGGTCAAAGCCGAGGTCAGGATCGTGGCTGCCAATGTCGTCACCAGCGCCAGCACGAACCATCCCAGGATTTTCGCGAAGAGCGATCTCATCGGGCCGCCTCGCCCTTTTGAGAATCGTTACCGCGCTCGTCTTCAGCTGAACGGCAGAACTGATATCCGATTCCGCGAACCGTCTTGATCAGGCTGCGATTGGTTTCGAGCTTCTTCCGCAGGTGGCTGACGTGCATGTCGATGGAACGGTCGAACGGCGTCGCCTTGCGGTTATACATGCTCTCCATCAGCGCGTCGCGCGAAACCACCTGCCCGGCGGAGCGGACCAGAACCTCCAGAATGTCGAATTCAAGCGTGGTGATGTCCACGCGGCGCTGATCGCAGAAAACCTCGCGCGTGCCCGGGTCGATCATCACGCCGTTGACCTCGATGCGTCCCGTTGCGGTGGCCTGAGCGCGGCGCAGGATGGCTTTGATGCGCGCCAGCAGTTCGCGTGGAATAAACGGCTTGGCAAGATAATCGTCCGCGCCGACCTCGAGGCCGACAATGCGGTCCTCGTCTTCGCCGCGCGCCGTCAGCATGAGCACCGGGACGCGGCTTTTCGCGCGCAGCTTTTTGAGAACAGCGAAACCATCGAGCGTGGGAAGCATCACATCGAGCACGATCAGATCGAACCTTCCGCCTAGCGCGCGTTCCAGCCCGGCCGCGCCATCGTGCTCGAGAAATACGAAGAATCCTTCGCGGTGCAGAAACTCCTTGAGCAGCGCGCAAAGTTCGGTATCATCGTCGATGATCAGCAATCTCACCATCAATCTATGTAACACAAGATGCAAGTAGTGAGCAGGCGCAATCGGCCGGAGTGCTAGAATTGAGATCTCCGCCCGAGGCCGATGGATCTCGATCAGCTCCATACTTTTCTCGAGATTGTCCGCCTGAAGAGCTTCTCCAAGGCGGCGCAGTCGTGTTTTCGCACGCAGCCTGCGGTAAGCGCACAAGTCCGCCAGCTCGAGCAGGAGCTGAACGCGTCATTATTTGAACGGATGGGGACGAAGATCGCTTTGACGCCGGCCGGCCGCATCTTCGCCGAGCACGCCGAGCAGATACTCGACTTGCGGAGACGCGCACAGAATGCCATCAACGAACTGGAAAGGGTTCCGCGGGGCGAACTGGTGATCGCGGCGAGCGAGGCTACCTGCATCTACGTCCTGCCGCGCGTTTTCTCGGAATACAAGAAGCGTTTCCCGAATGTGCAGATGCTGGTGGACCGCTCCTTCGGCTCACGCGTCGTGGACGCGGTGGTGGAGAACCAGGCCGATTTCGGCATCACGCAGCTTCCGGTAAAAGAAAAACGACTGCAGGTCGCCAAGATCCATTCCGATGAGATAAAGGTACTGGTCCCGGTTCATCATCCACTGGCGGACAAGGCGCAGGTGCTACCCCGCGACCTGGCAGGCTACCCATTGCTGCTGCCCAAGACCGGCGTCACGCGCAGCCGGCTGATGGCGTGGCTCGACCCCGTCGAAGATGAAATCCGCATTTCCATGGAGCTCGATTCAACGGAGATGATCAAGCGATTTGTGATGGCCGGCCTGGGAGTCGGCTTCGTCGCCGGCGCTCATTGCCGCGAGGAAGTGGCCGCCGGCCTCGTGGCCGCATTGTCGCTGGGGCCCGATCCCATGATGCGACAGATTGGATTAATCTATAGGAAGGATAAGGCGCTTTCGAAGGCCGCGCTGGGATTCATCGAGGTCACGCTTCAGTATTCCGCCGCCGTGACATCGAGACCGGCGGGCGTGGCCGGGCGGCTCGTCGCGAAATCGTTGCCGGCGGAACGGTGATTATGCAACGCGTCACTGTCAAGACGTCCACGATCTTTATCGCCAAGCGTGGCCGGACCCACGTCTATCGCTCAGTGACCGAGGTTCCGGCGCGGTTACGTAAAGAGCTAGAGGACTCGACCAACAGCTTCAACTCAGCCACTATCCTGATCGCAGACCGACGCGGCCGGGAGGAGATTCTGCGCGCGTTGAGCGGATTGCCTTCGAGCCTGCGCACGCGGCTCGCATCATCGCTTGCGTCACAACCGGCTGCCTCGCCGCCTGGCGCGGAACAGGCCACTCCTCTGACGCGCTTCTTTAGAGGCAATTGGGTGGAGATACTGTTGCCCGGCGCGGTAGGCCTCATCATCTGGCTGGCGTTCAATTATCATTAGTCCGCAGTCCGCTCATACTCCGCTGTGCTGTTCCGATAAGTATCAGAGTGGAACGTCGAAAAGAACCTCGTCTTAAGACCAATCAGCCCGTGATGCTGCGGGTTTTGGGTGCGGCTCCCGGGCCTGTCATGGAAGCGTGCGTGCTCGATTTTTCCGGCTCCGGGCTGCGCCTGCGCACACCGCGGCAGATTCCGTGCGGCGCGCCGGTGAGGGTGGACGCACAGGACCTGTTGATGCTTGGAGAGATTTGCCGCTGTCAGCCGGACCACGGTGCATACACCGTCGGTGTGCGACTTTCGCATTCGTTCACGGCGCTCGCCGAGTTGGAGAGATTGAATCGGGCGCTTGTTGCATACTCGGCTACGGAACCCCTCAAGGTCCACACTCGTTAGGACGAATCCGGCGCCGCGGGTGCGGTGGCGCGAAGGGGATCCAACGTCCCGCCAGCGGCGAAACAGAATACGAACCGACGCTTGGTTCATAATGAGAAAGTGCAGCGTGAACGGGTCGCAATTTTCGGCAGTGCCGGCCAGCTTGGCGTCGAACTGAAGACGGAGTTCACCGCGCGTGGATACGACGTCACGGGATTCGAGCGCTCGATCGTGGACATCACCGACCCCGCGCGCGTCGAACAGTGTCTGGCGCAGTGCGATCCGTCGATTGTCCTTAACGCAGCCGCCTATAATCAGGTGGACGTCGCCGAGCAAGAGCCGCGATCGGCCTTCGAAGTGAACGCGCTGGCGGTCCGCAATATCGCGGTCGTTTGCCGCCAGATAGACGCCCGGCTGGTTCACTTTTCGACCGATTATGTCTTCGACGGCCTGGCCGGCCGCGCCTATACCGAGACAGACCCTCCTCATCCGCTGGGTGCTTACGCGGTTTCAAAACTCGCGGGTGAGTTTTATGCTCTCGCCTACCTGGATAAGGCCTTGATCATTCGCACGTCAGGCGTTTACGGGCCGGGCGGGCTGAACACGGCCCGCGGCAATTTCGTTGAGCTGATGCTGCGCCTGGCTTCGCAGAATCAGCCGGTCCGCGTGGTGGAAGATCACGTGGCATCGCCCACGTTCGCGCCCGCGCTTGCCGCCCGAACGGCGCTTCTTGTCACGCGGGGCCAGCATGGGATCTTTCATATCGGCGGCGGGTCGCCGATTTCGTGGTTCGATTGGGCGGTGAAGATCTTCGATGCAGCCGGCCTGAAGCCTGCCCTCAGGACGACGAACGAGCGCGAATTCCGCACCTCGGCGCGCCGCCCGAAATACTCGGCTCTTTCGAACGCCAAGATGGAGTCAGTAGGAATCCCGCCGATGCCGCCGCTCGACGAAGCCATCCGCACTTATCTGGAGGCGCGGAATCGAAGACTGGTTCCCGCCGCTCCTTTGCAGTAGGTACAATAATCCCGCTTTCCCATGATGGCGATCGTCCGATTTCTGGTTCGCTTCGTGTTTCGCCTTTTGTTTCGGGTGGAGGTGCGGGGGCGGGTCGAAACCAGCGGAAAGATGCTGGTGGTGGCCAATCACCAGTCGTTTATCGACGGCGTTCTGCTGGGCGCGTTCCTTCCCTTTGAGCCGACCTACCTGGTTCACTCGACTATCGCGAGCTGGTGGTATTTCAAGTGGCCGTTGAAGTTCATCGCTCATCTGGTGATCGATTCGACCAATCCGCTGTCGATGAAGAGGGTGGTCGCGCTGCTCGATTCCGGGGCGACGGTGGTGATTTTCCCCGAAGGCCGGATCACCGTGACGGGCAGCCGGATGAAGATCTACGACGGGCCTGCGTTCGCGGCGGCCAAGTCCGGGGCCCGCATTATGGCGGTCCATATCGACGGCCCGCTTTATTCGCACTACGCGCGGGTAGGAAAAGAATATCCGAAGAAGTGGCTTCCGAAAATCAGCCTGACGCTGTACACGACTTCGGCGATCGCGGCGCCCCAGGCGAAACGCGCCCGCGACCGGCGCCGGCTGGCGAGCGAGCAACTCCGCCGGATCATGCAGGAAGCAGAAACCGCCGCGAGGAAAGACACGACCATTCCCGGCGCATTCCTTGACGCAGTAAAGTTGCACGGGCGGAGGCGGCGCCTGATCGAAGATATTCGGGGAAGGGAGGAGACGTATGGGCAACTCCTGAAAATGACGCTGGCGCTCGGCCGGCTGACGTCCAAATGGACCCGCGAAGGCGAGCGTGTCGGTGTCCTGATGCCGACGGCGACACCCGCGGTGGGCCTGATCCTGGGCTTAATGGCAATGCGGCGCGTTCCGGCGATGCTGAACTATACGTCCGGCCGAGACGGCCTGGAGAACGCGTGCCGCATCGCGGAGATCAAGACAATATTCGCATCACGCACGTTTGTTGAAAAAGCCAAGTTGACCTCGATGATGCAGAACTTCAGGGCGGCGCGAGTGATGTATCTCGAGGATCTGCGCGACCGTTTCCGCCTGGCCGATAAGCTCTGGCTGATCGCGTTCGCGCTATGGTTTCCGCGCGCGGCGATCAGAAAAGTGCAGCCGGAGGAGATGGCAGTGGTGCTATTCACCTCGGGCTCGGAAGGCAAGCCAAAGGGCGTGGCGCTCAGCCATCGTTCGATCCTCGCCAACTGCGCGCAGCTTCGCTCAGTGATCGACGTGTCCTGCGGCGATAAATTTCTGAATGCTCTGCCGCTATTCCATTCCTTCGGCCTGACGGTTGGGATGGTCCTCCCGCTGATCCAGGGCTGCCGCGTTTTCCTGTACCCTTCGCCGCTGCACTATCGCGTGATTCCGGAGCTGATTTACGACCGCGATTGCACCATCATGTTCGCGACCGGAACGTTTTTGGGCAATTACGCGAAATTCGCTCATCCGTACGATTTCTATAAAGTTCGCTACGTGGTGTCGGGCGCGGAAAAACTTAGCGAGGAAGTGCGGCGGGTTTACTTGGACAAGTTCGGCCAGCGGATTCTCGAAGGGTACGGCGCCACAGAGTGCTCTCCCGTCATTTCCGTGAATACGCCGTTCTCGTCCGAGGCGGGATCCGTCGGTGAGCCCTTGCCGTTAATGGAATGCCGGCTGAAACCGATTCCCGGAATCGAAAAGGGCGGCGAGCTGCACGTTCGCGGCCCGAACGTGATGATGGGTTATTTCCTCGACAATAGACCGGGCGTATTGCAGCCGCCGCGATCGGACTTCGGTGAAGGCTGGTACGATACTGGCGATATTGTGACAATCGGCGCGCCCGGCACGATCACGATCCAGGGCCGCCTGAAGCGATTCGCGAAGGTAGCGGGTGAGATGGTCTCGCTGGAGGTCGTCGAGCGGATTGCGGCGGCGGCATCTCCGGAACGGCAACACGCGGCGGTGTCCTGGAAGGACGAAGCCCGCGGAGAGCTGGTTGCTCTTTTTACTGATGATGCGAACCTGAAGCGGGATCATCTCCAAAGCGCGGCGCGCGAGATCGGGCTGCCCGAAATTGCTGTTCCCAGGCGCATCCTTTATCTCGAAACCCTGCCCTTGCTCGGCAACGGCAAGCGGGATCACATGAAACTGCAGGGCATGGTGGAAGAGATGGTGAATCAATGATCCCATACAGCGCGAGGGAGCAGCGCGGATGGTACATGTACGACTTCGCTAACTCCGCGTTTTCTACCACGGTGGTTACGCTGTTTCTGGGCCCTTATCTCACGGCATTGGCCAAGACCGCCGCGGATGAACGCGGCTACGTCTATCCACTGGGCCTCGCTGCGGACGCCCGCAGCTATTGGAGCTACATGGTGAGCCTGTCGGTCATCCTGCAGGTCCTGTTTCTGCCGCTGGTCGGCGCGATCGCCGATTACGGACGCCGCAAGAAGGAAGTGCTGGGTGCGACAGCCTACCTCGGGGCAGCGGCGACGATCGGGATGTTCTTTCTTGAGGGCAAGGACTACCTCCTTGGAGGAGTGCTGTTCTTGATCGCGAACGTGAGCTTCGGGGCGTCGGTGGTGATCTACAACTCCTTCTTGCCGGAGATCGCGCCGCCGGCGGATCGCGATACTGTTTCGTCCAAGGGATTTGGTATCGGATACCTGGGCGGCGGCCTGCTGCTGGCACTGAACCTGATCCTGTATCTGAAAGCCGGCAAAATCGGGCTGAGCGAGGCGATGGCGGTGCGCATCAGTTTGAGCTCGGCCGGCGTCTGGTGGGCCGTGTTCACGATTCCCACGCTGATCGCGCTGCACAACCGCGGCCCGGCGCGCGCCGCGCCGGGGGGGCGCAGCTTAATCGGTGTGGTGCTCTCGCAACTGCTGCACACATTGGGCGAAGTACGCCGGTTTCCTCAGACGACGATTTTTCTGATCGCCTATCTTCTCTACAACGATGCGATCCAGACGGTGATCGCTCTGGCGTCGCAGTTCGGCAACGATGAGCTGAAGATTCCGGTTTCGCAGTTGACGCTGGCGATTCTTATGGTTCAATTCGTCGCGTTCTTCGGAGCGATTGCGTTCAACTGGCTGGCCGCGTCGATCAGCGCCAAGCGCGCTGTGGTCGTGAGTTTAGTGATCTGGACGGCGGTGCTCATCTATATCTATGCGGTGGTGAAGACGACGGTCGAATTCTTCGTCATGGCGGCTATCGTTGCGATCATCATGGGAGGCAGTCAGGCGCTGAGCCGTTCCCTGTATGCGCAGCTCATTCCCAAGAGCAAGGAAGCCGAATATTACAGCATCTACGAGATCAGCGACAAGGGCACGAGCTGGCTTTGTCCCATGCTGTTCGGTCTGGCGCTGCAGTTCACCAAGAGCTATCGCGTGGCGATTCTCTCCCTGATCGTTTTCTTCCTGGCCGGCCTGCTGGTGTTGCTCAAGGTGAACGTGGAGCAAGGCGAGCGCGACGTCGCCGCTCTTCAAGAGGTGCGATAAATCCGGCGCACCAGCTCGACGACCCCTTCCGGCACCAGGCGTTCCCAAGATTCGCCGGCGGCTATGCGGCGCCGGACCTCGCTGGATGAGACTTCGTCGAATCCGGGGGCAAGGGGCAGCGGATGCACCCGAGGACGTAGATGTTCCGGCGGGACGTACGCACCATGGCGACCCGCGACGAGCAGGTGGAATTCCTGGAACATACGCTCGACCGCGCCCGGTTCACCGTAATCCCACGTGACGATGCGCTCCGCGGCATCGCGCCCACAGATGAAATGAATCTCCGCTCCAGGATCGGTGCGGCGAAGCTCGCGCGCGATGTCGATGAAGAGACCGCGCTCGGTGACCTCGACCCGGTATCGGCCGCCGGCGAGACGGAGCATTTCGAGGCGGTCCTGAAGCGCGGCGCCGTAAAATTCCTTGTGCGGATAGACGCGCGGCACCACGCACACGGCCTCGTCAACGACCTCGAGCGCGGCGTTGATCAGCGCGAGATGGGCACAGGTCACCGGATTGAATGCGCCGGCGAGCACCCCGATCCGTTTCCCCGTCACTTCTCCAATGTTTCAAGAATCGCGCGGGAGTTCTGACCGCCCGGCAGATCGACCGAGTGAATCACGCGGCCATGTTGATCGAGGGCGCCGGCATAGTGCTCGTCGTTGTGGCCGATCCCCGTCAGGATCAGCGCAAGGGACTGTTGCGGGTACCATAGCCGGCGGTAGTGCACCTGCCGGGAGTCCAATTGCCAGCGATCGTCGGCTGGAGGCCCGAATTTATTCACGATGGAGAAATAATCATCCTCGGCCGTCAGCGGCAGGTCTCTCTGCGCTTGCGTTGAATACAGAACGCGCGATCCCATGGGTCCATCGCGGAAGACAATTATCACCGTGACACAGACCAGAATACCGGCGGCAATCGCGCCTCGCACCAGACGGCCCGCGCGCGATTTAGCGCTGTTTTCAAGACGAATGCCGACTACGAGCGCGGGACGTGCCACCGCAGCGGGCCGGCGAGGCAAATCATTCACTGCGCGCGGCATCTCGATCACGCGGCGAACGTGCGGAAGAAGCGCGCCGGCTTTGTACTCCAGTTCCTTCACCAGCCCCACGACCATCACCGGTTCCTCGATACGTGACACCTGGCCCAGAAACCGCCGCGGCACCCACAGCTCCTTCGAAGTCTTGACGTTTATTACCTGAATCTCACTCCAGGTAGCGCGCCGGAAAATCCACTGGTTGTGCTCGATGTTGACGATCGGCGGATAGAAAGAAAACGGACGTGGTCCCAGTTGATCGAGCGGGGTTGGGAGAGGCAGAACAGGCACCTAAATTCATTGTAAGCGCGTCTCCTTCCCGCTTGCGAGGCACCTTACAATAAGACTTCGTGAGGGAAGTTGTCACGTTG
>QHXU01000056.1:40897-43345 GCA_003223065.1 Acidobacteriota bacterium | reverse complement strand
GCGCTGCCCGGGCATTAGCCGTGGTTGGCGCGGAGGCGACCTGAACTGGACCATCGACTATCCCCGCTCAGACCGGCACCTGCTGCAAGGCGTCCGGAGGCTTACGCGCATCCACACGCGATCCGTCGAACAGGTGGTGGACCTGGACGGCACGGATGACGTCTTTAACTGGCCGATGATGTATGCGGTCGAGGTTGGCCACTGGAGTTTACCGGACAGCCAGGCACGGCAGTTGCGTGAATTCCTGCTTCGGGGCGGATTCCTGATGGTCGATGACTTCCATGGCACGTGGGAATGGGACGTGTTCATCGCGAGCATGAGCAAGGTCTTTCCGGGCCGGCCGATCGTGGACCTCGAAAACAGCGATCCGATTTTCCACACGCTGTACGATCTGGATGAGCGCTTCCAAGTGCCCGGCGCCCAATACCCAGGCGTCGCCTAAATCCATGTTGTGACAGATCGCGACCATAATGCGGTTCTTGTCGTCGAATATGCCGCGCCAGCGTGGGTCAAAACCGTCATTCTCATAGGTGCGGCCGGAGCGCAGATATTGGGCGCCGGGCACTTGGAAGCGCTCATCCAGATCGTACAGCGTGTGGAAAATCGGATCGCGATGAACTATTTCATCTACGACTTAACTCACTAGCAGCGGTCCTCTCTGAACTGGCTTCAACCACCGGCCCCTGCCCACTGCCTGTGTTATTCTGGAGCCAACTTGAGGGCATGGATGCGCCTTCGATCGGCAGGTTTCCTGTTCTTGGCAGGTCTCGGTATGTGGGGCGCGTTGGACGCGCAGAAGCCCTTCAAGGAATACCCCGGACGCGAGTACGAAAATTTTCCACTTCCGCCAGATTGGGACGAAAAAACTGAGTGGACCCGGGCCCGGCTACGCTATAACGCCGTCAACGTCCACGGTTATCGCGACACGGAGTGGCGCAGTTGGACCATCGATTATCCGCGTTCGGACCGGCACCTCCTGCAAGGAATCCGAGGAATCCGAAGGCTGACGCGTCTCAACACGCGATCGGTTGAGCAGGTCGTGGACCTGGATGGCAGCGACGACGTGTATAACTGGCCGTTTCTGTACGGAGTTGAGGTCGGACACTGGAACCTGAGCGACGCCGAATCCGCGCAGATGCGCGACTTCCTTCTGCGGGGCGGCTTTTTCATGTGCGACGACTTTCACGGTACCGCTGAATGGGAAGTCTTCATGAACAGCATGAAGAAGGTCTTTCCGGACCGGGCCGTGGTCGACATAGATAACAAAGACCCCATTTTCCACGTCATCTATGACTTGGATGATCGGTTTCAGGTGCCGGGATGGCAGTTTCATTTCAGCGGCCTGACCTACGAGTGGGACGGCTTCGAGGCGAAGTGGAGAGGCATCTACGACGACAAGGGACGGCTGATGGTTGCCATCTGTCACAACATGGATCTGGGCGACGCATGGGAGTGGTCCGACGATCCTCGGTATCCGGAGAAATTTGCATCTCTTGCTTACCGCATCGCGGTCAATTACGTCATGTATGATCTCACCCACTGAGCGCGAGCTGGCGAAATAATGTTCGAGTTATTCTTCAAATATCCGCTGAGTGTTTTTTCTAAGGGCACACTTGTGCTTTTGGGTGGATGGCCCAAATCGCTGCTATGGGCGGCCATCGCGCTGGCAGCCGTGGGCCTGGCTGTTCTGATCCGGCAACGCTCGGCGGGCTCCGCACGCGTAACGGGCATCCGCTCGGCTGTGGTCTGGCTGCTGCAGACTTTTCTGGCGGCTGTCCTGCTGCTGATGCTGTGGCACCCCGCGCTAAGTGTCGCAACCTTGCGGCCGCAGCAGAACATCATCGCCGTGGTGCTGGACAACTCGGCGAGCATGGCCATCTCCGATGAAGGAGGCGCGTCGCGGCGCAATCGGGCCGTGAGTGTGCTCGATTCCGGTTTGATCGAATCGTTGAAGCAGCGTTTTCAGGTACGCCTTTACCGTCTGAGCGACCACCTGGAACGGATCGACCGGCTGGATCAAGTGACCGCGTCGGCGCCTGTGACGCACATCGGCGAGAGTCTGAAGGAGGTGCTGGCCGATGCGGCGAGTCTCCCGATCGGTGCAGTGGTGCTGTTGAGCGATGGCGCCGATAACTCCGGCGGCATCGACCTCGAAACGATCTCGGAAATCCGCCGCCAGCGTATCCCGATCCACACCATTGGATTTGGCCGCGAGAAAATGACCCATGACCTCGAAATCACCGATGTCGAGGTGCCGCCCCGGGCGCTTCCCGATTCGCGTTTGGCAGCCCAGGTCAGCTTCCACCAGCACGGTTACGCCGGCTCGAAGGCGAAGGTGACTTTAAAGGACGGCACGAAGACGCTGGCCGCGCGCTCTGTCGTGCTCAAGGGCGACGGGGTGGAGCAGACCGAGTCCGTGTTGTTCAATGCAGGCAACGCAGGCGTGAA
>QHXU01000056.1:31885-40877 GCA_003223065.1 Acidobacteriota bacterium | reverse complement strand
ATCCGCGCAATAACAACGTCACTCGTCTGGTGAATGTGGACCAGCGCAAGCCGCGCATCCTGTATCTCGAAGGCGAACCCCGCTGGGAGTTCAAGTTCCTGCGTCGCGCTGTTGAGGACGATCGAAACATTGACCTGGTCACGATTCTGCGCACGACGCAGAACAAGATCTATCGGCAAGGCATTTCGAGCCCCAACGAGCTTGAAGAAGGCTTCCCCTCGCGCGTCGAAGAGCTGTTCGGGTTCGAGGGCCTGATACTGGGAAGCGTCGATGCTCCATATCTGACGCCGAAGCAGCAGGATCTGATCCGGCAGTTCGTGGACCGGCGCGGTGGCGGCTTGCTGTTTCTGGGCGGCCGCGACTCGCTCGGCGACGGCGGATATACCAAATCCGCGTTGAGCGAGTTGCTGCCGGTGGTGTTGCCGGATCGCAAGAACACCTTCGTCCGGGCTCCGGCCAACGTCGAGCTCACCGCGGCGGGGCGCGACAGCCTTGTTACGCGTCTCGAGGAAGATCCGGATCAGAACGTCGCGCGCTGGAAGAAGCTCCCGTATTTGATGAATTTCCAGGATCCGGGTCAACCCAAGCCGGGCGCGGTGGTCCTGGTGGACGCGCTTCCGCAGCAGGGCGGGCGTTTGCCGCTGCTGATCACGCAGAATTTCGGCCGCGGGCGCACTGCCGTTTTCGCAACG
This sequence comes from Acidobacteriota bacterium, assembly GCA_003223065.1. Classification (GTDB taxonomy): domain Bacteria; phylum Acidobacteriota; class Terriglobia; order Bryobacterales; family Bryobacteraceae; genus Palsa-187. The sequence goes on along the minus strand of QHXU01000056.1, from coordinate 40,185 downwards.
GCCGGAAGCTGGCGCTGGCAGATGCTGCAGCCGGTAGCGGACAAGAGCCACGAAATGTTCTATCAGCAGTTGCTGCGCTGGCTGGTTTCGGATACACCGCGCCGCGTAACCGGTTCGACACCCCGGCAGGTTCTGGCGGATGAGGCGCAGGTGAAGCTGCGCGCCGAAGTTCGCGACAGAACCTATCTTCCGGCGGGCGACGCGACGGTGCAGGCGCACATCCTCGGGCCGGCGGGGCTGGCCGAAAGTGTCGAAATGCGGCCGGAGCCGCTCGAAGCCGGCGTCTATGGCGCTGAATGGACCACGCCTCAAGCAGGATCGTATCTGGTCGAGATCCTGGCCAAACGGGGCGGGGAAGAGATTGGCCGCGACGTCCTGACTTTCCGGCGCGAAGACGGAGTGGCCGAGAATTTCCGCGCCGAGCAGAATCGTGAGCTGCTGGAAAAACTCGCATCGGAGACGGGCGGCCGGTATTATAGGCCCGATGACGCGCGGAAGCTCGGAAACGACATCAACTATTCCGAGGCCGGGATCACGGTGCGTGAAACGCGCGATCTGTGGGACATGCCGGTGGTTTTCCTGCTGCTGCTGGGTTTGCGGTCGGGGGAATGGCTGTTGAGGCGCAAATGGGGTGTGATTTGAGGCGGCTCGCCATCCTGTTCGCGGTGGTCTCGTCGCTGCGTGCCGACACCTTCTATCTGACTGTCGCAGGGCTCGGCGATGAGCCCGATTACGAGCAGCGATTCAGCGGTTGGGCCAAGGACCTCGATAAACTGCTGCGCGCATCGGAGCCGGGCGCCAAAATCACTACTCTCTCAGGCGGAGAAGCAACGAAAGCCAACCTTGAAGCCCGCTTGCGCGAGATCGCCAAGCAAGCCAAGCCCGACGATTCGTTCATTCTGATGATGATCGGCCACGGCACTTTCGACGAGATCGACTACAAGTTCAATCTGCCGGGCCCGGACATCTCCGCCACGGAGATGTCCGCGCTGCTCGACAAGATCCCGGCGTCGCACCAGCTTGTGGTGAATATGACCAGCGCCAGCGGCGGATCGCTCATCGGTTTCGAGAAGCCGAAACGCGTGGTGATCACCGCGACGAAATCCGGTACGGAGAAGAACGCCACCGTCTTTGCGCGCTACTGGGTGGAGGCGCTGCGCGATCCGGCCGCCGATACCGACAAGAACGAAGTCATCACCGCGCTCGAGGCGTTCCGCTATGCCGAGCAAAAGACCGCGAAGTTTTTCGAGACCCAGAACCGCCTCGCCACCGAGCACGCGTTGATCGAGGACACGGGCAAGGGAGAAGGCGTCAAAGCTCCCTCACCTGAAAACGGACAGGGCCTCATCGCCGGCCGTTTCCCGCTGGTGCATCTCGGGGCCGCGGCAGCGCAGGCCAGGGATCCTGAAAAACAAAAGCTGCTGGCCCACAAGGAAGAACTCGAGTCTGCGATCGACGAGTTGAAGTACCGCAAAGCATCGATGCCGTTGTCTGAATACCGGCGTCAATTATCCCAGTATCTTGTCGAGCTGGCCAAGACTCAGGAGGCGCTCGACAAGTGAAGTGGGCCGCAAAGCTGATCCTGGCCGCCCTCCCCCTGGCTGCCCAGGCTCCCGATCCCTCGAAGTGCGCCGCGTTGCGCCATCACGGTGATCCCGACGCAAAGGCATGTTACCAGCGCCTGACGCGCGCGGGTGATCCGGGAATCCGGGCCGAAGGATTCTGGGGCCTGCACGATTATCAGGCTGCCAACGATGCATTTCGCGCCGCGGTCAAAGCACACGAAAAAGATCCGAATCTGCGCGTTCGATGGGGCCGCATGTACCTGGAGCATTGGCAGCCCGTCGACGCCGCCGGCTTGTTCCAGGAGGCGCTGGAGATCAAGGCTGATTACGCGCCCGCGCTGCTGGGCCTGGCCCTGGTGGCGGCGGACGGCTTTGAGGGCAAAGCCATGGAGCTCGCCGAGCGCGCGCTCAAAAGCGATCCCAATCTGGTGGAGGCGCGCGAGCTGACGGCCCGTATGGCGCTGGAGGACAACAATCCGGAGAAGGCCGCCGCCGAAGCGAAGAAGGCCCTCGAGATTTCGCCGGAGGCGCTGGACGCGATGGCGATTCTGGCGACCATCGACTGGCTCAATGACAAGCCTTCGACGCCGTGGATCGAGCGCGTGCTCAAGATCAACCCGGTTTATGGCGAAGCGTACGAGATGGCGGGCCACTTTTTTGTGCTGAATCGCCGTTATGACGAAGGCATTCGCTACTACCGTAAGGCGCTTGATCTCGAACCGACGCTTTGGAGCGCGCGAAGCGAACTTGGCATCACCCTGATGCGGTTCGGCGAGGAGCAGGAAGCTCGAAAGCACCTTGAGGAATGCTTTAACGCGGGCTACCAGACCAGCCCGACTGTAAATTCCCTGCGTCTTCTCGACAGCTACAAGAATTTCGAAACGTTCAAGACCCCGGCCACCGTTCTGCGTCTGCACAAGAAAGAAGCGGCGCTCCTGCGGCCCTATTTCCAGGCGGAGCTCGAACGCGCCATCGCAACCTATGAGAAGAAGTACGGGTTCAAGCTAAAGGGTCCGGTGCAGGTGGAGGTCTATCCCAATCACGACGATTTCGCCGTGCGGACGGTGAGCATGCCGGGTTTGGGGGCGCTCGGCGTGACGTTCGGATACGTCGTTGCGATGGATTCGCCAAGCGCGCGCAAGCCGGGGAGCTTTCACTGGGCCAGCACGATGTGGCACGAGCTGAGTCATGTGTACGTGCTCGCGGCGACTAACCATCGCGTGCCACGGTGGTTCACCGAAGGGCTGGCTGTGTTCGAGGAAACGGCGGCGTCGCCCGATTGGGGCGACCGGCTCGATTACGAGGCGATTGCGGCGATCAAGAATAAAAGGCTGCTGCCGGTGGCCGAGCTCGACCGCGGTTTCGTCCACCCGACGTATCCTTCACAGGTCGTGGTGTCGTATTTCCAGGCGGGCAAGATCTGCGAATTCATCAATCAGAAGTGGGGTTATGACCGTTTGCTCGCCATGATGCATGACTTCGGAGCGCTGAAGCCTACACCCGAGGTGGTCGAACTGGAGCTGAAAATGAAGCCCGAGGAATTCGATCGCCAGTTCCTGGCCTGGCTGGATGCCCAAACCAAGACCACGGTCGACGGATTCGATGAATGGAGAAAGCGGGTTCGCGGCATATCCGAGAGTGCGAAGGCCGGGAAGTGGGACGACGTGATCAAGGAAGGCAGCGCGATCCGCGACATTTATCCCGACTACGTCGAGCCGGGCAGCGTCTACGAATTTCTGGCGCAGGCATGGATGGCGAAGGGCGATAAGGCGAAGGCGATGGCGGAGCTCGAACGCTACAGCACCATCGGGGGGCGATATCCGGGGACGCTGAAACAACTCGCCACGCTTCAGGCCGAGCAGGGCAAAAAGCGCGAGGCGGCGGCGACGCTCGAGCGCCTTAATCTCATTTATCTGAAGGATGAAGCGGCTCACAAACAGCTGGGCGATCTGTACCTGGATCTGGGGAATGCCAATGGTGCGATCCGCGAATTCCATGCCGTGCTGGCGGGTCCGCCGCTTGACCTGGCCGGAGCGCATTACGAGTTGGCGCGCGCGCTCCAGGCCGCCCGCCGTGTTGATGAAGCCAAGGACGAGGTGTTATCGGCGTTGGAAGTCGCGCCGGGCTTCAAGCCGGCCCAGAAGCTCTTGCTCGAACTGAACGTGAAACAATAAAGAAATACATCCTAATGTCCATCACCACCCTCAATATGATTGATTCGGCCGACCTCAAGGACCGCATCACGCGTTTCCAAAAGGTGCGCGATGATATTGTCGCTCAGGTCCGCAAGGTGATTGTCGGCCAGGATGAAGTCCTGGAGCAGGTTTTGATTGCCCTCTTCGTCGGCGGGCATTGCCTGATTACGGGCCTTCCCGGGACCGCGAAGACGCTGCTGGTGCGCACTCTGGCGCAAACACTCGGTCTGGAGTTCCGGCGCATTCAGTTCACGCCGGACCTGATGCCGTCCGATATCACCGGCACGGACATTATCGAAGAGGACCCCACCACGGGACGCCGCACGTGGACGTTCGTGCCCGGGCCGATCTTCGCCAATGTGCTGCTGGCGGACGAAATCAACCGCACGCCGCCCAAGACACAATCGGCTCTGCTCGAGGCGATGCAGGAGCATTCTTCGTGTTGGCCACACAGAACCCGATCGAGTTGGAGGGCACCTATCCGCTGCCCGAGGCGCAGCTCGACCGCTTCATCTTCAATACGCTGCTCGATTATCTTTCCGCCGGCCAGGAGATGGAGGTGTTGGGGCTCACGACGACCACGCACCAGGCGCAGGTCGACGCGGTGACCGGCGCCGAAGAAATTCTGGATTTCCAGCAGGTGGTGCGCATGGTGCCGATCGCTGATTCCGTGGCGCGCTACGCTGTGGACCTGGTCCGCGCCACGCGCAGCACGGACGACACAGCTCCGGATTTCATCAAAAAGTATGTGAATTTCGGCGGCAGCGTGCGCGCGGCGCAGTTCCTGGTGCTGGCATCCAAGGCACGCGCCTTGATGCGGCACCGCTATCACGTTTCGTACGAGGACGTGATCTCGCTGGTGCGGCCCATTCTGCGCCATCGCATTTTGCTGAATTTCCAGGCAGAGTCAGACCGGCTCTCGCAAGACAACATTTTGGAAAGACTGCTGGAGGCGATGCCGCCGCCGAAAGCATAATCCATGTTGCAACGTTTTCTGGATCCCGCCGTTCTGGCAGGCATTACCGGTCTCGATCTCGTCGCAAAGACGGTGGTCGACGGATTCATTGCGGGCCTCCACCGCTCACCCGATTTCGGCTTCAGCCAGGAGTTCGCCGAGTACCGGGCCTATACACCGGGGGACGATCTGCGGCACGTAGACTGGAACGTTTTCGCGCGAACGGAGCGGGCGTATTTGAAGCGCTATCGCGGCGAGACCAACTGCCAGCTGACCCTGCTGCTCGACAGTAGCCGTTCCATGCGGTTCGGCTCGCGTGGCATCGAGAAACTCGAATATGCGCGGTTCCTTTCGGCGTCGCTGGCGTATCTTGCTCATTTCCAGCGTGACGCCGCGGGATTGATCGTCTTCGATGATGACGTGCGCAATTATGTGCCGCCGTCGTCCCGCCAGGGCCAGCTCGCGCGCCTCTTGCATGCGATCGAGCATGCCAAGCTCGGCACGCGCACCGATTTCGCGCGTCCGTTTGCTCACTTACAGCAATTCTTGCGAAGACGCGGGCTGGTGGTGTTGATCTCGGATTTTTGGGAGCAGCCGGAGAAAATCATCCAGACTGTGGCTCCGCTGCGCTTCCGCGGCAACGAGTTGGTGCTGTTCCACGTACTCGATCCGGAGGAAATCCGGCCAACGCTGCGGCAATCGGCGCTGCTCGAAGACTTGGAGACTGGCGACACGATCGAAGTCTCGCCGGACTATGTTTCGCATGAGTATCGCCACAAGCTCGACACCCACCTCGAAGATCTGAAGACGCGCGCCCTGGCCGCGGGCATGGATTATTTCCTGATCGATATCAGCCGCCCGCTTGACGCCGCGCTGCGCGAATATCTGGCGATCCGGAAGGGGAAGATGTGACGAGACAAGGAGCCTTAAGCTGAATGGGTTTTCTTTCGCCATGGTTTCTTGCCGGTCTCGCCGCGGTCGGGTTGCCGATCTGGATTCACCTGCTCAAGCGGCATAAGACCGATCCGCGGCCGTTCCCGTCGCTCATGTTTTTCGAGCGGCGCGAGCACAGCTCGGTGAAGCATCGAAGGCTGGAGTATCTGCTGTTGTTCGCGCTGCGCGTGGCGATGCTGGTGTTGCTGGCGCTGCTCTTCGCGAACCCGTTCATCCGCCGGGCGGCTACCGCGTCTGAAGGCAAGAAGCTCCTTCTGATTGCCATCGACCGTTCTTTCAGCATGCGGGCGGGCGACCATCTCGCGCGCGCCAAGGATCAGGCCATGAGTGTGCTGTCCTCATTGCGGCCGGACGAGCAGGCACAGGTAGTCGGGCTCGGGGCGCAGGTGCAGGCGTTAACGCAGCCGACCGCCGATCCGGGCGAGTTGCGAGCCGCGGTTCAATCGATCCAGCCGGGCGATAGCCGTGCTTCTTTCGGCGAGTTGGCGCGTTACGTCCGGACCCTGGCGGAATCGACCCATCTGTCGCTAAAGGTGCACCTGCTGAGCGATCTGCAGAAATCCGCGCTGCCTCCAGGATTCGCCGATCTGCGCCTCAATCCGGGCACGGAACTGGTCTTTCATCAGGTGGGGCAAGCCGCGCCGAACTGGACGGTGGAAAACGTCGTTGCTCCGCGGCGAGTCTTCGATCCGAAGCGTGTCCGGATTCAGGCGACCATCGGAGGCTTCGGCGCGCCGGCGGCGAAGCGTTCCGTCACGCTGGCGCTTAACGGGAAGGTGATGCAGACGAAACCGGTGGACGTGGCAGCGGGAGGGCGCGCGCAAGTCGAGTTTCTGGGCCTCGATGCGCCCTACGGATTCAGCCGCGGAGAGGTGCGCATCGACTCGGCCGACATACTGCCGGCGGACGACCGCTTTCCGTTTGCGATAGAGCGGATCGATCCACGCAAAGTGCTGTTTCTGGACGATGGGCGCAGGCCACGGGCGCTCCTTTACTTTCGCGCGGCGCTCGAATCCTCGGGTGACTCCGCGTTTCAGCTCGAAGCATTGCGTCCGGAGCAGGCCTTGAATCTGGGCCTTTCCAACTATGCCTTCATTGTGCTCTCCGACGTGGGCTCGCTCCCCTCGGGCCTCGAGGACGCGCTGCGCCGTTACGTCGCCAGCGGCCGGGCGGTTCTGATCGCGCTGGGACCAGGCTCGGCGGCTATGCCCAAAGTGCCGGTGACCGGCGAATCGATCGAAGCCGCGCGCTACGCCGGCCGCGAGGCGGAGCGCTTCCTGACGGTATCTGAAATCGACATCGGGCATCCGGCTTTGCGCAATGTCGAGCGATTTGCGGGCGTGAAGTTTTACCAGGCGATTCACGTGACGCCCGCCAAATCGCACGTTCTGGCGCGGCTGAACGATCAGACGCCGCTCGTGCTCGAACAGCAGATAGGGGAGGGCAAGGCGCTGGTGTTCGCCTCGACCTTCGATAACGTATCGAATGACCTGCCGCTGCATGCCTCGTGGGTGCCCTTCGTGGCACAGGCGGCCGCCTACCTCGGCGGAGGCGGCGCGGAGCAACCGGTGAATCTCGCGGTGGATTCCTATGTCGAATTGAGGACCGGAGACAATAAGTCCGCAGCGGCGGAGGTGCTGGATCCGGATGGCAAGCGCTTACTGTCGCTCGAAGAGGCGGTTTCGGCGAAGAACTTCGCGGTCCGGCGGGAGGGGTTTTTCGAAATGAAAACCGCCAGCGGGCGGCACAGCCTGATCGCGGCGCACGCCGACCGGCGCGAATCGGATTTGACGGTAATCCCCCAAGAAACGCTGGATCTCTGGCAGGCCACCGGTAAGGGTGACCAAACCGGCGCAGGCGCGTCCACCTCTCAGGATCAAAGCGAGAAGAAGCCCTGGGGCCTGTGGCCCATCCTGTTGTTGTTATTGTTAGCAATAGGGATCCTGGAGTCGGTTGTGGCGAATCGGTACCTCCGCCCGCCGGCCGAAAAACAAGAAGGTGCCAAGAAGGAAGCGGCATGAACACCCGCGAACAACTCAACCGGTACTTGCGCGCTCTCGAATCGCGCCTGCGATGGATGGCGCTGTCCAAAGGTGCGGCGATCGCCGCGGGCGTGGCGCTCGGCGCGACTGTGGCGTTGGTCCTGGTGACCAATGCCCTCGCATTTTCGAGCACGAGCCTGGCGTGGGCTCGCGTGATCCTTTTTCTGGCGCTCGCCGTTTCACTCGGGTTCGCGCTGGTGCTGCCGCTGGTGCGCCTGAATCGCGGCCGGGCGGCGCATCGGGCCGAAACGGCGTTTCCGCAGTTTGAAGAGCGCCTGCTCACTTACGTAGAGCGCAGTGACCGGCCGGATCCGATGCTTGAGCTGCTGGCCGCCGATACCGTATCGGTAGCGCGCATGACGGAGCCGCAGAGGGTTGCGCCGCCGCGATCGATTTTCGCGTTCGCTACTTCCGCCGGAGCGGCCGGAGCCGTGCTGCTGTGGCTGATTTTGGCCGGTCCCGGCTACCTGGGTTACGGCGCGTCGCTGCTTTGGGCGGGCGTTCCGAAAAGCGGCGCCGGCAAATTCTACGACATCCTGGTGGAGCCCGGCAACAAGCTGGTGCGGCGCAAAGCCGACCAGATGGTGAC
>QHXU01000056.1:31292-31847 GCA_003223065.1 Acidobacteriota bacterium | reverse complement strand
CGCAGGTTCGAATTTTCGCCAGATACCGCAGCACCTCGAAATGGGAAGAAGCGCCCATGGTGCCGCGCAGTAGCGGAACGGCATACGAATTCCTGTTCGCCGCGTTGACCGAACCGGTGGAGTACTACGTCGAAGCCGCGGGCATCCGCTCGAAGACTTTCAAGCTGGACGTGGTCGATATGCCTGCGATCAAGCGCGTGCGCGTCACGTATCACTATCCTTCGTGGCTCGGGATAAAGGACGCGGTGGAAGATCCGGGCGGCGATTTGCGCGCGGTGGCGGGCACAGTGGCGGAGTTGACGGTCGAAACGGACCGGCCGCTCAAGAACGGCGCGATCGAGATGGATGATGGATCTCGCATATCGCTCGAGCCGGCGGCCGGCGGAGCAGTCGCTGGGAAAGTGCCGGTTCAGAAGGACGGTATGTATCACTTCGCGGCGATCGAGGGCCTGCTGCAAGCGCTGGTCATTCGGTGAGTTCCGCCTCAGCGGGTTGGAGGACGTCCGGCCTTGCTGGCCCGCCGAAGGCTGCCCCGAAGAAGACTGCGAGTTCTGC
>QHXU01000056.1:18853-31230 GCA_003223065.1 Acidobacteriota bacterium | reverse complement strand
CTCCGGAGAAGACTGTCTCCTTGATCCCTCAAAAGGGCGTCCAGACGGCGAGCGGAAAAACGATGCTCTCGCTCGAGGATTACAAGCTGCAGCCGGGCGACGTGGTGAGCATCTACGCCACGGCGCGCGATGCGCGAAACACGGCGCGCACCGACATGATTTTCATCGAGGCCCAGCCCTATGAGCGGAACTATATGCAATCGCAGCAGATGGGCGGCGGCGCGGGAGGCGGCGATCAGGACGAGAACCGCATTTCGCAGCGGCAGAAAGAGATCATCTCGGCGACCTGGAATGAAATCCGCGGCGGCAGCAAGGACAAATTCAACTCAGCCGAGAACGCCCGGTTCCTGGCGGAGGTGCAGACCAAGCTTAAGGAGCAGGCTCAGTCGCTCGCGCAGCGCGCGCGCAGCCGCCAGCTTGCGGGCGCCAATCAGGAATTCCAGTCGTTCGTAAAAGACATGGAGGAGGCCGCGAACCAGATGGGTCCGGCATCCGACAAGCTGAAGGCCCAGGCATGGAAAGGCGCACTGGAGCCGGAGCAGAAAGCCTTGCAGCACCTGCTGCGCGCCGAAGCGACGTTCCGCGATATTCAAGTGGCATTCGGCAACCAGCGTGGCGGCGGCGGCGGAAGCGCCGGGCGCGACCTGGCGAACCTGTTCGACCTGGAACTCGACACGGAGAAGAATCAGTACGAGACCGGCCAGCAGCAATCGTCGGCGGAGCAGCGGCAGAAGGACGTCGACGAGGCCTTGCAGCGGCTCCAGCAACTCGCGCGGCGGCAGCAGGAACTGGCCCAGCAGCAGTCGAATTCCAAGCAGCAGACCTTCGAGCAGCGATGGCAGCAGGAGATGCTGCGGCGCGAAGCGGAGGAGCTGAAGAAGCAGATGGAACAGCTCTCGCGGCAGGCATCGTCGTCATCGCAATCCTCGAGTCAAGGGCAGCAGAACTCGCAGTCTTCTTCGGGGCAGCCTTCGGCGGGCCAGCAAGGCCGGACGTCCTCCAACCCGCTGAGGCGGAACTCACCGAATGACCAGCGCTTGCAGCAGGCCCTCGATCGCCTGCGGCAGGCCGCCGACGATATGCGCTCGGCTCAGCAGGCAGCCGCGCAGAACGGCCAGCGGGGCCAGACGGAAGCCAACGCACGCCGCGCGGCCGAGCGCCTGCAGGAAGCGCGCGACATGCTGAACGGAATGCGGCGCCAGGAAGCGTCGTCACAGTTGGGCGATCTTTCCGAGCGTGCTGACCGCCTGGCGCAACAGCAGCGCGATTTCTCCAACCGGCTTCGGAACGCGTTTGGCAACCAGCTTACGCAAGATCCGCGCCGCGGAAGTCAGCCCGGCGGCACGTCGCGGCAGCAGGCCGAGCAGCTGGCAAACGAGAAGGACAAGATGGCGGCCGAGCTCGACCAGCTCGAAAAGGACATGCAGAAAGCGGCACGAGATCTCGCCGGCACGCAGCCGGGCGCCGCGTCTCACGTACGCGACGGCTTGAGCGACATCCAGCAGAACGAGGCCAAGATGCGCATGAAGTATTCCGCCAACTGGATCCGCCAGGGGCAGGGAGGCTTCATGGTGCCGCGCGAGGCTCCCGTCACGGAGGCGCTCGATAAGTTGAGCGACGACCTGAAACAGGCGCAGAACGCTTTGAATAACTCGAAACAGGGTGTGGGGCAGAACAGCGACCTGGAGCGGTCGCTCGCGCGTGTGGAGCGCCTGCGCAGCCAGATGAGCAGAATGGAGATCAGAGCGGACAACAACAGGGCGGCCAGCAACAAGGCGGCCAGCAACAAGGCGGCCAGCAAGGTGGACAACAGCGTGGGCCGAATGGAGGACAGATCGGCCCGAACGGCGGGCGCGGTTACATCGGCGGCGATCGCTACGGGTATCGTTACGGTCCACGGATGCGTCCCGAAGGCGTATACGACCTGCCGGATTCCCTTCCGGCCAATCCCCAGCGCACCGCCGGCGATGCGGCGCGTGAGCTTGCGGAATTGCGCCAGATGTTCCGGGACAATCCGGACATCCAGCGCGAGATCACAGAGGTGGAGCGGGAAGTCTCGCGGCTGGATATCGGCGACATCAGCACTCCGGAACTGCAGAACCGGCTGAATCGCGAAGTACTGCCGAACCTGGAAGCGCTCGAGGTGCGGCTACGCCGGCAACTCGACGAGCAGGATGGGGGCCAGGTGCGCAGCGGTGCGACCGACAAGGTTCCCGCGGGTTACGTGGATGCCGTCGCGGAGTACTTCCGGAAACTAAGCAAGGGCAAGTAAACTGGTCAATGGGATGCAGGTGGGGCCAAGCTTCCAGGCTGGTCAATAGCTGAAAGACTGAAATGAAAGAGAGGTGAGCCGCGTTTGGCTGAAGTTCATGTCCAGGAAGGCGAAGTCCTGGAGAGCGCTCTGCGCCGCTTCAAGCGCAAGGTTCAGCAAGAGGACATCATCAAGGAAATCAAGAGACACTCGTTCTACTTGAAACCTGGTGAGAAGAAGCGCACCAAAGAAGCACTGGCGCGGAAGCGCAACCGCAAGAAGCGCACCCGCGACACTGAATAGTTTTCGATAAGGGCGAGCCCTTCGCTCGCCCATCCTTGGGCTACTGCACCTTGACGTTGATGAAATGCACGACGATGGTCGCGGTAGATGAGTTGCCTTTGCTGTCTGTGACGGTCAAGTCGAAGATGTAATCGCCGCCGATCAGGCCCAGTTCGATGGTCGGCGTCGGCGAGTTCGGCGGAAGAATGGCCGCGGCCTGCGCGCGCACCGTCCAATTGAAGGTCAACGGATTGTTGCCCTGTGGGCTGAAGGAACCGGACGCATCCAGCGTGATGATGCGGTAAATCGTGGTGATCGATGTCCCGCCCGCGACCACAATGGTCGGACCTGTTCCGCCGGTCGGAGGGGGTGGTTGGGTCACCTTCACCGTCAGGCTCTGCTGATCGGTCTGGCCAGTGGGGCCGGTGGCGATACAGGTGTACGTCGTATCCTGCGCCGGGCGCACCGTGGTCGTGGCGGTGCCGGGCCCGAACACAGAGCCGGCCATCGTAATGCTAACCGCTCCCGCCGCCGTGCAGGCCAGCACAACCGCGCTGCCCGGCGACGGCGACACTGGCGGCGTTGCCGTGAAGGATGTGATCTTCACCAGGGGAATCACGTTGACGGTTACAGTGGTTTGCGCGGTGGCGCTGCCCGCCTGATTCGTGGCCGTCAGAGTGTACGTGGTGGTCGCCGCAGGCGACACATCCTGCGTGCCGCCGGGCTGTACATCCCCGACCGACGTAATATTCACCCTGGTCGCGTTCTCGACGACCCACAACAGCGTCGAAGTCTGGCCGCTGTTGATCGTCGCCGGCGTGGCCGAGAAGCGGACGATGCGCGGCAACTGGCCTGCCGTGACCGTCACCGCCACGCTGCACGTGTCCGTTGCCGAGAGGCCCGGACCAGGCACACCGGTGGCGGTGATCGTGTACGTCGTGGTTTGAGCCGGCATCACCGCCACGCTCCCGTTGTTGGCCACGGGGCCGACACCGGGCGTGATCGTCACCGATGTGGCGTTACTGGTCTGCCACGACAGCGTGGACGATTCACCAGCAACGATGTTCATCGGCGAAGCGGTGCAGAACAATACCTTCGTCTGCGGAGGCGCTACCTCTACGGTCGCTGTCGCTGTTTCGTCGTTGACGCCGCTGTGAGCGGTCAGCGTGTACGTCGTCGTCACGCTGGGCGAAACCGGGGCCGAACCGCTGAGCGCCACGGTTCCGATGCCGCTGATGGTGACAGTCTCGGCGTTGATCACCTTCCAGGAAAGCGTTGAGGACTGCCCCAGCTCGATTCGCTTCGGATCGGCGATGAAAACCAAGACCTGCGCCCGGTCCGCGGCCCGGGTGGTTACGTGGACACGTGCCGCTCCTTGCCCGCCGCGATCGTCCTTGACAACCAGGCGGAACGTGTAGCTCTGGCCGGAGGCCGCGGTAAACGTCGTGCGCGCGTTGAGCGGAGTCGAAAGCGTCACGGCCGGCGCGCCTTCCTGGATCCACTGGAACGTGATCGGATCGCCGTCCGGATCATAGGAGTTCGAGCCGTCGAGCGTTATTGCGCCCGCGGGCACGCCGATCTGGTCGGCACCCGCGTCGGCCACGGGCGGATCGTTACCGATGCGCACGCGCCTGGTCAGAACTTCATAGCGCAGGCGCGGCACGTCAACCGGAAGAGCGTGATTGGCTGCCAGGTATTCCTTGGGCCGGATCATGTTGCTGAACTGGACGCCGACCACCGCGCGGCCATTGTTGTCGCGGCTAAGCAGGGTCTCGTTCAGACCGCCCTCGATCGTGAAGGCGATCTTATCGTTCATCGGGAACACGAAGCGCAGCGTGCCGCCCGCGCGGTCGCCATAACCTGTGCTTCTGAGGTAGCCGAGGTTGCCCTCGAGATAGCTATTGCCGAACAAGCCAAAGGTCGTGCTGACGCCGGCTTGATCCACGATCTTGAGGTATCGCTCGAGAATGACGTTGCGAAGCAGGGCTCCGCTCGCGGAAATGTCGTTCGCGCGGTTGATTAGCGCGTTGTCCATGAAGCCCTTGGTGCCAAACACGCCGAGCTTGCCGAACCGGAAGATGTAATCGAGCGTGAGAGCGGCCTGCCCCAGCGTGCCGCCGGACTGGTTCCCGGCGAGCGTCACGTGCTTGAAGCTCGAGAACAAACCGGCCTGGAAACGCCCGATGCGATCCACCAGGCCGAGGTCGAACTGGCCTTCCCTTTGTCCTTTGAAGTAGAGATATTCACCCTGCGCCTGAACCGCGAAATTGGGCCCAAACGGCGCGAAGAAGCGGCCCTTGCCGCTGAAGGTGACGTCGCCGTTCTGATCGGAGCCGATGTTGACTCCCAGAAGCTGGAAGCGCGGATCCTTCTTCTTGTCGATCTCCCGTGCGGCGGCGGTCGCGACCTCCTGCGCGGTCGGAATTTTAGGAGGAGGCTGGTTGACCTTGGATTCGAGGACCTGCTGGTTCTGCTTCAGTCCCTCGATCTCACGGCGAAGAGCCGCGTTTTGATCGGTGAGGTCCTTGAGCATGCGCGCAATCTCGTCGAGCTTGTCCAGGCGGCGCAGCACCTCCGCGCAGCAGTCCGCCATCGCGGGCGCCTGCTTGGCCGGCTCAATAGCGCGGATGGCGTCTCCGGGACCACCGGCGCCCACAGTGCGGCCTTGCTCATCCATTACAGTGAGGACAACACGCCGATTCATCCAGCGCGCCTCATCCGTCTTGACGTACCCCGGCTTCTCGCCTCCATACTTCGGCTTGGCTTTGCCGAGAGTGACAACTTCAATTTGGTTGGCGCGAGCTCCGTACTTAACGAGGAAATCGCGGACCGAGTTGCAGCGGGCCAGTCCCAATTTCTCGTTGTATCTTTGGTTGCCTATACGATCCGTGTGGCCTTCGATCCTGACCTTATAGCCGGGGTATTTCTGCAACAGTTCCGCCAGACGGAGAAGGCTCGGGAACCCATCGACAAGCACTGCCGAGTTGAACTCGAAATTGATTTCCTCCCAATCATCCTTGGACGCTTTAGTTTCCAGTCCCTGGGCGGAGAGCGCGATTGCTACAAGCGGTACAACCAAGAAGGATGCGGCGACCCTCTTCAGCATGTGTGGTCCTCCTGTTACGCATGACACTTCGGTATCGGTTTCCCGCGAGATGCACGCAGCTGCAGCCGGCGCAGCTAGCGCGGGTCCTGATTTAAGTACTTAAGACTGCTGCGAACGTGGCCAGGAGCGCGACGGTGTGTAGCCCCAAACCAGAGACGGCGGCACAGTTAAATCCACAAATGTAATTAGATCCGGCGCTTGGCCGAGTGTTACATGCCGGCACTAGAGCTGCGCCGCGCGCGGCCTGGCAGTTGCTCAATCGCGTTTTGCCCCCCATAATGAAAGCGGGCCTGCCGGACGGGCAGTCGCTCGCCGGGTGGGGACCCGCCGCGGCGAGAGGAAAGTCCGGTCTCCATAGGGCAGCATGCCGGCTAACGGCCGGGGGGACTCGCTCAAAGCGGGTTTCACGGAAAGTGCCACAGAAAACAATACCGCCTGCCGGGCTTCCGGCGGGTAAGGGTGAAATGGTGCGGTAAGAGCGCACCGCGGCCGCAGCAATGCGGCCGGCAGGGCAAACCCCATGCGGAGCAAGACCAAATAGGGGAGGAGGAGCGGCCCGCTCCGTTACCACTTCCGGGTAGGTCGCTGGAGCTGGGGTGAGATCCTCAGCCAAGAGGAATGACTGCCGCTCGCCGCAAAACGGCGAGGCACAGAAACCGGCTTATAGTCCGGCAGGCCCGCGATCATTGACGCTGACGCGTGCGCCT
The DNA here is from genome assembly GCA_003223065.1 of Acidobacteriota bacterium. Taxonomy (GTDB): domain Bacteria; phylum Acidobacteriota; class Terriglobia; order Bryobacterales; family Bryobacteraceae; genus Palsa-187. The sequence goes on along the minus strand of QHXU01000056.1, from coordinate 24,884 downwards.
TCGCCGCTATAATGATTGCTTCCAATGGGCAAGCTCTTGCAATCGCTCACATTGCTCGCGGCCCTTGCTGCGGCGCAGCCGCAGGCGCCGCAGAAACCACTGGCACGGCTCGAGGCCAACGTCATCCGCATCACGAAATCGGTGAACGCCAGGTGGGGCATTTACATGAAATGCCTGGAAACAGGCGAAGAGATCGCCATCAATGCCGACGACCAGATGGACACCATGAGCGTCATCAAGATCCCGCTCATGGTGGAGGCGTTCCGGCAGATCGAAGCCGGCAAGTTCGCGCTTAGCGATCGCGTAACGATCACCGACTCGGCCAAGCGCCCCGGCACCGGGGTGATCCGTTCGATGGATGCCGGCGCGAACCTGACGATCAAAGATCTGCTGACATTGATGATCATCGTCAGCGATAACACGGCGACCGATCTCATGTATGAAAAAGTCGGCGGCGTCGAACCGGTTAACCGGCTGATGGAGAGCTACGGTCTTAAGTCGATTCGCGCCATGGGCACCGCGGAAATGTGGTTTAGCGCGTTACGCGCCGCGCCGTCGCGAGACGCGTTCCACCAGCAAGGGCGGACGCCGTTCGGCCTCTCCTCGCCGCGCGATATGGGGAGGCTGCTCGAAAACATTGAAAAGGGCGAGGCCGTGAGCAAGAGCGCCAGCGATCAGATGCTCCAGATCATGCGCGGGCAAGTCTACGGATCGCGCCTGCCGAAGTATGTCACCGGGTACCGCGTGCCGCACAAGACCGGCGATTTTCTCCCCTATATCGGGAACGATGTGGGCATTCTCGAAAGCCCCCATACGAATATCGTGCTCAGCGTGTTCACCGCGCACCACTTTGGCATCGGCGCGAACCTGGAAGATGCGATTGGCCGCATCGCCGAGCTGGTCGCCAATTATTACGCAGCGAGGAATTAAATTCCCTGTACCATCCCCAAAACGCGAATAGCTCACGCGTGTTTTCATTCGCAATTTGTTAACATCAAACGATATGGACGGCGGACGAAATTCGATCTCACGCAGGACCGCGCTTCAAACGCTGGTCTCCACCGCATTCTGCCGCGTGGCGAACGCCATCGATAACCGTGAACCCGCGCCGAAGTTTTCGGCGAAGACCCTCGATGGCGAGATACTCACGAACGAATCGATAAAGGGGACAGCCGTCCTGCTGCAGTTCTGGACGACCTGGTGCCCATACTGCCGAAAGGATCAGCCGGCGCTCGAATCAATCATTCACGACCTCCAGGATAAGGGTCTGGTGATCCTGGCTGTGGATGTTGGCGAGTCCAGAAAAAAAGTGAAGCGCTATCTGGAGGAATCGCCGCGATCCTGCAAAATTGTGTTGACCGAGGACACGAACCTGGCGGCGATTTACGCTCCGAGGTCCTATCCATTTTACGTATTGATCGATAAAGACGGAAAAATTGCCGGCACCCAGCGCGGCGCGGGCGGCGAAGATGCGTTGCGGCATCTGTTGCGCAAGGTGCAGATCGAGTCCAATTGACGCCTGGCGCGAGAACGCGGAGACCGCTATCCACGCCCCGCGGGGAGCGACACTTCTAAGCAGGCGCCTCCATCCGCGCGATTACTGGCCGCGATGGTCCCTCCGTGCTGGGTGATGATGCCCTCAGCGACAGTCAAGCCCAGGCCGGTACCGCGGGCGTCCAACCGTGTCGTGACAAACGCGTCGAAAATCTCGGGCAGGATGTCTGCGTCTATGCCTGGGCCGTTGTCCTCCACCGTGATTGTGATCCACTCCTGCCCGGCGCGCTGCTGGTGACGTGAGCCCACGTCGATCCGTCCCGGGGAAGACTCGATCGCGTTCAGCGCATTTCGCAGCAGGTTTACGAACACCTGCACCAGGCGATCCGAGTTGCCGATCACATGGTCTTCGGGCCGAACCTGGTTGAAGAACTCGACCCCTGAAGACTTCTCGTCGATCGCCACCAGCCCCCATGCCTCGTCCACCAGGGGCCGCACCGCCAGCGGCTCCATCTGCTGGTTTCGCGTCTTGGCGAAATCCACCAGGCTCTCGCTGATACGCCGCAGGCGCTGGGTCACTCTCTGCATCCGCGCCAGGCGGTCCAGCGTGTGCGGATCCCGAGTCGTTTCGATCAGCTTTTCGATGGATCCGTTGAGCACCGCGAGCGGTGTGTTCAACTCGTGTGCAACGCTGGCCGAAAGCATGCCGAGGCTCACTAACCGATCCTGTTCTTCGAGGCGCCGGAGCGCCGACGCCAGTTCTTCTTCCTGCCGCCGCAAGGCCGCAATCGTCTTGTTGCGCGAGCGCATGATGTGACCGATCTCGTCGCCGAGAATCTCTTCGGAGGGGATCAGTTCGCGCTCGCGATCGCCGGCTTGTGTGGCGGCGTCAGCTTCAAGCATTCTCCGCAGAGGCCGGTATACGTAGAGCGGCATGATCGCCGATTCGAGCAGCAGCACCGCCAGAACATAAATGCTGCCAAGCACCAGAAAAAGCGTAAGCTTGGCCCGCGCGACCGCCTCGGCGTAGGATTGCGGCGACAGCTTGACCTGGTTGAGCCTCTGGCCCTGTCCGCCCGCGGGCGCCTGCCGCACGATGGTGATTTCGCGCGCCCGGGCGTCTGCCACGAGCTTTTCAAAGAGTGGAATCAGCGAGAAGTAAGCCGCGCAGGTCAGCACCAGGAAGAAAAGATTGTGGAGCACCATCAGCTTCAGCCGGACATTCAGGTTGCCGAAGAGTCTGCCGACACTGTATGGATTCCTGCTGGACAACGTTGCCATCTTTCCCAAGTCGTTTGCCTGGATGCGCTCGCCCGGCTACGTTTATTTTAATAACCAGGCGCTCGTCGGCGATGTGAGTATCACTGGCGCGCAAGGACCGCGGCGGCTTCACGGCGAGCCATGTCCTTCACGATCGTCCGCGAGCCCATGTAAAGCACCAACGCAAGCGCGACGCTCAGCACAGGTACGATCAGGATCGCTTGCTGGAGCCCGCTTGCGCGCGCCGCATCGGTGATGACGCTCGACCCCGCGGCCGCCGCCACGCGGCGCGCCATCAGGTCGCTCAGACGGCCCGTCAGCATAGGACCGAAAGACGCGCCGCACATGTACATCGCCATGAAGTAGAGCGCCATTGTGGCTCCGCGCTGTGCCGGCGCAACGATGTCCTGAATCGACGAATAAACCAGCCCGTAATATGTGTTGAGCGCGCCGTAGGCCACAGTCCAGAGCGCCACCGCCGCGGCGATCGCTCCCGCGGGCTGGAGAGCGCCGAAATACGCGAAGGGTGCGCCAAGAGGCGAGATGATCGCCGCCACCAGCATCCGCCCATTCTTCCGTTTGTGAATGACGCGATCGCCGATCCAGCCGGCGATAAGCCCGCCGGCGACGCCTCCCACCATGTACAGGACGCCGGTGGCAATGCCCGCCGGGCCTACTTTCAACCCGTGAATTCGGCCGAGCAGCGCCGGCATAAACGTCCCGATGGCATACATATTAAAGTTGATCAGCGCACCGGAAGCGATGATCCACCACAATGTCGGGATGCGCAGCACGGCCCACATGGATGCGCCGGATGCCTTCTCGCGATGCGCTTCAGTCGCGCCGCGTTCGGGTTCACGGAGCGCCAGGAGAGCGGGCACCAGGATCAGCGCGGGCGCCGCGGCGAGCATCATCGCCGTCCGCCAGCCATACGCCTGCGCCACGGGCCCGCTGAAGAAATAACTCAGCGCGCCGCCAACCGGCACACCCAGCATGAACAACGCCAGGGCCCGCGAACGCTGCGAGGGCGGCACCAGATCGCCCAGCCAACTTGTGGCTGTGGGCGCGCACGCGGCCTCCCCGACGCCCACGCCCAGGCGCGCGAACATCAGCATGGGGTAGCTCGAGGCGAAGTAGGTGAACGCCGTGAGCGTGCTCCAGACCGTGACACCCAATGCCAGCAGCTTCTTCCGGCTCCAGACGTCCGCGATTTTCCCAAGCGGCACGCCGATCACCGCGTACAGCCAGATGAACGCGCTCCCCAGCAGGCCCACCTGCGTATCGCTCAGGTGGAACTCCTTGCGCATCGGCTCGACCAGCGCGCCGGCCACATTGCGGTCATAAAAGTTAAGGATGTTGATTGCGAAAAGCGTGATGATCGCGTACGTGGCGCTTTTGCGGCTGAGCACGGACGTTCATGCTATCACAGGGCACAAGCTTCCAGGCCGGCGGGGCGCAGGCGCGGGCGCTTTACGTCACAGGTTTCCGCGCAGCGACTGCTCGCGCTCAATCGCCTCGAACAGCGCCTTGAAATTGCCCTTCCCGAAACTGCGGCTGCCCTTGCGTTGGATGATCTCGTAGAACAGCGTCGGGCGGTCCTCGACGGGCCGCGTGAAGATCTGCAGCATGTACCCCTCGTCGTCCCGGTCGACCAGGATGCCCAGCTCCTCCAATTGATCAATCGGCTCGTCGATTTTGCCCACTCTCGCGCTCAGTTCCCGATAGTATGTGCTGGGCACCCGCAAGAACTCGACGCCCTGGTCGCGTAGACGCGCCACTGATTCAACGATATTTCCCGTGCCCATCGCGATGTGCTGCACGCCCGGGCCTTTGTAGAATTGGATGTATTCTTCTATCTGCGATTTTTTCCGGCCCTCCGCCGGCTCGTTGATCGGGAATTTGATGCGGCTGTTGCCGTTCGCCATCACTTTCGACATAAGGGCCGAATATTCCGTCGAAATATCTTTGTCGTCAAAGGTCTGATATAGGCGGAATCCCATCACGTCCTCGTAGAACTTTACCCAGATGTTCATCTGGTGCCAGCCTACGTTTCCGACCATGTGATCGATGTACTTGAGGCCAGCCGGCCGGGCGACCTTGTCAGGTCCGGGGACGGCCACGAAGCCGGGCAGAAATGCCCCTTTATAGTTGCGGCGCTCAACGAAAGTGTGGATCGTGTCGCCATAAGCGGCGATGGAAGCCATGCGAACTTCGCCCATGTCGTCTCGCAACGTGAACGGCTCCCGGACGCTGCGGGCGCCGCGCTTGGTGGTCTCGCGATACGCCGCGGCGGCGTCGTCCACTTCCAATGCGATGTCGCGCACGCCATCGCCGTGCAATTGCACGTGGGACGCTATCGGGTGGTCCGGTTGCAGCGCCGTCGTGAGTACGAGCCGGATCTTCCCCTGCTCCAGAACGTAGCTGGCGCGGTCGCGCACTCCCGTCTCGGGACCGCTGTACCCGGTCAGCGTCATGCCGAACGCAGACCGGTAATAATGCGCCGCCTGCCGCGCATTGCCGACGTAAAATTCCACATGATCTGTTCCGTTCAGCGGAAGAAAGTCAGTGGCGGTTTTGGTGGGATGTTGTGCTAGCTGCGGCATAACTCCTCCCCTATTGTTAAGATCGCGCAGAACCCAGCGGTGCGCGAGCGTCGTCCTTCTCCGATGCGCGCGCCTCGCGCCATGCGCTCAAATGCATCTTCTCCAGCGCGTCGATCAGCATTGCGTTCTCCTCATCCGTGCCGGTCGATATCCGCACGCACTGCGGCAGCCCGAACGCTCCCAGCGGCCTCACAATCACGCCGCGCTGCAGCAGCCCCTCAACCAGCCATTCGGCGGCCGATGCGCTTTCGAGCGGAATCATCACGAAGTTCGCCTGCGAAGGCACTACCGTGAAGCCCATCTGCGCGAGCGAATCGGTGAGCAGGCGCAGGCCGCGCGCGTTCAGCTCGAGCGAGCGGTGCAGGAATTCCTTATCGGCCAGCGCAGCGATCCCGGCCGATTGCGCGAGTGAGCTCGGCTCGAACGGCAGCTTCACTTTCAGCAGGTTCCCGATCAGCTCCTCGTGCGCGAATCCGTAACCGGCTCGCAGCCCGGCGAGCCCATAGATCTTCGAATACGTGCGCAGCGTGATGACGTTGTCGTACCGGTAGTGCATCGAATCCGGGTAGCGATGGTCATCCTTGGCGTAATCGAAATACGCTTCATCCAGGATGATCAGCACCCTCTCCGGGACGTGGCGGTAGAACTCGTCGAACTCGTGCTTGGTGAAGATC
>QHXU01000056.1:0-18844 GCA_003223065.1 Acidobacteriota bacterium | reverse complement strand
CTTGGTCTTCTCGTTGATCGCTGCGGCGAGCGCCTTAAGGTCGTAGTGCCAGTTGCGATATGGCACGGTACGATACGCTACGCCACGGGAACGCGCCAGAACCTGGAAACCAATGAATGCGGCCTCCGTGGTAAGCACTTCGTCGTCATCGCACAGGAACGTGCGAATGATGTTCGACATTATGCCGTCCGACCCGCTGCCGACTATGACGTTATCGATCTTAAGATCGTAAGCCTCCGCCAGCCTCGCCCGGAGGTCGAGCCCGCCGTTCGGGTAATAGTTCAGGCCGCCGAGATTCTGGCGTATCGCCGCGAGCGCCAGCGGCGAAGGCCCCAACGGATTCTCGTTCGACGCGAGCTTGGCCACCCGCGTGACGCCGTAGGTGCGCTGTACTTCTTCAATGCCGCGTCCGGGTTCGTAAGGGCGTAGCTTTTCAATATAAGGCGGTACTAGCGGCATCGCTATTAATATAGCACCACATTGCAGTGGGTTGCATATTGCGTTACATTTTAGCGACTGAGAGTCACGCTGAAAACTATAGTGTTGCGATAAGGTAAACTCATCACTAGCATGCAGCAGGGCATTTTATTTCTTGCCCTCGCGTCATTTGCGTGGGGTCAGGCTCCGGCAAACGGCGGAATCCGCGGCCAGGTGCTGGATCCGAGCGGCGCCGCGATAATCGGCGTCGAAGTCGATCTCAGCAACGCCGATACAGGGCTGCGCCGTCACACTGTCTCCGGCGAGAGTGGATATTACGCCATCCCCGAGTTGCCTTTGACAGGCCGGTATCGCATCCGATTCTCCAAGCCCGGATTTGCGGTGCAGGAGCGAAGCGAGCTTCGGTTGCGCTCGGGTGAATCGGCCACTGCCAACGCGGTCCTGAGCCCTGAAGAGCAACGCGAGAAGCTGATAGTGCATGGCACGGCCGACGGCCTGCAAACGGATTCGGCGCAACTAGCCGGTCGCATGGACCGCGAACGGATCGAGGAGACGCCGGTTCCAGGAGGCAAGCTGACTGCGTTGCCGCTTCTCGATTCCGCTGTGCGTACGGCCAAGGGTACGGGCGACCTGTTCCTGAATAATTTCCTTTACGTGATCGATGGGGGAGGGCGCCGGCAGACTTCGTATGTGATCGATGGAGGCACCGCCGATGATGCATGGGGCCGGCAGACCATCTTCACCAACATGCCGCTGGCCGCCATCGAGGAGCTGACCGTATACACTAATTCCCTCTCGGCTGCATACGGGCGAACCTCGAGCGGCGTGGTGAACGTCAACACTCGCGCGGGTACGAACTCTTTTCACGGCGATTTCTCCGGTTTGTGGCGGCCGGCCGGCATCGAGGCGCGGAATCCCGTCGCGGCCCGCCGTACAGCGGACATCCTGGAGCAGGGCGACGGACTGCTGTCCGGTCCTGTCACGCAAAACAAGACGTTCTTCATGATCTCCGGCGAACAGACGCGAGGCCATCGCGACTCGACCATCACCAGCATTCTGATGCCGCAGCAGAACTACCGCGGCAGCTATGACGACTCCTTGTTGCTGGGCCGCCTGGATCATAATTTCAGCAATCGTAACTCTGCCGCGCTGCGCGTGAACATGGACCGCATGACCGACACGAACCCGCAGGATGCCGTCGGTGGATTGAATCTTCCGAGCACGGCGCGTGTGTTCCGACGCAATGCATACGCGGCGCAGGTCTCCGAGACAGCCGTGCTCAGTCCGGTAATACTCAATGAAGCCCGCGTGGTGTTCGAGGTCGGTTCCCCGATCACCGAGTTCACGCCAGTGGCGCCGTCGATTCAGTTTACGCAGCCCGGCGTGGGCACCGTGGGCGAGTCGCGCAGCGGAAAGTTGCAGAACCATCAGTATCAGCTCGCCGAAGTGTTCTCCTACGCGCGCGGCGCGCACAACTGGAAATTTGGCGGCGACGTGTTCTATTCCACTTCCGGGGGATTCGGGCAGGAGTTCGGCAGCGGATTCGTGCTAGGCCAGTTTACCGTCAGAGACATCACCAAGCAGGTGAGCCAGATGACGATCGCCGATGCGACCAGATTCTCCCAGAGCTTCGGCAATCCCTCGTATCGCGTGGGTGAGTGGCTGGCGTCGGTCTTCGCGGAAGACGCGTGGCGGATGCGCCGCGATTTCACATTGACTCTCGGCCTGCGCTTTGAGCGCAACACCTTCTCCGACGCCGCCAAGGATTTTTCACCTCGCTTCGGCTTCTCCTGGCAGCCTTTCGGAGATCAAAAGACCGTCGTGCGCGGTTCTTATGGGATCTTCTACTCGCAGCTTCGCGCCAATCTGCAGGCGTCCTTCGCGCTGAATGGCCCGGCCGGCGTGTTCAACATGACCGCATCCCCCGGGCAGTTGGGATTTCCGGCTTCGCTCGCGCCGCTCGCCGCATTGCAGCCGGGCGACGTAGTGCCCCCCCGCGATATCACCATTCGCCCAGGCGATGCCGCCTACTATAGCCGATTCTTCGACGTTTCAAAGCTGCGCTATTATTCGAGCGCGCTGGTCGACCCCTGGACCCAGCATGTCAGCCTGGGCGTGCAGCGCGAGCTTTCAAAGGGCTGGATCCTGTCGGTTGACGGCGTGCATCAGATCACTTCGCGGATCGACCGCCCCATCGATCTGAACGCGCCCCAGCCATTCGTGCGCACCGCCGCGGGTCAAACGCGCTCCGGCGCCGCAGCTGATGCGACCCGCCCGATCACGCCGGCAAACGGCGGCTATCGACGGATCATTGCCGTCGTCAATGACGGCCTGTCTCGCTACGACGGCTTGCAGGTAGACTTGAAACGCCGCCTTGGCCGGGCCTTTTCGCTCAACGCCAGTTATACCTATTCCCATACCATCAACACCGTCGAGCCCGATGGAACCCAGCAAGATCCGAACGATGCGAATTTCCTTGGGCGCACGGAGCGCGCCAACAGCCTGCTCGATCAACGCCATCGCGCGGTGCTGAGCGGATGGTGGCGGCTGCCGGCGGGCGTCGTGCTGGGTACCGTGACGTCGCTCGCCTCCGCGCGGCCATACAACATTACGACGGGCGTCGACAACAACGCCGACAACTCGACAGCGGACCGGCCGGTCGTGAATGGCGGTCTTTTCGGGCGAAACTCCGGGCGGGGCACGCCGACTTACGACGTCGGGACATTTGTGGAGCGTGAATTTCGCTTGCCGGGCGAACGCGTCCGCTTGGAGTTGCGCGCTGAAGCGTTCAATCTGCTGAACCACGCGAACATCGTAGGCCGGAACGGCACCTGGGGCAACGCCGACGCTCCGGTGTCCACACTCGGCGCACCGCTGGGCGGCATCAGCAACGTTGAGCCGGGGCGGCAATTCCAATTCTTGTTGCGTGCGAGTTTCTGAGCGTGCTCGTAACCCACCTAGAGTGCCTGCGCTGCGGCAACCATTATTCGATGGACCCGCGAGCCTACCTCTGCCCGCGCTGCGGAACCGGCGGTGAACGCGCTGATCCCGGTATCCTTGACGTGCACTACGATTACGTTGCGGCGCGCCGCAGTCTGCCCTTCTTGGCGCGGAACGACGTATTCCGGTACATGCCCCTGCTCCCCGTGCGCGGCGCTGCCCCGGTTCTGCCCGCAGGAGCCACGCCGCTAGTTCCAGCGCCAAAGCTCGCTCAACGGCTCGGCCTTGCGGCGCTCTACCTCAAGGACGAGACGCGGAACCCCACGCGGTGCCTGAAAGACCGCGCGACGGCGATCGGAGCCACGCTGGCGCTCGAATCGGGAGCAACCGATGTCTACTGCGCATCGGCGGGCAACGCCGCGATTTCGCTCGCGGGATTCGCCGCGCACCTCGGCCTCCGCTGTCACGTTTTTGTGCCAAGCTACGCATCGCCCACGCGCCTGGACTGGCTGAATCGCTTCGGCGCCCAGACGCACGTTTCGAGCGGCAATTACGATCAGGCATTCGCCGAAGCCGAGCAGACAGGGACTGAAAACCGTTGGTACAGCCGGAACTGCGCGTTCAATCCGTTTTTGGTGGAAGGCAAGAAGACGTGTGGTCTGGAGACCGCCGAACAGCTCCCGGGCGCCGCGGCGGATCTGGTTATCGCGCCGGTGGGGGACGGCTGCACGCTCGCCGCGATCGGCAAGGGTTTTCGAGAGGCGCTCGAGCTTGGGATCGCCAGGCGGCTGCCGCGGCTCGTTGGAGTGCAGGCCGAGGGTGTGCAACCGATGGTATCGCGCTATCGCGGAGGAGTCCCCGCGCCGGATGCTGAAACGGCTGCATCGTCGATCGCCGTTCGCCGCCCGCGCAACGCGCTCCGGCTCCTCGGCGAGCTGAGGGCCAGCCACGGCGAAATGCTGGCCGTGCCGGATGCCGCCATCGCCGCGGCGCAGCAGCGGCTGGCTGAGGATGGCGGCATTGTCGCGGAATTCACCAGCGCCGTAACACTTGCGGGATTGGAGGCGTTGGCCGCTCGGGAATCGCTCGCCGGGAAAACCGCGGTGCTCGTTATCACCGGCGGCCGGCTGGATTGAAATTCCCGGCGCGCGATCTGCGCTGCCGGCGCGCGGCCCTGTGCTATGATGGGGCTTCCCCGCGGAACAGCTTAGCCTCAAGTGGACGCCGCCGAACCAGACCCGCCAGACCAGCTCGTGCCAGAGGTCCGCGTGGAGATTCCGGAGCGCCGCACCGGCTCACAGGATCGCTCGCTCGCTGCGTCGATTGCCGCATCCATCGATCACACTCTGCTGCGGCCCGAGGCTACCGCTGGCGACATTCGCAAGGTGTGCAAGGAAGCGCGTGATTATGGCTTTGCCAGCGTCTGCGTTAATCCGTACTGGGTTCCGCTCGTGGCCGCGGAGCTGGCGGGATCGCCGGTCAAAGTATGCACCGTGGCCGGATTTCCACTGGGCGCGAACGCGACCGAGATCAAAGTCGCTGAAGTAGAGGCGGCAATCCGCGTCGGTGCGCAGGAGATCGACATGGTGATCAACATCGGTGAGCTGCGCGGCGGCAACCACGATGCCGTGCGCCGGGATATTCAGGCTGTGGTTGAGGCCGCGCACCAAGGGGGCGCCATCGTGAAAGTAATCCTCGAAACAGCGCTGCTCGATGACAAACAGAAGGCTGCAGGCTGCACGCTTTCCAAACTCGCCGGCGCGGATTTTGTCAAAACCTCGACTGGTTTCGGCCCGCACGGCGCGACGGTCGACGACGTGGCATTGATGCGCCGCGTGGTGGGGCCCGAAATGGGTGTGAAGGCTTCCGGCGGTATTCGTACACTGGAAGACCTGAAGAAGATGACCGCGGCCGGCGCCACGCGCATCGGCGCCAGCGCCAGCGTCAAAATCGTTGAGGCCATCGCAACCTGACGCGCCCCGGAATGACCACCCCGCGAAAGTCCTCCGTTCGGTTCCGCGAGCGCGCCGAACTGCTCGACTTCCTGCTCGAAGTGGCGCGTGTGACCTCGGAGACGCTCGATCTCGACCAACTGCTCGAGAACGTCGCCTCCATCGTCAAGGATGTGGTGCCCTACGACCTTTTCGCGATTCTGCTTTACAGCGAGCGCGCCCAGGGTCTCACGATCCGCCACTCGATCGGCCACCGCGAAGAGGTCGTCCGCAATCTTATAGTTCCGCTCGGTGAAGGAATCACAGGTCTGGCCGCGTCCACGCGGGAACCTGTGCTGGTGGACGACGTCCGCCAGGATCCGCGTTACCTGAATGCTCTGGACGCCGTGCGGAGTGAACTGGCGGTGCCGATGCTGGCGCGCGGGAAGCTGGTTGGCGTGCTCGACGTGCAATCGACGCGCGTCAAGGCATATACCGACCAGGATCGCTCCCTGCTGCGATTGATCGGCGCGCGGGTGGCGGTTTCCGTCGATAATGCGCGGCTGTACCGGAGGGTGGAGCGGCAGAATCGCACGCTGCGAACGCTGGCGCACCTGTCTCAGGAGTTCAGTTCGATCCTGGATCTCGACGAGCTGCTCGGCAAGATCGCGGCCACGATTCGCGCGCTCATAAACTACGACGCGTTCAGCATCTTTCTGGTCGATTCCGAACGGAAAGTCCTGCGGCATCGATTCAGCGTGCGCTACGACCAGCGCATAAACCTGGACAGCATTCCGCTCGGGAAGGGCATCACCGGCGCAGCCGCTGAATCGCGGGAGACCGTGCGGGTCTTGAACACGCTCGAGGATCCCCGCTACATCGCCTCACACGCGGAAGTCCGCTCCGAGATGGCGGTTCCGCTCATCGTGCAGGATCGTGTGGTCGGCGTGCTCGATGTGGAAAGCGAGCGCATCGGCTACTTCACCGAAGATCACCAGCGGACGCTCGGGCTGCTTGCTCCGCAGATCGCCAGCTCCGTCGAGAACGCCCGGTTGTATGAGGAACTGGCGCAGCGCGAGCAGAGAATGGAGCAGGACTTGAAAGCGGCGCGCAAGCTGCAGCATGTTCTCCAACCGCGCCACGCGCCGGAGTTGCACGGGCTGGAGGTCGCCATCCGGTCGCGTCCGGCGCGGGAAATCACAGGCGACGTTTACGATTTTTTCGAGCATGGCGAAGACTACGCGGTGATCGCGTTCGGTGACGTGAGCGGCAAGGGCGCCGCCGCCGCGCTCTACGGCGCCCTGGTGAGCGGTCTGTTGCGGATTCTCGCGCCGAGCCGCCGGAGCCCGGCGCTATTGATGCAGTCGCTTAACGAAACTCTGCTGGAACGCAAGGTCGACGCCCAGTACGCGACTCTTCTCGTCGCGCTCTGGGAACCGCGCCTGCGGCGCCTGACCTTGTGCAACGCGGGAGCGGAGCCGCCGCTGGTTTACCGGCGGGGCGAGGTACTGAAGGTACGCGCCGAGGGCGTGCCAATCGGCCTGCTCGAAGACCGGCAGTACGAAGAAGTCGAATTCCGAACCGAGCCCGGCGATACGATCCTGTTCTTTTCCGATGGTGTCGAAGACCAGCTCGACGCTAAGGAGGAGGAATACACCCGCGCCCGCGCGACGCGCTTGTTGAAGAAACACGGTTCCGAGTCGCCGAAGGCAATCGCCGATAGGATTTTCGCCGACCTCGATTCCTTCCGCGACGATGTCCCGATCACCGACGATCAGACCGTCGTGGTGATCAAGGTGGCCGGGTAATGGACGCGTTTGCCTATCGCGAGCGCGCACTGTACTGCGAGGAGGTTGCTCTGGCCGACGTCGCGGCGCGCGCAGGCACGCCTTGCTACGTCTACTCCGCCGGCAAAGTGTTCGAGAATTTTCGGGCCTACGATCAGGCGTTCGGCGACCTTCCGCACACAGTGTGCTATTCCGTCAAGGCCAACGGAAATCTGGCGGTGCTCAAGCTGTTGGCCGAGGCGGGCGCCGGATTCGACATCGTGTCCGGCGGCGAACTCTACCGCGTGCGAACGGCCGGCGGCGATCCGGCCAAGGTCGTGTTTTCGGGCGTCGGAAAGACGGCGCAGGAGATCGACGAGGCTCTGGCCGCGGGCATCTTCGTCTTCAATTGCGAATCGGAACCCGAGCTGGCGCTGGTGGATGCTCTGGCTCACCGGCGCGGTGTCAAGGCGCGCGTGGCCCTGCGCGTCAATCCGGACATCGACGCCCTCACCCACGCCTACATCTCCACTGGCAATCTGGCCCACAAGTTCGGCGTCGATATCGGCGAGGCCGAAGCGGTCTACGAGCGCGCGCGATCCCACGAAAACCTGCTCATCGAGGGCGTAAGCTGCCACATCGGATCGCAACTCATGGACTCGCAGCCCGTGATGGCAGCGGTCGATCGTGTGCTGGAGCTTATTGAGCGGTTAAAGTCGAAGGGATTCGAGATTCGCCACGCCGATTTCGGGGGCGGCCTCGGCGTGGCCTACAAACCGGCAGAGGTCGCGCCGGCCATAGCTATGTTTATCACGGCACTGAAGACCCGAGTGGAAGGGCGCGGCCTGCGCGTGATGATCGAGCCCGGCCGCTCGATCGTGGCCGGCGCCGGCGTCCTGCTCACGCGCGTGCTTTATCGGAAAAAGACCGGCGCTAAGGATTTTGTTGTCGTGGACGCGGCGATGAACGATCTCATCCGCCCTGCGCTCTACGGCGCCTATCACGAAATCGTCCCCGTGCGCCAAACGGACGGCGGCAGGGTGCGCGTCGACGTAGTCGGCCCGGTGTGTGAGACCGGAGACTTCCTGGCTCGCGACCGTGAGATGCCGGATGTTCTGCCGGGCGACACGCTCGCGATCTGCGCGGCCGGCGCATACGGATTCGTGCAGTCTTCCAATTACAACTCACGCCCGCGCGCAGCGGAAATCATGGTGGAAGGCGGCGCTTGGCGTGTGATCCGGCGCCGCGAGTCCTACGATGACATCGTTCGGGGTGAACTGTAATGGCGCTAAGCCGCGGTATGAAGACGCCGGCGCTCGTTCCGATCGAAGACTATCTTGGTAGGCGACTACGTCGGGGAGGCAAGGAAGTGAAGGACGGCCTTCTAAGCACCGAGGATCCGCCCCTCACGGTTCGGCTTGCCGAAGTGTTTGCCGGCCTCGAAAGCTAGTCCTGGTACTGGAACGTCCCGACGTACGCGCTGCGGTGGTCGGGATAGCTCCACACCGTGCCGAGCCCTTTGCCCTGATAGGACTGCTCGAGCGTGTAAGCGGCCATGGCGTGTTCGACCGGCGTCAGCGGCTTGTAGTACACCGATTCGTTATGGCAGATCTGATCGGTGACCTCGAGCGCGCGCGTTTCGATTTTCGCCAGGTTTCCGGCGATCATTTTTGCCTTCCGGCTGTGGATGTCGGCGCTGGTGAACTCGATTGGCTGCGTCTCCACGCGAACCACGTCTTTCAACAAATTGCCGCTCATCCGCTGTGCGAATTGCTGGAGCGCCAGGCGCTGCTCGGGAGTCGCGCGTTGGTCGACGATGAGCACCGCCTTGGTTGGAATCACGGGGTGCATGAAATCACCGAGCGTACCCTCGGCGCGTACCACCCCCATTACCGATAGACCATCGAGCGCGACGCCCTGCCAGGCGCCCTTCTCGACCTTCCAGCCCATCACCGCCAGATTGCCCGCAAGCTCGGTTTCGGAGTTGGCGAAGCAAGGTCCGGTGTAGACGTCGGCCGTGCGCGCTTCGATGTACTCGCCATGGAGCCTTGAAGTTGAGATATCTGCGCCCATCGCCGTAAAAGCGAGGAGCGAAGTGACAGCAAGAAGAGTGAACGTCTTCATATTTTCACCATACCATACGGGCTGCTTACTGAATCGCGAACGTGCGTAAGCGGTTGTTATAGCGCGCGATAACAGGCGCGTGTCTCGTTACATTCGTAATCGTCGACCACCTTGCCGTCCGGCCCAAGGCACTGCTGGGTGCGATGACACCAGTACAGCCTGTCGCCGGAGCCCGAAACCGAATAGTCCCATTCCGCCGAAAGGTACAATCCCTTCCAGCGCAGATTTTGGCAGCGGTCGTCGTCAATGCGCGAAGGGCGCGAAGGTTCCACGCTTCCTCCTTAAGCCTTTCCGGCGGCCTCCAGCAGCGCGCGTTTCACCGCCACCTTTGCCAATTGCACTTTGTAGCCGTTCTGGCTTAGTGGCTGCGCTCCGTCTACCGCAATAGCGGCGGCTTCTTCAGCCGTTGCCTCGTCGATCGACTTTCCAGCCAGCGCTTTCTCCGCTGCCGCCGCGGGCCATGGCGTCGGCGCCACATGCCCGAGCACTACCCGCGCGCTCCCGACTTTTGACCCGTTCATCTTGAGCGCTACCGACGCAGTGGCCAGCGGCCAGTCGAGCGCGTCCTTGTGCCGCACTTCGTAGGTCGCGTTCTTTGTCCGCGCAGCCGGGATCAGGATTTCGGTCAGGATCTCGTCGGATTGAATCGCCGTCTCGCGTTCCGTATCGCTCTTGGGAATGACGAAGAATTGGTCCACGCCCACAGTGCGCGAGCCGGAGGGAGATACGAGCTTCACTTGCGCGCCCAGCGCGACCAGCGCCGGGCCGAGACTCGACGGGCTGACGAAGTACGCCGGTCCGCCTCCGAAGATCGCGTGATAACGGTTCTCCCCATCGGGGACTAGGCTCTTGCCGTCCTTCATCGCGAGCAGGCCGTACCCGCCGCGATAATACCAGCAGCGCGGCCGCTGGCAAAGATCGCCACCCACCGTGCCCATGTTGCGGATCTGCGGGCTGGCGACACCCAGCGCGGCTGTCACCAGCGACGGATAGTCGCGCATCAGCGGATGCGCCGACAATTCGTCGAACGTCACCGTCGCGCCGATGCGCACTCCGGCGCCGGTCTTCGAAATGCCGCCGAGCTCGCCGATGCTTTTGATGTTGACGACGCGCTTGGGGGAAACCAGATACTCCTTCATGAGGCTGATCAGGTCGGTGCCCCCGGCCAGCACCTGCGCATCGCTCCAGCTCGAGCCGAGAAGCGCGGTCGCCTCTTTCAAGGTGGCCGGACTCGCGTATTCGAAGCGTTCCATTTAACCTATCCTCCTTTGGGAGAGGGCCGCGAGGACCCGGTTGGGAGTCAACGGAACCATCGGCACCCGCACACCGATGGCATTCGCCACCGCGTTGGAGATCGCCGCCACGCCGCCGACCGCGGGCGGCTCGCCCAGTCCGATGATGCCCCGGGCGTCGTGCTCCGGAGTGATGTCCATGTGCACGATGATTTCGCCGATATCGGAAATTCCAGCCAGTTTGTAGAACTCCATGTCGGGGTTCAGCACCCGGCCGGTCTGCTGGTCCATGATGCGTTCTTCCATCAGCGCCGCGCAGCAGCTCATGATGCAGGCGCCGAACACCTGGCTTTCCGCGGTTTTCGGATTCACCACCAATCCGCAATCCTGGACCGCCACCATCCGGTTCATCTTCACGATGCCGGTATCGGTGTCGACGCTAACGTCGGCCATCTGCACGCCCGAAGTGCCTTGATTGATGAGCCCTTCTTTCACCGCTTCGGCCTGCTTGTTTTGGCCCATCTCAGAGATGCTCTGCGTGCCCATCTTGGCGCATGCCTGTTGCCAGGTCATGCTCTTCGATGGATTGCCCTTCTGCTGGATGCGGCCGTCGACGGCCTCGAGCCCGTCGGCGGGCACGCCCATCACCGGCGACAACAAGTCGAACAGCTTTCCGAGCGCGTTGACGGTTGCTTTGCGCGTCGAAACCGTGACGCCGCCGATCGTTGTCGAGCCGCCGGACCCGCCGGAGGGCGGGAACTGCGTGTCGCCGATCCCGACCTTGACCTGGTTGATCGTCAGCCCGAACGTTTCTGCGGCAACCATCGCGATCATGGTGCGCGTCGCGGTGCCCAGGTCCTGGCTGCAGAGGTCTACGTCGACGCTTCCGTCCGGGTGAATCGTAACGCGGCACTGGCTGTCGTGGCCCAGCCCGCCCCACGTATTCACGCCGATTCCGAGCCCGCGCTTGACCGGGCCCTTGGTCGTGTCGCTCCGCAGATGCGCGTACTTTTTCCACTCGATCATTTCGGCGGCTTTCTCGAGCTGCGCCTTGTAGACCTGCGGCCGTGTCGTGATCTCGATGTTCTTAAGGAAGAACGCGAGCGCGTCCATGTTCAGCTTCGCGGCCAGGTCTTCCAGGGCCGAGCACGTAACAAAGGAAAGCTGGGGATGATTCGGGGCACGCCATGCGCGCGCGCTGCCGGCGTTAATTGATACAGCCGTGTGATTCAGCCGCTTGTTCTCCAGTTTGTTGAACACGTACGGGAACAGGCTCACGTTCAAATTGCCGCCGGTGTATCCGCCCGTGGCCCAGGTCTGCGACTGCCATACAGTGATCGTGCCGTCTTTCTTTGCTCCCGTCTTCACCTTCGCGAATACTGACGGGCGATTGCCGGCGATTGTCAATTCGGTGGCGCGGTCCAGGAACAACTTCACCGGCCGGCCGCCGCTCATTTTTGAAAGCTGCGCGGCTTCGGCGCCCCACAAATCGGGCGGGAACTTGCTTCCGAATCCTCCGCCCATGTAGTCCATGTGCGTGTGGATCTGGTTGGCAGGCACCTCGATCAGCTTGGCCAGATCGTTGCCGACCTGCGTCACGTTTTGTGTCGAGGGCCAGTATTCCACCTTGTCGCCGTTCCACTGGACCACTTGGCCGTGAGGTTCCAGACAGCAGTGCGTGATCACCGGAATTCCGTATTCGCCTTCGCTCGTTACTTCGGCTTCCTGGAACGCCTTGTCGGGATCGCCGGCTACCTGCTCGCCCGCGGGCTTGGCGCGTGTCCCTACCTTTGACAGGTCGTGTTCATGCACCAGGTGCGGCGTCGCGAGCTACCTCTTCGCTCGTGGCGGCGATCGACGCGATCTCGGCGCCGGCCCACTGGATTTCATCGCCTCCATTCTTGATTGCTCGCACGGCGGTGACGCCCTGCATCTTCTGCGCCGGCGAGATGTCGATGCTTTTTATACGCGCGTGCGCGTACGGCGAGGTCAGCAACGTGCCGAACAGCAAATCCTTCGGGTTCAGGTCCGAGTTGTATTTCGCACGCCCGCTCGATTTCGCCGGTCCATCCAGGCGGCTGGTGCGCTTGCCCATGATGCGCCGTTTGTCCATCGGAGGCCAACTGTAGTTAGGCATTTCGACCTCCCTGCATCTCTTTGGCGGCCTGAAGCACCGCTTTGCGAACACCCACGTATGTGCCGCAGCGGCAGAGATTGCCGCCCAGTCCTTTCTTCACTTCCTCGTAAGTCGGATTCGGGTGGTGGTCCAGGAATCCTTTGGCTGCCATCACGAAGCCCGGTGTGCAGTATCCGCACTGCTGCGCGTCGTTGTCCCAGAACGCCTGCGACACGGGGTGCAGCTTGCCGGGTTGCGCCAGCCCCTCGATGGTCTGAATTTTTTTGCCCTGCGCTTCGATGGCGAGAACGGTGCAACTGTACATCACCTTTCCGCCGATGATGACAGTGCACGCGCCGCAGGTGCCGCGATCACAGACGCGCTTGGCGCCGGTGAGGTCGAGATGGTTGCGGAGCGTGTCGCACAACGTCGTGCGCGGTTCGACGTTCACTTTGTGGGGGCGGCCGTTGATGTCCAATGTGATCGCGACCGCCCCCGGACCTTGTACGGGAGTGGCAGGCGCCGCATCGGTTTCCTGCTCCGCCAGCACGCCCGTGCTGAGCACGCCTGTGCCGGCGCCGAGCCCTTTGAGGAACCCGCGTCGCGAAAACGCGCTCTTGCGTTTCTTCCGGATTTCGTCTTTGGTGGAACTCACTTCCGACCTTCCTTTCCTTCCGTGCCGACTATATCAAATAGGAAACACGCCTACAAGAGTGGTCAGGTTACTTTCCTGAGCGGCGTGGAGCACAGTTTTTAATCGCTTGCATAAAGGGGAGATGCGCGTGCGCTCCGCGCAGGGCCGATACCGGAAGAGTTGGAGTCTCGCACTTCGCAGAATACAGGAGTTTTATTTTTGTGTTGACAATGCCGATTGGCCGCGGCTAATCTGTCTTTGGCAAGACCGGGAAGCCTTCGCTTGGTTTCGGTTCCGAGTTAACGTTAGGAGGTTGATTCCATGGAACAGGCGAAAACAAGGTCGGTAGAGCCGCAGCAGCGGTTTACTCTACCCGAAGTGACTTGGGAGGATCTCAGTGAACCCGGTGCCTATGTTGAACGTGGCAGCGGCGATTTGTATCGAGTTCCCAAGGAAGCGTTAATCCCGGGCGCCTCCCCAATCATCCACAAGGAAAGTTTGGGGGCTTCGCGCTTGGTTCAAATCAGCAAGAATCCGTTTGTCACAACACTGGAAGCCAGGCTTCGTTGTGCGCAGCACAACATTGAACCGAACTTCTGATCTCTTGCGTTTGCGTTAATTTGCGAAGGCCTCCCGGCCTCAGCGCAAACAGAAGTGTTTTCACGCTTAGCGGTTCGGAAGCGCCGCCGTTACGTCCAGTGCGACTGTTGCGTCCAGTGACGGAAGTCCTTCGAATAAGAGGAAAGTGCTCGCCGGCGGGCGCGTTCGGTCAAAGAAGTCGAAGCGGAGCGAACGGATTTTGTCTGCGATCGTTCGCGTAAGCGGATAGTAGCTCGACCAGAAGACATCATCGTAGGTGACGCCGAGGGGTTCGATCGCCTTGCGGAGACGTTCCAGCGCGAGGCGGATGTCGGCATCCTGATCGCGAAACGCCATTTGTGTACCGCTGAATACGACTTTGGGCGCATTCACAAGAGCGATTTGCGAATAGTTGGGACTCTTCACCAATCCCGGCGGATTCATGAAGACCACCGAGGAGGAGGGTGGTGAGTTCAGCCGTCCGACGGCTTCACATTCGGCCAGCGGTTCGAGACCCAGACGCTGAAGCTGAACAAAGGCGGATGCCGCTGCGGGAAACGCTCCGCCTAACGCTGCCCGTGCTGTGGCGACATCGTCGATCGAACTTAAAAAGCACGTCGCACGCAATACCTCGGTGGATTTTACTCCAGCCGCGTTCACGGCAGTCTGCAGTTGCGCCACTGCCTGGCGCACATCCTTCGCCTGCTGACCGGAGAAAAATGCGAGCCCGTTCGGATTCAGCGTCTTCTTGTCCACGCCGACGCTTTCGAGCACGACTTGGGCGCCTTCCATCGGCAGCGCGCCCACCTGGATCGTGCTCACCGCCGGCAAAGCCAATTTGTGTTCGGGAAAAACTTCGCTGACAATGGCCGCGACGCGCCGCATGTCGCCCGTGCCCGCCACGAACGCACGCAGTTTCACGATCGCGGCGCCACGGTTATCGCGGAGCAGCGCCTTGATTCCGTCGCGCACCTGTTGCGAGAGGAGACCCTTGGGCGAAAGAGGCGAGACGTGGAAGACCAGCCGTCCCGTTTCGGCCACGACCGCTCCGGGCGGCTCGGGCAGCAGCGGCAAAGTTTGCGTCACCGGCTCTTCTTCGGCCTTCTTCTTCTTCTTTCTCTTTTTCCGCTCCTCCTGCGGGGACGCATCCAGGGCGAGCAGCAATCCCAGAAGTAAGACGAAAATTCTGCGGGTACTCACGGGACTAAAACGGATTGTAACACCGCGAGCGGGGCCCGGCCTCCAGGGCTGGGCGGGCTGTTTTGACACCAGCCAATATGGTATGCTTGTTCTGTAATTATGTGCCCCTATACCGCCAGCTCCATGAACAGATCAAAACGGCGATCATCACAGGCCGCATGGTGCGCGGCGAACGGTTGCCGCCCACTCGCGAATTGGCTGGTTCACTTGGACTGAACCGCACCACCATCGCGGCTGCTTACGAAGCGCTCGAATCCGAAGGACTGATTCGAGGGCACGTGGGACGGGGAAGTTTCGTGGAAGGGCCGGAGGCCGAAACGACTCGTCTCGATTGGGAATCGTTGATGCCGGCCGAGGACACTCCTCCAGCGCCTGCCTCGGCGGGAGCGCTCATCAGTTTTTCCGCATCGCGGCCCTCGGAGCTCCTGTTTCCCGTGGATGAATTCCGGACCACCTGCCGCGAGGTGATCGACTCTTCTGAGGCCGCTCAAATCCTGCAGCTTGGTCCGGCGAGCGGCTACGGCCCTCTCCGCCGTTATCTATTGAACGAGGCGCGCCGGCGCGGCGTCGCGGGCCCGGAAGACGACCTTCTGGTTACCAGCGGTTGCCAGCAGGCGTTCGACCTGATCCAGCGCGTGCTGGCCTCGCACGGGGAAACCGTGGTGCTCGAAGATCCTGTCTATCCCGGCTCGCGCAACGCGTTTCTGCGCGGGGGCGCGCGGGTTCTCGGCGTGCCCGTCGGCCCGGACGGAATCGAGGTCGAGGCGCTCGGGCGGCTGCTCGAGAAAGAGCGTCCGAAGCTTATGGTGCTCACGCCTAATTTCCAGAACCCGACCGGAACCACTCTCTCGGCCGAGGCGCGCCAAACCATCCTGGCGCTCGCGCGGCGCGCCGGCGTGGTGATCGTCGAAAACGATCTCTACGGCGAGCTGCGCTACCACGGCGCCGAAATCCCGCCAATGAAACGCCTGGACGCTTCCGGCGACACGATCCTGCTGGGAAGCTTTTCGAAGATCGCGTTTCCGGGACTGCGCGTCGGTTGGGCTATCGGGCCGCGGCACTTCATCGCGCGTCTGACCGAGGCCAAGGAGGCCAGCGATCTGCACTCGGACCAGCTTTCGCAGGCTGTACTGCTGCGCTTCGCCGAATCCGGTCGCCTGGAAGCGCATCGCCAGAAGATGCTGGCCGCCGGGGCCGAGCGCTTGAAGGCGTGTCTGGCAGCGTGCGCAAAGGAGCTGCCCAAGGGCAGCCGCTACACGCGTCCGGAAGGTGGAATGAACGTTTGGGTGCGGCTGCCGGAGCCGCTCGACGCTTCCGAGCTCGCCGTGCGTGCCGAGCGCGAGAACGTCAGCTATCTTCCCGGACGCTACTTCGCCGTGTCGCGCCCGCAGACACAGGGTTTAAGGCTGAGCTTCGCCGGTCTCACACCGGCGCACATCCGGTTTGGGTTGCAAGTGTTGGGATTGATTTTCCGGACCGAATTCGCCCGCGCGCAACGAGCGCGCCGCGGTGAACCCGCCCCGGCTTTAGTTTGACCTGACAGAGGAGAACAAGCATGTACCTTTCTGAAGATTTCCGCTTAAAAGTCGGCCTGGCCGAGATGCTCAAGGGCGGCGTCATCATGGACGTCACCAACGTCGCGCAGGCCAAGATTGCTGAAAAGGCCGGCGCCGCCGCCGTGATGGCGCTGGAGCGCGTTCCCGCCGACATCCGCAAGGAAGGCGGCGTGGCGCGAATGGCATCCATTCGCGTCATCCGCGAGATCATGGAAGCCGTTTCCATCCCGGTGATGGCCAAGGCGCGCATCGGGCACTTCATGGAGGCGCGCGTGCTTGAGGCGCTCGGCGTCGACTACATCGACGAAAGCGAAGTCCTGACGCCCGCCGACGAGGAGCACCACATTGATAAACGCGAGTCCAAAGTCCCGTTCGTTTGCGGAGCGCGCAATCTGGGCGAAGCGCTGCGGCGAATCGCCGAGGGCGCGGCCATGATCCGCACCAAGGGCGAAGCGGGCTCGGGGAATATCGTCGAGGCGGTGCGCCATATGCGGACCATCATCAAAGAGATGAAACAGCTCACCGTGCTCGGGAAAGAAGAGCTCGTGCATGAAGCGAAGAACCTCGGGGCGCCGCTGGAGCTGGTTGAGTGGGTCGCGGCCAACGGAAAACTGCCGGTGCCGAACTTCTCCGCCGGGGGAATCGCCACGCCGGCCGATGCAGCGCTGGTCATGCAATTAGGCGCCGAGGCGGTATTCGTGGGCAGCGGGATCTTCAAATCCGAGGATCCGGACACGCGCGCCCGCGCCATCGTGAAGGCGGCCACCTACTTCAACGATCCGGTGAAGCTGCTCGAAGCGAGTGAAGAGCTGGGTGAGGCGATGCGCGGCCTCGACGTCTCCAAGCTCCCCGAAAGTGAACTGTTGCAGACCCGGGGCTGGTGATGAAAACCGTCGGAGTGCTCGCGCTGCAGGGCGATTTCGATGCCCATCGCAAGGCAGTCGAGAGAGCGGGGGCGCGCGCCATAGAGGTGCGCACGGCGGCCGATCTCTCCCAGTGCGATGGCCTCATCCTGCCCGGCGGAGAGAGTACCACCATCCTGAAACTGCTCGAAGACGAAAAGCTCCTCGAGCCTCTGCGAAACTTCGGCCAGGAGAAGCCGATCTATGGCACCTGCGCCGGCGCGATCCTGCTTGCCCGCGAGGTCACGCATCCGGTTCAGCCGAGCCTCAGCTTGATGGACATTGTGGTCGAGCGGAACGCCTACGGACGCCAGATCGACAGCCGCATCGCCCGCGTCCCTGTTAACGGCCAGGACGAACTGGAAGCGGTGTTCATCCGCGCCCCCATCATCCGCCGCGTGGGCGGCGAAGTCCGTGTACTGGCGCGGTATCACGGGGACCCGGTGTGGGTAGAGCAGGGCCGCCACATGGTGACCACGTTTCATCCGGAGCTTACCGATGATCCGCGCATCCACCGGCATTTCGTAGATAAGCTTTAACACTGTCAGACGCCCCGCCGATAAGTCCTCTGAGATGACTCCCAGGACTTCAGCGCAGATTCCGCTTCCAGGCATTCTACGCGCGCATCGGCTATGGCTCGAGAATCCCGCCGAAGGCTGCCCCGCGGACCTCAGCGGCGTCACACTGAACGATCGGGACCTCTCTGGTGTGGATCTCCGCCGCGCAATTCTCAACGGTGTGACGCTCCTGGACTCTAATCTCGCGGGAGCGGACCTCAGTGCCGCCAGGCTCTATCGTGCGGATCTGCAGCGCGCGAACCTCGCTTCCGCGGATTTGACCGCGGCCGATTTGAGCGGGGCGGTCTTCTCCGGCGCATGGCTGAACGAGGCCAATCTTTCAGAGGTCGCCGCCCGCGGCGCCGTTTTCAAAGGCGCCCGGCTCACGAAGGCCCGCATGTTCGAGGCTTCGGTACAAGACTCGAACTTCCGGCAGGTATCCGCGGTGCTCGCCAGCTTCCACCAGTCGACTTTTTACGACGTCGATTTCACAGAGAGTGAGCTCAACCTGGCGCAGTTCTATCGCGCTCGCCTCCAGCACGCCCGATTCACCGGGGTTTCGGCCCCGGAGTCGAACTTCAGCGGATCGAAGCTCGACCATTGCGATTTTACGCGCGCCGCCTTCCGTGAAGCGAGGTTCGATCGCGCCGAGATCACGCAATGCGTCTTCCGGGCCGCCGATTTGCGCGGTTGCTGTTTTCGGGAAGTGCGAATGCGCGGCGGGGAGTTCAACCGTGCCGTGCTCGGCGGAGCCCGCTTCAGCGGAGCGAAACTGCTGATGACCGATTTCCGGGGCGCGAACCTCGAGGACGCGCGCGAGCTCGGCTCCGAGCAGCTTTCACAGGCGCTGACCGACCGGACCACCATCT
>QHXU01000055.1:11974-12447 GCA_003223065.1 Acidobacteriota bacterium | reverse complement strand
GCGGCATCGAGAAAACAGTGACTTATGGCATCGTGGAGCGAGCGCGATTCTATGAGGCCGCAATCTTGTTCAAGATCGCGACGCGGCGCGTCAACCGCCTAAACAGTCCACGCCCAGGAGAACTCTCATCCATGCTCACGGAAATCGTTCATCTGATGAAGTAAGAGCGAGTCCATGAACATTTGTTTCATTACGGACAATCCGGAAACAACCAGACATCCAGTTATCGGCGTGGTGCTTAAACACCTGAGCGAAAGACACAACCTCCGTCTGCTGGATGTTCAGACTTTGACGGGGGACGAAGCCGTTGCGAAAGAAGAGGCCAATCCCCTGGCTGACATCTACCTTCTAAAGTCACACACGCGCCAGGCATTGAAGGTTGCACGCCGCCTGGAGGAACGGGGTGCAGTAGTCATCAACAGTTGGGCGTCATCATTCCTCTGTCAAGATCGTTTACTGATGGCACAGCGCAT
>QHXU01000055.1:0-11926 GCA_003223065.1 Acidobacteriota bacterium | reverse complement strand
CAACACAGCTTCATTTCGACGCTGACATTTCCGCTAATGATCAAGAGTCGTTATAGCTACCGTGGAGATCTCATTGCCAAAGTGCACGACGCCGAAGAGTTGCAAACGCTGGCACGACAACGAGAGCAAGGGCCATTTATTCTCCAGGAGTTTGCGCAGGGGGATGGCTCGGATATCAAATTATGGGTGATCGATCAACAAGTATTCGCCGCACGCCGTCCCACGCCTTTGGAAGCAAATGCATCTAAAGAGACCTCCCCGATTCCCGCGGGGATGCTACCGGGCGATTGGAGGTCGATTGCTTTCGAGGTAGGCCGGGCCTTTGGCTTAAGTCTTTATGGAGTCGATCTTCTTACAACTAAGGACGGCCCTATTATTGTTGACGTAAATTCATTTCCTGGTTTTCGGGGCGTAGCCGGCGCGGAATCCGCGCTGATTTCCTTGATAGAGCGCCGGTCCGGTCCCATTAGTTAAGGCCTGCCTTCGCGAGCATCGCCAGAAACTGGTTCTTCGTCCGCATGTCGATCGCGGTGGCCACAAGCTTTCCTTCCCGGTCGTAAACAAAGCTCTTCGGAATTCCTTCCACGCCGAACAACTGGCTGACCCTACGGCCTGTATCCAGCAAGACCGGGTACTTGACGTTCTGCTGCTTGACGAACGGCGCGACTTTGGCTGCATCCTCGTCGGAGATGGCGAGGACCACGAAACCTTTGTCGTGAAATCGCGAGTAGAGGGAATCCAGGTCCGGCATCTCTTTGCGGCAGGGAGGGCACCAAGTCGCCCAGAAATTGACCAGCACTACTTTGCCTCGGAGACTGCTCAGCTTCCATTCTTTGCCGTTCAAATCCTGGAGAGTGATGTCCGCCGAAGCACGCCGTTCGTGCTCCGCCTCGACCTTTGCCACTGCCGCCGCAAACGGAGCTGCGTCAAGCGAAACCTGAACTTGTTCATAGCGGACTAACTGCGCGAGTGTTACATACGGCATCGCGGGGCTTCCCTTCACGTCCGGCAACGGCTGCTCGCGTAAAGCCTCGGCCAGCGTGGTGGCGACCTCCTGGAGCGTGTCCTGTCCAAAGTCTCCCTCTGTGGACAAGTTGGCCATGCCCTCCGCGAGGCGAAGCTTATTGGGCGTCGCCGGACATCGCCGTATCCGGATAGCCAACTGCCTGGTTACGCCACCCCTCGCGCCATCGGGCACCTGTCGCAAACCGCGCAACTGGTCCGCGATGGGCTGCTCATCGGCGCTCCACGTTGGTTTGACCTGGGCAACAAGTTCGGAGAGCCCCGCCAGGAAAACGACTCCAGAGAGAATGGCGGATATCGCTTGTCTCTGCATTCCTCAGTACAGGATACAACGCATTCAATCGGACCGGTTGCGGTATACTTCCTCTTAATCACCGGGCAATGTCACTCCGCGTAATTGTTTTCCTTTTGGCCGCTTGTAACGTGTTTTGCCAAGACTTGCCCGGCGGCGCGGCGCACTGGTGGGAACAGGAACCGCTACGCATTCTTCATCTGGTCACTTCGATGGGCCAGATTAACTTCATGCCCGCCCGTGAACTGGTTCGTAAAAAGGCGGCGCTGTATTTCAATACAGAGCATCTGGAGGTGATGAATCTCCCGGCTGGACTGGACGACGAAGGATGGTTCTTCCGGTCGCCGCTCGCCGCCAGGATGAATCCGGATTATCTCGGCGAGTATCTGCATGAAGCAAAGAAGCATGGAGGACTGCGCATCATCGTCTATTTCGATGTGACGTGGTTCAACAAACAATTCGCAGCCAAGCATCCGGAGTGGCTGCAGATACGTGAGGATGGAACGCCTCTCGACGGGATTTTTTCGACGGGCACCGCGTTGTGCATTAATAGCCCTTATCGTGAATGGCTGTTTCAGGTCGTTCGGGATCTGTGCGCTTACCCGATTGACGGTATATTCTTCGACGGTCCGATCTTCTATCCGGAAACCTGTTTCTGCCGGTATTGCCGGGAAAAATTCAAAACGCAGTACGGCTTGCCCCTGCCGTCCAAGAAAGAACGCCGCGGCAAAGCGTTCGCGGATCTGATGAAGTTTCAGGCGGAAAGCCTCGCTGATGCGCTGCGCGACACGCGCCGGATCATCAAGGGCGTCAACCCGGAGATCGCCTTCTACATGAATGGCGGCGTGCGGGGCGCGAATTGGGCCACAGCACGGTTCAATCGGGTGTTGGTCGCGGAGCAGGACCTTTTGGGCAGCGAGGGCGGGTTTCTGAACGGGGATCTGAAATAAGTTGCCGGTCTGAAAACCGGGCGCGACCGCACGACTGCTTGAGACGCAGTCCGGCGGCAAGCCGCGGATCATCTTCTCGGCCGCCGGGCACAAGCCGTGGACCTTCAGCCTGCTGCCCGATTCCGAACTGCGCCTGCTTTATGCCGGAACGATTGCGAACGGATCGGGTGTGTGGTTCTGCACATGGCCCTCTGAATTCGATCAGCCGGAAATGAAGGCGCTCCAGTCCATGAACCAGTTCCTGGCCCGGAACGTGCGCTATTTCCGTAATACGCGGTCGGAAGCCGAGGTCGCTGTGGTATGGTCCGATCTTGCTGCCAGCTCCTACAGCACCGAGGCCGAACTGATGGAAGGCCAGCGAGCCGGAAAGGATTCAGGCGCGCGCAACACCGAAACCGAATTTACGGGCATTACCGACGCGCTCATCCGCGGCCACATTCCAATCGACGTGCTCGACGACGTTTCGCTGGAACGCGAGGATCTTTCGCGGTACCACGCGCTGGTGCTTCCGAACGTCGCATGCATGAGCGGCGTTGCGGCCGGGCGCATTCGCGATTACGTCCGTTCAGGCGGTACCGTGTTCGCGACCTTTGAGACGTCGCGCTACGACGAGTATGGGATCGAGCGCCGGGAGCTCGCCCTGTCGGATTTGTTCGGCGTCACCTCCACCGGTGCGATCGGCGGACCCAAGCGGTGGGACTACATGAAAGAAGTCGCGCCAAGCCCGATCCTGGCGGGCTTGCATAGAGCATTCTTGCCGGCCGCGATTTTTCACCTGAGCGTCCGGCCTGCAGGATCCCGGGCGTTGCTGCAGTTCACGCAGCCGCTTGCCGGCCGGTATGACGGAATCCCCGGATTGTCCGGCGATTCCGCGCTCGTCGTAAATCGCTTCGGCAAGGGAACCGCAATCTATTTCGCAGGCGATCTCGGCGCGACGATCAATGGCTGGAGGCAAAACGAACTGCTCCAACTCGTGCAAAATGCCGTGCGCACGTTGGCGCCACCCGCCGTTGGACTCGAAAACGCGCCGGCATCCATGGAGGTGGTGCTGCGCTCCCAGGCAAACGGAAAGCGTTACGTGTTGCACCTGTTGAATTACACCGGCGAGATGACGCGGCCGATCCGCCATGTCATCCCGCTTACAAATGTTCGTGTTTCGCTCGCATGGCCGCGCGGGACTCCGAAAGCGGTCTCGCTGTTCCGATCCGCATCGCTGACTGTGGAGCGAACTGCACCCGACCGAGTAGCTTCGTTTTGCCTCGGATCGACGAATACGAAGCCGTGGTGATTGAGTAGGCGCCTTACATGGCTGGCGCCATGTTGGTGGGATCCCAGCGGCAGATTTCGTGATCCAGATAAGACTTGTTTGCCAGGAGCGCCGGGCCAGCCGCACGAAGGCCGAACACCGCATCCTGGACAGGCCGCTTCCGATTTCTAACCGATTCGAAAAAGTTCTGAATGTGGTGGAGAACCAGATTGTAAGCCGGCGGCGCCTTGTAGACGATTTCCTCCTCGGGCCGCATGGATTCGACGCTGACCGGAGCGTCCGGATACTTGCGGTGATACTCAGCGAGAAATCTTTCCCGCACGGCCTTTGGAAACCCTCCCACTGTGTAGCCGGGCCTTGCTTCACGTGGGGTCTTCGTCAATGAGACGCCGTCCTGAATTGTCAGCACTCCCTCGCTTCCGTAGAACCGGAACCCGAGCGTGTCGGTTTTGCAGCCGCTGGCATAATTCAAACGGAGTATCGCATTGAACTCCGGGTGGTGATCGGATTGCGGAAAATCGTAGAGGGCGAGGAAGACGTCCGGTACTTCTCGCCCATCCTTCCAGAAGCGAACGCCGCCTGTTGAAGTTACCCGTACCGGTCCCAGTGAATCCAGCATGAAATGAATGCTCGTGAGCAGGTGCACGTAGAGGTCGCCCGCCTGGCCGGTGCCGTAGTCCCAGTAATGACGCCACCAGAAAAAGCGAACTTTGTCGAACGGCCGTTTGGGAGCGGATCCGAGAAAGCGGTCCCAGTCGCAGGTCTCGGGCGATGCGTCGGGCGGGATGCTGTACCGGGTTGCGCCGAGGGACGTATTGCGGTCCACGAAAGCTTCCACCAGCGTCAGTTTGCCGATGGCGGCCGACCGGAGGATGTCGCGCGCCTTCTGGTATTCGATCGAGCTGGTGAACTGGCTGCCGATCTGAAGGATCCTGCCGGTTTCCTGTTGCGCCTCGATGAGCGGGCGGCCCTGATCGATGTCGTGGATCATGGGCTTTTCCAGGTAAACGTCCTTGCCTGCTTTAAGCGCGTCGATGGCGATGCGGGCGTGCCAATGATCCGGTGTGGCGATGATCACCGCATCAACATCTTTTCTCGACAGAATCTCCCGGTAGTCGCGGGTGGTAAAGAACGATTCGCCCCAGATTTCCTTAGCATGCAGCAGGCTCCCGGTGTACAGATCGCAGGCGCCCACAATCTGGACGCCCGGGATTGTCAGCGCCAACTGGCTGTCGCTCAGGCCACGGCGGCCCAGCCCGATCGTCGCGATCTGGATGTGATCGTTCGCTGCAAAAGCTTGACCTCCCGCGGCCATTCCAAAACCGGCCGGGGTTGCGAGAAATGTACGACGGCTGAGTGACATATTCGCTTATTTCCCTTTCCGCGATTCACAGGTGTGGCATGAGAATCCAATGTCCTTTAAAGCCCCATGCGCCGCTTCCGTAACCTTGTCTTCCACGTCGGGAGTGAACCAGCCCGGCTGATTGAAGTACATCATGGCGTCCCCGGCTTCATATCCGCCCTCCATCCACACGCGTTGTGAAGGAATGTAGCCCATCACGTCGTTGGAATAGCCCGCGACAATGAGCTTCAAGTCAGGATATTCGCGGGCGAACCGGAGCGAGTAGTCAACTACGACTTCGCCGCCAAGCGCGAGAAGTACGAGGTCGCGGCCAAGAGCCATTGCCTGGGCTGGATATTGCGTTGAACGAATCGGCTGGCCACCAGCTATCGCCTCGAGCATCGTTCGGCCGCGCCGCGCGGCGAACAAGTCGCTGCTCTGCGCTTCCGCCACATAGGATTCGCGAGTGTGGGTTTGAAAACGCAACTGCGTCTCCCGGATCGCACACTTCAGCTCTCCTGAGGACGCAGCCATCTCGCCCCTGACGACCTTGGCGACATCCGCGGCCAGCGCTTCCCCGTGTTTGATTGCAAGCTCCCTGCTGCCCCGTGGCGCGGGGCGCTGATCTCCGCCGCAGAGTATGAGGAAGACAGCCGTGCTGCCCGGAAACTCATTCTCAAGCGCCTTTTGAGCGTATCCCGCATAGTCGCCACTGATCTCATTTGTGTCGGCAGTCAGCACTGTGTTGTGGCAGGCGTAACCAAAAAGGACTGCGCGGACGCTGCCATCCCGGCCGCTAACGCGAACGACAGGCACACGCGGATCCACGGGCGCGGGGAATATTTCGCCAGGGCGAAGCTCAGCCAGTTGTTCCTTCCTGCGGTTCGTGGCGAACCTCGCTTGGGTGAAAGAATAGGACATCGACGCAGGCTGGAGCGAGCCGATCGCCTGTCCGATTACGGCCTCGAACTGATCCATGAGAAAGCGCCCGTACTCTTTAACTCTGGCGTTGTTCTCCGCCGATTCGACGGGAGCGACACGCAACCCGGGCCATACTTCGGGACCCGAATGGGTATGCGAAGCGTTGAACAGGATTTGCTCGCGGCGTAACCCGTGCCGTTGCGCAACTCGCCGGGCGACTTCCTCGGTGATTTCGCGGGTGACGCCAAGCAGATCCGCGCTCACGATGATCACGCGATTCCCCCGACCGTCTTCCAACGCGAGAGCCTTCGCGTACAGGTCGAGACCAATCGATTCAGCCGGTTTCGTCCGAGCCGCGAAGCCTGCCAGCCAGACCGGCGTGGAAGGCGTGATAAGCGCGCGTCCCACGCCCGCGCGGAAATCCTGGCCGAAGAGCGCCGCGGTAGCAAGCAGCGCAAACAGAAGCGTTTTAATCGGCCTTCCAGAACTCATTTCCGGGCCGTTGCGCGTGCCAGCTCGACTCCATGGGTGGTCACGTAATATTTGGCCAGCATGTTCGGCTTTTCCCACGTGGGCAGCGTACCAGGCTGGCGGATAAAACCCGCGAACTCTTCGGCCAGCAGCAGGAAATACTGAACGTCAGGCACGCGCAGGGACGGCGGAATCACGACCTGAAGGCGTTGGCCCTCTTCGCGCACGGTCAATCCTGGATAGGCGCTTCCGAGCCGTTTCAGCTTCGCCTCGAGTGCCGATTTTACGCGTATTCGATCCACCGCCCGCAGCGGGGTAACGTCGACTTCCGGCAGAAAGTGCTGCTCGCGCTCGGCCCGAACAGCCACCTCCGAGAGCCCGCCGCGGTAAGTTGCAAGCATCGAGTCCTTGTCGCCGGCCGGCGATTCGTAATCCCAACTCACCTGCAACTCAATGTAGATCCCGCGCGCGGTGTAAAGCAAGCTGTTGTTGGCGTAATAATCAAGTTTGCCGTCGTGAACTGCGGACTTCACGAAAGCCGGGAATTCCGGCTCGCCCGTTACGCGGCGAAACTGGTCCAGCGTGAGAACCGTTGGCCACCGGCGCGCCGTCAGCAGGCGAATGTCCTTGCTGTAGTCCAAGGCCTGATTCCGGAAAAGCGTCCAGTGTGCGAGATCGACCACGTGAGTACCGACATCCGCCAGCGCTTCTCCCTGCCGGGCGATGTCGAAGAACCAGGCCGGCCGCCTGTTCACCATGCCGTTGAAGGTTTTCAGTAGAAAATGTGAGCTGGCCATGCGGACAGGGGGTTGGTCCGCAGTTCCGGTCTGCAGCTCGCCGAATATGGCCCGGTCATTCACCAGTTCCCGCTGGAGCTGGTATGCGATGTCGAACCGCTGCGACATGCAGTCGAATGCAATGAGTCCCCTGCGATCGGCCTCGTTCAGAACTGCCTGGAGACGGTCGAAGTCCCTGGCTGCGATGATCCACGGTTTATCCGCCAGCACGTGCATACCGGCTCGAAGCCCAGCCTCGATGTATTCGATCGCCCGTTGGTTCCTTCCGGAAATAGCCAGAACATTGCCGGGTTTCTCCGAAAGCATGCGGTCCAGATAGTCTGAGCCCGCATAAACGTGGAACCGCCAGTGGTCCGGTTTGGGGCTGCGCTCAGAAAGTTGCGAGACTGAGGTCAGGTATCCGGCAAGATCGGGCCCCACGGGCGCGTAGACCCAGGCGTCACGTGAAAAGCCTGGGAGCGCCCCGGAATAGAATTGCGCTGCGTGAAAATGCGCGGGATCGAGCGTCACCAGGCGCAGTTCCGGCGCACCTGCGGCGCCGAGCAGAGCCGGCAGAAGAACGAGCGCGCATACACGCATTTACGCTTTGGCTAGGTCAGCGCTGGATCGTTGAATCTTCTGGATCGCGCTTGCGATGTCCTGCATATCGGATCGTGGACCGAGCAGCATGGTCTGCGTGAGCCAGACTGCTTCTTCGCACAGCCGGTCGTTGTTCGGGCAGTGGTTCCGCTGCGTCCATCCCGCGAGTTCCTTTTCCCCGTAGATTCGCTTGTACCCTTTCGACGTAAGCGTATTCTTCAGGAACGGCTCCTTGTTCAGCGGCGAATAGCCGCCGGAGACGGGCACACCCTCCGCATCCATGGCTCGCATGAATTTGGCGCGGCTGAGGCCGCGGAACTTCGCAGGATCGTAGCGGAACATGTAGAGGTGGTAGGCGTTGCGCGTGCAGTTGGGATACATGCTGGCCGGCCGGATTCCGGGGATCTCCCGCAGCAGAGACGTCAGGTAAGCGGCGTTCTGCCCCCGCGTGCGGCTCTGCGCTTCCAGACGCGTCATCTGCGCAATCAGCAGAGCGCCTTCAAACTCCGTCAGCCGCAGGTTGAGACCGCGCGCGCGATAGCTGAAGTCGTAACCTGCCGTGCTTCGACCGCGGCTGTTGTTGTGGAAGGCGTAGCAGCGTTCGATGAAATCGCTATCGTCCGACACGATCGCGCCGCCTTCGCCGGAATTGAGGTTTTTCGAAGCCTGGAAGCTGAAACAGCCGCTCTTTCCGAACGTTCCCGCTTTCCGCCCGCGCCATTCGGCCAGGTGGGCCTGGCAAGCGTCTTCCACGACCGGGATGCCGCGCTTGCCGGCGATCTCGAGGATAGTGTCGAGATCCGCCACGTTACCTCCCAAATGCACGGGCATGATAAGCGCCGTCCGCGGGGTAATTGCGGCTTCAATCTTGTGCGCATCGATCTGAAATGTTTCGACGTCCGAATCGACGAAGACGGGAATGGCATGCCGCGCCAGGACTACATTGATCGTCGCGACGAACGTATAGGGCGGCACGATCACTTCATCGCCAGGGCCGATGTCGAGCGCGTTCAAGGTCGTCAGCAGCGCGCTGGTGCCATTCGCTGTCGCCAGGCAGGCTTTCGCTCCCAGCAACTTCGCGTACTCCGCTTCGAACCGGCTCACCACGTGCCCCGATCCGCGGTTCCATTTGCCGCTGCGCAACACGCCGGCCATGGATCGTTCCTCGGTTTCGTCGAAAACTGGCCACGATGGGAAGGGCGTTTTACGCAGCGGTTCGCCGCCTAATAGCGCGGGCTTTCCTTCCGCGGCGGCCCTGGACCGTTTGGGAGCCGCCGCCACCGCGCCCGCTATCAAACTACCCCGGATGAAATCGCGTCGCTTCATAAGTTCACTCCTCAAAATGCCAGCCGCATGCCGAATTGAATTGCACGCGGCGCGTTAGTGGTGGCTGTAATCCGGCCCACCTGCGAAGGCACGCTGATATTGCTGGCCGGGACATCAAAGTTGGCGTGATTCATAATGTTGAAGAATTCAGCGCGAAACTCGATGTTGATCCGCTCGGTAATGTTGGTTTTCTTGTACACCGCCTGATCCCAGTTTACGATGCCCGGACCGAACAGGGAGTTGCGCGCCGAGTTCCCGTAGGTGTAGGGCGCGGGCACGGCGTAGGCGGCGGGGTTGAACCATTGATCGATCGTGCCCGCACCGTTCGGATTGCCGACGATATCCGCGCGGCTGCTCGGCCAACCGACCACCGTGCTGTTGAATGTCACCGAGAATGGTTGTCCGGTGCCGAGGCTCGAAATGCCCGCAATTTGCCATCCGCCAAAGATCTTATCGCTTAAGCCCGAGAAAGCGAAATGACGGCCCTTGCCGAAGGGCAGATCGTAGGTGTAATTCAGGATGACGTAGTGAGTGCGGACGAAGTCCGCGTTGCCCCAGTCAAGACGCGCATTGAAAGGACTCGTGGGCGCCGAAATCCCGAATGGCTGCTCCGAGAGCTCCTTGGAGAATTGATATTCGGCCCCGAAGGAGAGCCCGGACGCAAGGCGGCGCGCCATGCCTAATTGGACCTGGCTGAGGAAGGAGTTCGCCCCTGATTCGTAGTAGTTGATCGTCCCAAACGGCTGGTAGGGCCGTCGCGGTTGCACCACGCCGGGCGCCGGCCCTGGATCGTTGATGTTCAACTGGCGGCCCAGGTGCGTGCCCTTGTTTCCAACGTACGACGCGCGCACGGACGTGTTTTTCGCCACCTCGCCTTCGAGCGTAAGGTTCCACTGCTCCATGTACCCGTTGGTGCGATTTCTGGCGACTGCATTGACGGTCGCATTCGCCGGAATGGTGGGTGTTCCTGGAAATGGATTTGCAAACGTCAGAGACGGTGTGTTTCCGGGAAGAGCGGCGAACGTCTGGATTGTTTGAAACGGCGGATTGTTCGGCAGACCGGTCGTCCCGACATAACCCGGAATGACGTTGTGGAAAATACCGTAAGAGCCCCGAACGACAAAGCGCGACGTTCCCAGGGGCCTGTAAGCAAAGCCGATTCGCGGCTCGAACTGACGCCAGTGGCGAAACATGTAATTCGAACTGTCGAGTCCCATGCTCTGGCCGCTTACGATAGGAAGGCCGGCGAACAGCGAGTTCGGGGTTCCCTTGAGGACCACGATTTTTCCGGTGCTCGGGTCGAAATTTGCGAGATTCCCATCTCCGAACCCATTCGTGAAGGGCCCTTGATACTGCCAGCGGAGTCCCAGATTCAACGTCAGCTTGGATGATATGGTCCAGTCGTCCTGGACGAATAATGCGCCGCGGTTGCTCACCGGTTCCGTCTGTAGATTAAGGGTGGTGCGCGAAGTGGCGTTCGTGTCGCCCAGCAGGAAATCGGCGAAGGCGCTGCCGGTGTAGCGGCCGTCGAACGCGAAGCTTCCGCGCGCGGGCGCCGGATTCTGGAAGTTGAAGGACGAGACGCGCTGGTATTCGCCGCCCATCTTAAGGGAGTGCGCTCCCCGCACCCAGCTGAGGTTGTCGTAAAACTCGTAATCACGCTGCAAGTCGCCCGAACCGGGCTGGTCGAAGAATCCTGCGAACCCGGTGATGGTGACCGTTGGCAACCCGCCCAAGGCCGGCACTGGCGGAATCAGGCCGGGGATTATGGTGCTAGGATCGAACGTGTAGTTCTGGGGCGTGCGATAGTAATTGATCTGTAGGAATCCGAAACGTGCCTCGTTAACGATTGTGGGCGAAATCAGGCGAGTATAGGACGCGCCGGCGTTGTGGCTGGAAGCGCCGAAACCTCCCCAGTTGCCGTACTTGTCGGTCGCGTTGCCCACGCCCGATTGGTACGGCCCGTCGCCCGCGAAGTAATAGCGGCCCATGATCCTGTCCTTGGAGGTGAGTTGGTAATCGAGGCGCCCGGTATAGCGGTCATTTCCCTCGCGCGTCGGCGTGTTGTAAACGAAGTTATTGCCGAGCCCGCCCGCCGCGGTTCCCGGCATGTTGGGATCGGACGAAAACTTCAGCAGAGCCTGTGAGACCGGGCTGATGCGGCCGGAGGGAATCTGGTTGCCGGCAAAAGGAGCGTTGGTGTCGGGATCACGGATCGTGGCAAGTCCAGCGAAGTTTCCTGACTTCAGGGAGCTGGTGGGCTGAGCCGTGACAACCGGCGCGGAGGTCACGCGGCGCAACCCCTCGAAAGTCCCGAAGAAGAACAGCTTATCCTTCAGAATCGGTCCGCCTAGCGAACCGCCGTACTCGTTGCGGTTAAACGGCGGCTTGGGGAGGCTGGTTGCGAAAAAGTTCTTGGCAGCCAGCGCACGGTTGCGGTTGAACTCGAAAACGCTGCCGTGAAACTGGTTGGTGCCGGACCGGGTTTCCACCAGCACCTGCGCGCCGCCACGGCCAAATTCGGCCGAGGCGCCGTTGGCGATTACTTTGAATTCTCCGATCGACTCGAGAGAAGGCACGACCGGGCCCAATCGCTCATTACCCGTATCGATATCCGATACACCATCGACGGTCAAGTTGGTTGAGCCGAACCAGACACCACCGGAGATCACCGGGTTCTGGCCCGTTGTCATCACTCCGGGAGCTAACGCCAGCAGTCCGTAGATCGAACTCCGGCCGTCTAGCGGCATTGTCGTTACTTGTTTGGAATCCACTACCTGGCCGATCGAAGAAGTCTCGGACTGCACCACCGGAGCAGTGGCCTCCACTTCCACGCGACTCGACACCGCGCCCACTTCCAGTGTCACGTCGACGCGCGCCGTTTGATTCACGAACACCGTGATGTCGCGGATGACCTGCTCATTAAACCCGCTCGCCGTCACGGTCAGGCGGTAGACA
>QHXU01000054.1:17171-34450 GCA_003223065.1 Acidobacteriota bacterium | reverse complement strand
GGCAGGCAGAGGCTTGAGCAGGTAAGTGTGCACACGCAACTGCTCCGAAACGCCGATCGCCATGGTCAAGACGTGCCGCATCGGATGCGATTTCAGACTATCTTCGTCCAGGCCGAGGCGCCGGCCGACCTCGTTGACCCAGGTCTGGTCTTCGGTCACCGTCAAGAGATTGTCCTTCTCGTAGATGTAGACGCGGCTGTCGCCCACGCTGGCGATGATCAGATCGCCGCCGGTCTCGAGCGCGGCCACGAGCGTCGTGCCCATGCCCTCCATCTCAGGATCGGCGGAAGCGGCGTCCATGACGCGGCGGTTCGCTTCTTCAAACGCGTTAATCAGTGTTTCAGCGCCGGCCGCTCCCGCGCTCTTGTAGACGACTTCCCACACCGTTTCCGCCGCGAGCTTCGACGCGTGCTCCCCCGCTTGCGCGCCGCCCATCCCGTCCGCTACCAGATAAAGGCCGAGCGAAGGCGCTACCAAGTAATAGTCTTCGTTATTGTTGCGCGATCATGAATTTTCGATTATACCCGGTTCAGGTTCGGGCACGGCAGCGCGCGCTCATGGCGTTTTGGGCGCGAGCATGGACTTCAATTGCCAGTAGGCGCGCTCTTCGTAATTGGTCTTGATGCGTTCGAGCTCCTGCAGGCGAGCGTCGGTGGCACGTTCCCCGCCGGTGCGCAAGCCTTGCTTCTTGAGACACCGCCCGAGCAGCAGCGTTGCCATCTGATCCTCCGGTGACCGGTCGAGCACGGCGCGAAAGCGATCCGCGGCCGCCGCGAAATCGCCTTTCTTCCACAATGCATAGCCGAGGTTGAAGTGGTAGACAGGATCGGTCGCGTCGCCTTCGAGCGCTTTGCGGAAATCATCGACGGCCTGAGGCAAATTGCGGCGGCTCTCGGCCGCGCCCAGATTGTTGTAGACCTCGCTTAATGGCACGGTGGCAGCGACCACCTGGAACGCTTTCTGTGCGCCCGCGTAGTCCCCCGACTGAAACTGCGCCAAGCCGAGTAGAAAACTCGCTTCGCGGAAATGCAGGTCGTCGGCGCCGACCTTCGCGAGCCAATCCGCCGCCTCTCGATACTCTTTGCGCTGGTAATGGATTTGGCCGAGCTGATAACACGGGCGGGCGTAGCGCGGATCGAGGACCGCCGCCTGCATGAAATATTTTTCCTTATCTTCCGGAGCCGCGGCCAGCAGGCCGCGCACATAGTTCTCTTCGGCGTCCAGGCGAATGCGAGCGCGCAGGGTGCGAAAATCGGATTCAGGCGGCGCCCGTTTAGGCGCGAGCAAGGCAAGCGCGCGCCAGGCCAGGTGGGCTTCGAGCGTGGCCAGATCTTCCAGGGCGGTCGTTTCGATGAATTCGGGACTCTGCTTCATGCGGCGCAAGTCGACGATGCGGGCCACAACTCTGAGTGAACCGCGAGTTTCCGGAGCGTTGCCCGGCGCCGGCGTGAACGCGAAGGTTCCGTAGATCACCTGCTCGGCATCGAGCGTCTCGCCGACCTTCATAACCGAAGCCCGGGTCAGCAGAGCGTGCTCCCGCAGGTCGAGCCGGTTGTATGCTTCCAGAATGTCATCGCGATCGAGCGTCATGATGCCCCGTGAAGCCAGGGCGTCACGCACGGTTTCGGCGATGCTCTCTCCGACCCAGTCCAGACTGGTTTGCGAAACGCCGGATGAAGGAGCGCTGACAAAGGGAAGTACGGCGGCGGTGTCGGCGCGCGCCAGGAGGCCGGTGAGTAACACCGCGCCCAGAACCCCAAATCGCTGCATAGGTTTAGTGTAGCAGCAACACACGCGCAATGCCGGCGAATTCCGGGATAAATTCGTTACTGGCTTATCGCTCCCGAGTTAATTATTGAAGATCAGCTTGGTGTTGGTTCCGCCCACGCGGATCTCTTGAACGTGATATTTACCGTCGCCGTTGGAGTAACGGACAGAAGTGGAGGGAAACCTTTCGTCAGCAGTTTCCACGCGGACCGGCGCTTCGACCCTCTTCCTGCCTGCCTTGATCACAGCCTTGCCGTCCCGGAGCTCGATCTTGTAATCGCCCGGCTTCAGCTCGGTGGCGCCGAACATGGAACGCTCGAACAGCGTTACGCGGTAGGTGGAGGCGGCGCCCGCAACAGCCAGTGCGAACGTGCCGAAAGACAACGTCAATTTATACAGCGTCAGGTTAGACAGCCTCATGGTTGTGCTCCAAGAATCTGAAATTTGGAATGTGTTTTGGGTTCCGTCCCTTATATATACGGGCGAAGTGCGGTTCGGTCCCTCGAATAATTGTGAAATGTTTGTTAGCAAAATACGCGTACGTTTTCGAAACACTGTTCGATTACGACCGGTGAGTGACCGAAGCCGGACAGCCATACAATGTCCGGGTCGCGACGGAACCAGGTCCACTGGCGTTTGGCATACTGGCGTGTCTCGAGCTGCGCGGATGCGATCGCTTGATCGAGCGTGAGCAGGCCGCGCACCACCGCCAGCGCTTGTTTATAGCCCAGCGACTCGAATGGCTTTTCGGCGCCGGTCGCTCCGCCCGCGAGGAGTCCGCGGACTTCTTCGACCAGACCGGAACGAAACATCCGCGCTGCTCGCGCGTCCAAGCCTTCGTATAATTGTGCGCGATCGGGGTTGAGGCCGATCTGAAGAATCCGATATCCGCGCAGTGGTTCGGCGTTTTCCGGCGCCGGCAGCGGAAATCGGGTGAGCACCCGGACCTCGAGCGCACGGACAAGTTTTTGAGTATCGCGCGGATGTATCCGGGCGGCGGAGGCGGGGTCGAGCCGATCGAGCAGGCGATGCAGCCCGCCGCTCCGTTTGCGTTCGATCGAGACAAGGCGGGCGCGCAAGCGTTCATCACGCGCCGGCAATTGTGGAAGCCCCTGGAGCAGAGCGCGCAGGTAGAAACCGGTTCCGCCCACGATCACCGGCAAGCGCGAGCGGGCGGAAATTGCGGCGATTGCGTCGCGCGCGGCGCGGGCGTACTCACCCGCGGAGTAACCTTGTCGCGGGTCGAGCACGTCCACCAAATGGTGGGGGATCCCGCGGCGCTCGGACTGGGGAATCTTGGCGGTGCCGATGTCGAAACCCCGGTAGAGCTGGAGCGAATCACAATTGACAATCTCGCCCAGGAACTCTTCGGCCACCCTCAAGGCGAGCGTGCTCTTTCCGGAACCCGTGGGACCGACGATGGCCACGAGGGGCGCGTTTAGCGTTGACGCGTTCACGACCACAGTGAGTTATCGTAACCCGCCGGGCCATGCGGGCCGATATAATGAAAGACAAGCCGATATACTAGAAGAAAAGGAGCCCACCGGCAGTTAGCTGGGGAAACGAGACACTGGAATGCATAAGAAAGCGTTGATCATATTGATCGGGGGCGTTGCGGCGTGGGGGCAGGTACGCAGCGATGCTGCCGAGAAGAAAGTCGATCGCGCCTCAGCATATTATCATTACACGCTCGCTCACATGTATGCGGAGCTGGCCGGGGCCTATGGCAATCGCGGCGATTACGTCACTAAAGCGATCGAAAACTACAAAGCCGCAATCAAGGCGGATCCGCAGACTCCGCTCCTGAGCGAGGAACTTTCTGAGCTCTACATTCAAGCCGGCCGCTTGCGCGAAGCGCAGAACGACGCGGAAGAGGCGTTGAAGCAGAATCCGAATGACATTAACGCGCGGCGATTGCTGGCACGAATCTTTACGCGCCAGATCGGCGACAGCCAGCAGAATCGCATCGACGAAGGGATGCTGCGCAAATCGATCGAGCAGTATCAGAAGATCACGGAACTCGATGCCAACGACGCCGACTCCTGGTTGATGTTGGGTCGCTTGCAGAAGGTCGCGCAGAATTCGGTGGAGGCTGAGAAGGCCTATAAGAAAGTTCTCGACATAGAGCCCGAAAACGAAGACGCTCTGACGGGTCTGGCGCTGGTTTACTCCGACTTGGGCGATAACAAGGCCGCATCGGCGCTTCTGAAAAAGGTGGCCGATAAGAATCCCACGCCCCGGAGTCTGCAGGCGCTGGCAGCAGCCTACGAACAGATGCGCGATTTCGGTCTCGCCGCCGAAACGTTGCGTCGCGCTTTAGAACTGAATCCGCCCAACGCCGCCGATTTGAAGCGCGGCATGGCGCAGGACCTGATGCTCGACGAGCAGTATCCGGCCGCGCTGAAGGTATACCAGGACCTGGTGGACGAAGAACCAAGCGATTCGCAGTCCTACTTGCGAATGTCGCAGATCTACCGCCAGATGCATGATTTCGCCAAAGCGCGCGAAGCATCCGACAAAGCGCGCAACGCCGAACCGGGCAATCTCGAGATCCGGTACAACGAGGTCAGCATTCTGGAAGCCGAGGGCAAAACCGCGGAAGCAATCCAGCTCCTCAAGGACATTCTGGCCAGCACCGCCAAGCGCTCCTACAATCAGAGCGAAAAGGCGAGCCGGGTTGCGCTGCTGGAGCGGCTGGCGTCAATGTACCGCGAAGCAGACCAGACAGAGCCGGCGGTGGAAACTTTCCGCCAGATGGCGGAGCTCGATCCCGACCTGGGTGCACGCGCCTCGGCAGATATTATTGAGACCTACCAACTGGGCAAGGAGTTCGCCAAAGCTGAGCAGGAGGCCGACGCGGCAATCAAGAAATTTCCGTCGGACCGCAATGTGCGCATCAGCCGCGCGAGACTGCTGGCCGATCTAGGCAAAGGCGATGCCGCCGCGGCGGATGTGAAGAAGCTCCTCGACGGCAAGAACGATCGCGAGACTTACCTTTCGATGGCCCAGATCTACGACAAAGCCAAGCGCTTTGACGAAATGGCCAAGATGCTGGACTCCGCCGAAAAGCTCTCCCAGTCCAAGGAGGAGAAGGAAGGCGTGTGGTTTATGCGCGGCGCAATGTTCGAAAAAATGAAGAACCTTGATGCCGCGGAAGCTGAATTTAGAAAAGTACTCGCCATTAATCCGGGCAGCGCGGCGACCCTGAACTATCTCGGCTACATGCTGGCTGACCGCAACACGCGCCTGCAGGAAGCGCTCCAGTTCATCACCAAAGCGCTCGAGAAGGATCCAAACAACGGCGCCTACTTGGACAGCCTGGGGTGGGTCTTCTACCGCCTGGGCCGGCTGCCTGAGGCGGAGGAGAACCTGCGGCGGGCGCTGGAGCGTACACCCCGCGACCCCACAGTCCACGATCATCTGGGGGATGTGTTGCTGCGGCAGTCCAAGGTTAAAGAAGCCATCGCGCAGTGGCAGGCGTCGCTCAAGGAGTGGGACGCCAGTTCCCCGGCGGACCTCGAGCCGGCTGAGGTCGCCAAAGTAAAAGCCAAGCTCGAGGGCGCCAAAGTCCGGCTCGCCAAGGAAGGCGGACCAAATCCAAACAAGCAGTAGCGGAGGCTGAACGCTCTTAGTATGGGCAAGTGCATCCTCGCTGTCATTCTAGTTGTATCTCTGCGCGCCCAGCCCCGGCCGGACGCGTCAGCGCCGCCCAGTCAGCCAAAGCTGGTCCTGGCGGTGGTAATCGACCAGTTCCGCTACGACTATCTGACGCGATTTCGCGCGGATTACACGGCTGGACTCAAACGTCTGCTAGAACAAGGCGCGGTCTTCACCAACGCGCATTACGAGCACGTCCCCACCGTGACAGCGATCGGCCACACGGCTTTCCTCACCGGCGCGCCGCCTGCCATGAGCGGAATCATCGCCAACGAGTGGTGGGACCGGAGTTCGCAGAAGCGGGTCACCTGCGTTTCCGATGACGCAACCACTCTGCTCGGCGGCACGGGACGCGGATCGTCGCCTCGGCGCCTGCTGCAATCGACGCTCGGCGACGAACTGAAGATGTCAGGCAAGGGTGGCAAGGTGATTGGCGTTTCGATCAAGGATCGCAGCGCGATCCTGCCGTCCGGGCACATGGCGGACGGAGCATACTGGTTCGATGGCAACAGCGGCAACTTCGTCAGCAGCAGTTATTATTTCGGCGCGCTACCTCAGTGGGTCGAACAGTTCAACGAAACGTGGCCGGCCGACAAATATGCCGGGCGGGAATGGAAGGGGCGGGACATGCCGGCTGCCGGTCCGCGGCTCTACAATGAACTCGAGGCAACCCCCTATGGCAACGAGCTGATCGCACAGTTCGCGCTCCGCGCCCTGGCTGCTGAAAAGCTCGGGGCGGGATCCCAGATCGACCTGCTCGCGGTCAGCTTTTCGTCAAACGATTACGTGGGTCATCGCCTCGGGCCCGACGCGCCGGAAGTGCGCGACATGGCGATCCGCGTGGACAAATTGATCGGGGACGTATTGCGCGCCGCGGAGGCGCAGGCCGGCGCCGGCAAGGTGCTGGTGGCGCTTACGGCCGATCACGGCGTCGCACCGGTGCCGGAAGTCAATCAGCAGCGCAAGATGCCCGGCGGACGGCTCAACGCCGAGCAGCGGCGTGAGGTAGTGGAGAAGGCGTTGTCCGCGAGATTCGGGGATGGAAAGTTTATCGCCGATTCATCGGAGGCAGGGATTTTCCTCAACTCCGATCCGATCCCCGGCAAGAATATCGATGTGGCCGAAATGGAGCGCGTATCCGCCGATGCGCTTCGTGCGCAGCCCCACGTTTTCCGGGTTTACACACGAACGCAGTTGTTGAACGGCGCGATTCTTGACGATCAGATCGGCGTGCGAGTGAGGAACGGCTTCAACGCGGCTCGCTCCCCCAACCTCTTCGTCATTTCGGATCCCTACTGGTTATCCGGCGCCTCTGGCGCCAGGGGCACTAGCCACGGCACGCCTTTCGATTATGACGCGCACGTGCCCGTCATTTTTCTGGGTCTTCAGGTTCGCGCGGGACGTTACAACCGCAACGTATCGGTGAACGATATCGCCCCCACGCTCGCCACCATGCTCGACATCGAGACCCCTAGCGGCAGCATCGGCCGCGTCCTGGATGAAATGCTGCGCTAGCGTTCGCGGCTTTGGTCTGTTGCTAAAATAAAATACGATAAAGGAGTCCCGTTCAATCCATGTTCCGTTCCCTCATGCTTCCGGTGCTCGCGGTGTGCGCCG
Source organism: Acidobacteriota bacterium (assembly GCA_003223065.1). GTDB lineage: Bacteria > Acidobacteriota > Terriglobia > Bryobacterales > Bryobacteraceae > Palsa-187. Next base: position 27,409 of record QHXU01000054.1, on the reverse strand, counting down.
CCGGGTTGATCTCCCCGTCTGGCGCTTCGGCGCAGTCGAAAGTAGCGATAATCAACCTGCAGCGCGCGATCCTCGAGACCGCGGAGATCAAGAAGGCCTCGAATGACCTTCAGGCGAAGTACAAGCCGAGGCAGGACGCGCTCGATAAAGTGCAGCGCGAGTTGAATGACATCCAGACCCAGCTCCAGAACAGCCAGGGCAAGCTGAGCGCGTCCGGTGAAGCGGAACTGCAGGCGCGCGGCGCGCGCAAGCAGCGCGAAGCGGAACGCCTGAGCCAGGACTTACAGGACGATGTCAATCGCGAGCGGAACGACATTCTCCAGCGCGCCAATACGCGGATGAATGAAGTCGTGAAAAAGATCGCCGAGGAAAAGGGGCTTGAGTAGTCGACATCACCAACACGGTGTTCTTTAAGCCCGTGCTCGAGATCACCAATGAGGCTATCGCAGCGTACGACAAAGCGTATCCGGTGAAGTAACATGGCGGGGTACCTGGACGCGTACGGTGCCGGAGAAGAACGGCGCGAGCGCTTGATCAAGCGCATCGTGATCTGGGGATTGGCGGTGGTGATCGCCGGCAGCGTGCTTTACTTCACGTTTCGGAACTGGCGCCAGGAGCAGGTTGTAAAGCACTTCCTCTCGCTGCTCCAGCAGAAACAGTATCAGGATGCCTACAGGCTGTGGGGCTGCACTCAGGACAGTCCCTGCAAGTACTACCCGCCCGACAAGTTCACGGAAGATTGGGGACCGGATAGCTCATACGCAAACGCAGCCGCCGCAAAGATAGACCATGTGGATGCGTGCGGGGCCGGCGTCGTCTTCAGCATCTCGTTCCCCCAGAAGGAGCCGGTCGCGCTGTGGGTGGAGCGCGACACGAACATCATCAGCTTCGCCCCGTGGCCTCGTTGCCCAGGGCGGCATTGGCGCATCCGCGAATTTGTGAAGTCCCTGTTCTCGTAACCCGCGCTCTTTTCGCGCTCACAGGTCTTCGGTTTGTTACTCCCACCGCAAGGCGCGTACCGGGTCCACTCGCGTCGCGCACCTCGCGGGAACAGCGCTCGCGAGCGCCACAGCCGCGCTTAGCAACAACACCACACTGGAGTATGCCAGTGGGTCCAGCGGATGAATGCCCGGCAGAGCGTTGGCCACGAGCGCCGATATAGCCGCCGCACCCGCGATCCCGCACGCCAGGCCGGATGCCAGGGCACGAACGCTCGAACCCAGCACCAGCCTCACGATTTGCGAGGGTTGCGCACCCAGCGCCATCCGCACTCCGATTTCACGCGTGCGCTGGCCAACCACGTAGGCGAACACTCCAGACATTCCCACCGAGGCGATCGCCAGCGCCAGCAAGCCCAGGAACCCCGCCAGCTCCGAGCCATAGATCGAAGGCTGCAGCTTGCGGCTGAAACTGGCAGTCAACGGCTCGGCGCGAACCCGGGCTCGCGGCTCCATTTGTTTCACAATGGCCGCGATAAGGTCGAGGGAAGCGGCTCCGCGATCGTGTACGACGATGAAGGGAGCACCCCAACGGCCGGTTATTGGAAAGTAGATGACGGCTTCGATGGACGAGAGATCGTTGGTATACGTGTCGGATATCACGCCGACGATCTGCCGCATCTTCTCGTCCGCCAGAATTATTCTTCCCAGGGGGTTCTCTCCCGGCCACCAGCGCTTCGCCGCTGCTTCGTTAATTATCACGACGTTGCGCGCGGTATCCTCGGGCACGAAATTGCGCCCGGCCAGTAGCCGCATTCCCAGCGCATCGACATACCCGCCAGAGATTTCGTTGGAGAAAATGTGCAGAACCGGAGAGCCCTGCCGGCCGGTAAGCTGGAACGAAGTGCTGTAGTTCGAGTTGCTCAGCGGTGGATTCAGCGCGAGCCCGCAGGCAGGCAGTTCTCGGGAGCGGTCCAGTTGCGCCAGCAGGTCGCGGGTTAATTCCTTCGTACGCGGGCCGGTATACTGGCTCGCCGGCAAGTCGATCGACAGCACCGTTACGTTCTGGACGTCGAATCCGGGGTCCACTGCTTGCGCCCGCTGCAAACCGCGGACCAGCAGTCCCGCATTCGCCAGCAGGATCACGCTGATCGCAACCTGCACCGAGAGCAACACGCTGCGCAAAGGGAGCCGCTTGGGAGGTGCGCCCTCTGCGCCAGCCTTCAGCGCCGCGGAGATCCCTCCTCGCGTGCCGTGAAGAGCGGGCGCGAGTCCGAATGCGAGGCAGGAAAGGACAGCTACGGCTATCGTGTACATCAGGACGTTCAGATCGGGCGCCACGTGAAAGGTCTGATCTTCCGCCAGCCGGCGCAGCACCGCGGCGGGAACGACCAGCGCCATTACCAGTCCCAGGCCCGCCGCTGCCAGCGCCAGGAGCATGCTCTCCACCAGCAGTTGACGAATTAGACGGAATCGGCTGCCGCCAAGCGAAAGCCGTACCGCAATCTCCTGCCGCCGCGCCGCCGCCCTTGCCAGCAGCAGGTTGCCGACGTTGGCGCACGCCAGCAGAAGGACCAGCGTGACCGCGAAAAACAATGTCAGGATCATGGGAAGCACCTGCCGCTTTTTGCGGGGGCTTTCGATCCACGATGTGCCGGCGACCAGGATCTGGGGGCGTTGCCCGCCCATTCGGTTCTGGCTGCGGAATTGATTGGCCAGAATCGCAAGTTCGTCTTCCGCCTGCGCCCGGGTGACGCCGGGAGCGAGCCGCCCGGCCACGGGCGTGCAGCAGAAATCGGGCGACGTGAGCCAGCCCTGGACCGAGGGGTCGTTGGGCCGCAACAGCTTGCGTGACGGCAGCGGCGTCCAGATGTCATTCCGCAACGGGTTGGTGCCGGTGAATTCGGCCGGCGTCACGCCAACTACGGTGAATGGTATGTCATCCAGCCGGATCGTCCGGCCCACTATCTGCGGATCGGCGCCGAACCGGTTCTCCCAGAGATCGTGGCTGATCACGGCCACGGCCTCGGGCGCCCCGGTGAGGTCTTCCTGGTCGAGGAATCCGCGTGCGCGCTCCATCTCTACGCCCAGCACGCGGAAGTAATTGCCGCTGACATACGTCAGTTGCAGCGGGTGATCGTCCATCTTCACCCGCTCGCCATTACGCATCGCGATGAGTCCGCTGAAGGCCCGGGAATATTGCGCAAAATAGCGGTACTGTGCAATTCCAAAGTCCCCTCCGCCTTCCCGCACGAACCGGTGCAATGTAACCACCCGCGACGGGTCGTGGACCGGCCACGGCCGCAGTGCGACCGCGTTGAAGATCGTAAACAGGCTGGTGTTCAGGCCGATCGCGCTCCCCAGGGCCAGAAGCGCCGTAATTGTAAAGCCCGGTTCCCGCCGCATTGTGCGAACGGCATACACCGAGTCTTGCCACACGCTCTCCAGCCACGGCCAGATCCATACCGCGCGCGCGTCCTCTCGTGCAAGCGTAGTATTGCCCATGGCTGCGCCCGCCTGCCCGCTGTCTGCCAGCATGGCGCGGTGAAATTCCATCTCTTCGGCTAGCTCGGCGTCCATTTTGCCGCGGTGCAGCCAATATCGGAGGCGGCGCAAAAGCCTGGTCATGTTATCTTCCTTACGCGGTCTGGAGCACTCGTTGTATCGCCGCCACCATGCGCTCGAAATCGGCGCGTTCGGCGGCCAGTTGTTTGCGCCCCGCGGGAGTGAGCGTGTAATAGCGGGCGCGGCGGTTATTCTCCGATGCGCCCCATTCAGCCGTCACCCAGCCATTCAGCAGCAGCCTCTGCAACGCGGGATAGAGAGAGCTTTCGCCAACTTCGAGCACGTTGTCGGACGTTTCCTTGAGGATCTGGGCGATCCCGTAGCCGTGCATTTTGCCGCGCGCGAGCGCCTTCAGGATCAGCAGGTCCAGCGTGCCGGGCAAGAGTTCGAGCTGTTGATGTCTTCCCATCGTCTATCGATGGAAGCAGTATGGAACCAAAGTGATCGTCTGTCAAGCCCAACGTTGGCCCTTCCACACGGCGCCCTTAAGATGGTCCTGGGGATCGGCTCAAAGAAGGTACCATAACGGCAATAGGAGCCAGCGTGAATCGCACTCTCTCTCTTCTCCTGCTCTCGGCCGCGGTTGCCTCCGCCGAACATTACGATGCATCCGTCTTCGGAGCGCTCGAATGGCGCAGCGTTGGGCCGCTGCGCGGCGGCCGGTCGATCACTTCCGCAGGCAGCTCTTCACGGCCCAATGAATATTATTTCGGTGCGGTCGGCGGCGGATTGTGGAAGACCGCCGATGGCGGCACAACCTGGCGGCCTGTGACCGACGGACAAGTGCACAGCTCCTCGGTTGGTGCGGTCGCAGTGTCCGAATCCAACCCGGACATCGTCTACATCGGAATGGGCGAAACCGAGCTGCGCGGCAACATCATGCAGGGCGATGGCGTCTACAAATCAACCGATGCCGGCAAGACCTGGAAACACATGGGACTCGCTGATACACAGGCCATCGCTCGCATCCGCGTGGATCCCTCCAATCCCGACATCGTCTACGTCGCCGCGCTCGGCCATCCCTACGGCCCGAACAGCGAGCGAGGCGTGTTCCGCTCGCGCGATGGCGGCAAGAACTGGAACAAGGTGCTGTATAAGAATGATCGCGCCGGCGCTGTGGATCTGTGTCTCGATCCGCACAATTCGCGCGTGCTCTTCGCGATTATCTGGGACGTCTATCGAACCTCCTGGACGCTTTCGAGCGGCGGTCCCGCCAGCGGCTTATACAAGTCCACAGATGGCGGCGACACTTGGACCGAGATCACGCACCGCCCTGGGCTGCCCAGCGGGATCATCGGAAAGATCGGCGTCGCCGTTTCCGGCGCTGACTCGAACCGCGTGTGGGCCATGGTCGAGGCCGAGGACGGCGGCTTGTTCCGCTCCGACGACGGCGGCTTAAAGTGGGCGCGCGTTAATGAAGACCGGCGCCTGCGCCAGCGGGCGTTCTATTACACCCGGATCTACGCGGATCCGAAAGACAAGGAAACGGTTTACATCCTCAACACCGGCTTTTATAAATCCACCGATGGAGGCAAGACCGTCAAGACGATCCGGCCGCCGCACGGCGACAACCACGATCTGTGGATCGCTTCGAACGACCCTAAGCGCATGATCAACTCGAATGACGGCGGCGCCAACGTCTCGGTCAATGGGGGCGAAACCTGGACCGGCCAAGCTTATCCGACTGCGCAGCTCTATCACCTGGCCACCACGCGCGACGTTCCCTGCCACGTCTGCGGCGCGCAGCAGGACAACTCAACCATCTGCGTCTCGAGCGCTGAAACGGGCGGGCGTGGAGGCGGCGGAGGACGAGTCGCCGTCACGATGTATTCGGTCGGTGGAGGCGAGAGCGGTTATATCGCACCTCATCCCAAGGATCCCAATCTCTTCTACGCCGGCAGCCAGGGAGCCTTGCTCACACGCTTTGAACGAAATACCGGCCATGTGCGCGACATCCAGGTTTATCCACTATTCTTCTCAGGCATGCCCGCGCGCGACCTCAAGGAGCGCTGGCAGTGGACCTTTCCCATCGTTTTTTCACCGCTGGATGCGAGCGTGCTCTATACCTCGTCCCAGCACCTCTGGCGCACGACCGACGACGGCCAGAGCTGGGAGCGCATCAGCCCTGACCTGACGCGCGCCGATCCGAAAACGCTCGGCGATTCCGGCGGCCCGATCACGAAGGATCAGAACGGTCCGGAGATCTACGGCACTATCTTCACCATCGCTCCATCGCGATTCGACGTCCGGACTGTCTGGACTGGTTCCGATGACGGCCTGGTTTACATCACTCGCGACGGGGGCGGGAACTGGAAAAACATTACGCCGAAGGGAATGCCGGATTTCATCCGCATCAGCTTGATTGAGGCCTCGCCGCACCGTCCGGGCAGCGCTTACGTCGCCGCGAAGAACTACCAGGCCGACGATCGCCGACCCTATATCTACCGGACTGACGATTACGGCGCTTCCTGGACCCCGATCACCAACGGCATCGCCTCCGACGACTACGTCCACGCCGTACGCGAGGATCCCAAGCGCTCAGGCCTTCTCTTCGCCGGGACCGAGCACGGTATCTACGTGTCCTTCGATAACGGCGGCGAGTGGCAGTCCCTGCGCCTCAACCTTCCCGACACCCAAGTGGCTGACCTCGTGATCGAGGGCGACGATCTCGTGATCGCGACCCATGGACGCTCCTTCTACATCCTCGACGACATCTCACTCCTGCGCGAACTTTCCGCGGACGTCCAGCGCAGCCCCGCGCATTTGTTCACGCCCCGTCCCACCGTCCGCTCGCTGCATCGCGGGGCGCTGATCGACTACTATCTGGCGCGCGAGACCGAGAAAGTCACGATCGACATTATCGATTCCAAGGGCGCGGTGGTGCGTTCGCTCGCCGGCTCGCCGGAAGAGGAAAAGAGGCGGGCCAGGTCCGCAGCCCAAGGTGACGCGGCCGGCGAGGAAGACAATCCGCGCTTCCAGGCGTCGCGGCCTCCAACTCGCAAGGCCGGAGGGAATCGCTACACGTGGGATCTGCGCTCTCCCGGCCCTAAGTCGTTTGAAGGCATGATTTTGTGGGGCGCCCAGGCGGACGCAGGACCGGTCGCCGTTCCCGGAATGTATCAAGTCCGGCTCACCGCCAACGGCGTGACCGAAACCAGGCCATTACTGATCCGGCGCGATCCGAGAGAGAGCAGTCTCACCCAGGCCGACCTCGAGGAGCAATTCAAGCTCGCCAGCGCCGTGCGCGACAAGACCACCGAGGCGAACGAGATGGTCATTAGGATTCGCGATATCAAGAAACAAATCGAAGATCGCGTGAAGAAGGCGCCCGCGCTGAATGCGGCCGGCGAGCGGCTCGCCACCCGGCTGAGCAGTGTCGAGGAAGATGTCTACCAGGTCCGCAACCGCAGCAATCAGGACCCGCTCAATTTCCCCATCAAGCTAAACAACCAGCTCGCGGCGCTGATGCGCATCGTCGAGACCGGCGATGCGCAGCCAACCGACCAGAGCTACGTCGTGTTTCGGGAGCTTTCGGCGAGGCTGGATGCGATTCGCCAGCGGCTGGACGCGATCATGAAAGCCGATCTCGGCGAGTTCAACAGCGCTGCGGCGGCCCAGGGGCTCGGGGCGATCGAGTAGGAATTCGCCGCGGGCGCTAATGACACCCTGCGCAAGTGAAGTTGCGCCCGTGGCACACCTCACAGCTCCGTTTCTCCTCTGCTGAATGTTTCACCCGGCTGTGCGAATCTATGAAATCCGGAACGTGGCTTTCCGGCGTCAACCGCATCGTCTTCGCGTGACACATCCAGCAGCTATTCGGGATCTCAACCCGGTTGTGGCACACAACGCAATCAGCCATCGGCGGAAAATTCGCTTTCGAGGTGACCTCCGATGTCTCTATTCCACGATGGCACCCGGCGCATGGCCGCACCCTCACATGCTGCTGATGGCTGAAATGAGCGAGCGCCGTGGGCCGCGGCTGCTTGATCGTCGCGTCCTGATGACACTTCAGGCACACCTCGCGGGGAGGAAGATTGTTGTCCTCGACGCGCCTGCTGGCCGCGGCCGAAACATGGCAGGTCACGCACTCGAGCTTCAGCGCAATGTGCACGCGGTGCGAAAATTCCGCGGCGCAGGCTTCAGCCGCCAGCGCGGCCAAAGCTAGTGCTTGTAGGAAATTCGCCAAATCTTGTCGCCGCCATCGTCGCTCACCAGCAAGCTCCCATCCGGCATTTCGAGCAGACCTACCGGCCGTCCCCACACGTCGGGGCTGTCAGGCGAGAGCATCCATCCGGTCAGGAAATCCTCGGGCGGACCGGATGGCTTGGTGTTCGAGAATGGAACGAACGCGACCGAATAACCAATGCGCTTTGACCGGTTCCACGATCCGTGATACGCAAGAAAAGCGCCGCCTTGATATTTCTGCGGGAACTGCTTGCCCGTATAAAAGATGAAGTCGAGCACAGCCACATGCGAGGGCAACAGAACGTCGCCGGCAATCGTCTTCGCAACCAGATCCCGGCGCTCGCCCTTGCGGCGGGGATCTTCGTGGCGGCCTGCATACGCATACGGCCAGCCGTAAAACCCGCCCTGCTCGATGTGCGTAAAGTAGTCCGGCACCAAATCGTCGCCCAGCGCATCGCGCTCCTGGACGGCGGCCCACAGTACGTCCGTCCCGGGATACCACCGCAGCCCGATCGGATTGCGCGTCCCGGACGCGAAGATCTCGTGCCCGCTGCCGTCCGGGTTAAACCGGTTGATGGCGGCGCGCATCGGATCCTCGCCGGCATCGACATTCGACCGCGAACCGATGCCGATGTACATCTTTTCGCCCTTCCTGTCGAACAGAATCGACCGAGTCCAATGGCCCTCCCCGAAGTTCTTCAGCGACACGACCTCCGCGCCCGGGCCGGCGGTCATCGCCTTGGCGTCATACTTGTACCGCTTGATGGAGGTCTGCTCGCCGACGTACAGGTAGTCCTGCCAAAACGCAAGTCCGTAAGGGCGATTGAGATTTTCGATCAGCTTCTTGCGTTGCTTGCCCTGAATCAGCCAGACACACCCTTCCCCATCGCGGGCGCTGTCGCTCACCAGCAGTTCCTGATGCGGTCCCAACAGCATGAACCTCGGAACCGCGAATCCGGATAAGTATTCCTCGACGGTGAACCCGGAGGGAACCCGCAATTGAATCCCGCTGGGTTTCGAAATGACGTGCGGATTATTGCGTACGGACGGCGTAGCATACGGAGCTGGAAGTTTGACATCGCGCTGCCAGGCCAGGGCCACACCCATCATCCATAAGGAACACAGGAGTTTCATCACTTTCAGTGTAAACTGAACTTTTCCTCACCCAATCTCGTACTCAACAGATGTGACCGCTACAAGTGCATTTACACCCGATTCCGACATCGACCGCATCTTTGGCGCTGTCGTGCAGCCGCGGACGTATCGTCATCTGCTCTATCTTCTTATCTCGTTTCCACTGGGCATTCTCTCGTTCGTGACAGTGATTGCCGGCGTTTCGCTCGGCATCGGGCTTTCGATTCTGGTGATCGGATTGGTGGTGCTGGCCGTCACTCTGGCGCTCGCGAGGGTCTTTGGATGCCTGGAACGCAAGATCGCCAAAGCTCTGCTCGGCGCTACGTTCGAGTCGCGCGCGCGGCGCCCGCCAGGGTTGCGCGCGACCCTCACGGATCCCCGTGCGTGGAGCGCTCTCCTCTACATGCTGCTACGTTTCCCGCTCGGCGTGACCTCCTTCGTCGCCGCGTTGATTTTTCTCGCGTCGATTCCGGTCATGGCGGCTTCGCTGCTTTTTACGATCTTCCCCGTTTTCCTCGAAGGGACAGTGATTACGTCTTCGGAAGACGCGCTGCTGGTATCGCTCTTCGGCTGCGTCATCTTCTTGATGTCGGCGCATGTTGTGAACGGGTTGGCGGCGATCTCCAGACGGTTGGTCGTCGCTCTCCTTTAACGCCGCCTCTGCTAAACTGAAGTTCCCGCGCCCGCCACAAACGTGGTCCGCTATGCGTACCGTATCGGTTCTGCTCGGAAGTCTGTTCAGCTTTCTCTCGTTGCAGGCCCTGGTTTTTAACGCGGGTTTCTATTCCGCGGTCCTCAAGCCGGATTCGTCTACAGGCACGGTCGAGGCTTTCCTGCGCAACGAAAAACGGCGCAAAGTCGAGAATCGGAACCAGGTGTTGGCGGTCGGCGATTCCCGCAACGGCTTTTTTCCCCGTTACGCGAATGAATTGAGACCGGAAATCGGCTATACCTTCGCCACCATCTCGGTCGCCGGCACTACTCCGAGATGCTGGTACTACATGCTGCGCGAAGTCGACCCGACAACGCGCCGCTATGCCGCCATCATTATTCCGGTGGAGGATTACGACGATGGTGAGGTCTGGGAGGACTATGCAAATCGAGAGGCGGATCTTCATTTCGTAGTCTCACTTCTCAGGCTCGGCGATCTGCTCGACTTCAGCCGCTCATTTCATGATGCCTCTCGCAGGTGGGAAGTCTTTCGCGGCGCCCTGTTCAAGGGCCTTGTCTACAAGCAGGATTTTCAGGATTTTTTGCTCCACCCAATAGCTCGAGTTGAATTCGTAAATCTCAGCCGGACGGGGTCGTCAGACTGGTTTTATGATTACGTCGGCCCCACGCGTAACATGAAGGGCCTCGGCGTCGACTGGTCTACCGGGAGAGTCACGGTCCCGCCAGGAACGACACCAGAACAAA
>QHXU01000054.1:16410-17152 GCA_003223065.1 Acidobacteriota bacterium | reverse complement strand
TGAGTACGAAAGACATTTTCTGCCGCCGCTTCCTCCTCAGAGGGGCCGGCGCAGCGCCTATTTACGCTCCTGGTTCGAAAAAATCTACGAGCGCTACCGGGGCTCCGGAACCCGCCTGGTTTTTATTCGTCTGCCCCGCGGCCCCATCGTACGCCCGGACCAGCCTCCCTTTAATCCGCATAGCTCCGTGCGTGAACTCGCCATGCGTCCCGGCGTCATTCTCTCGCCGGAACATTGCTTTGACTCGCTGGAACGCCCCGAACTGTTCATGGACCAGGTCCACCTGAATGGACCCGGCGAGGCGGAGTACTCACGAATGCTGGGGCGAGAGGTACGCCGCCTCTTGGGGCCACCGCGCTAGCGCATGCTCTTCCATACCGTCAAGTTCTTCCTGTTCCTTGCAGTCGTTCTGACGCTCTTTTACGGCGCGCCACTTTCCTGGCGCCGAGTGATTCTGCTCATGGCGAGCTATTACTTCTACATGAGCTGGAACCCGGTGTTCATTTTGCTGTTACTCACCCTGACGGCGGTGGATTATGTGGCGGGGATATGGATCGAAACGAATAAGAAGAGGGGTTTTCTCATTGTCAGCCTGGTTGCCAATCTCGGGTTCCTGGGCTTTTTCAAATATTACAATTTCTTGTCCGACAATCTTGCCCATCTGCTGCGTTTTCCGCCGCACGCGTTTGGCCTCTCGATCATCCTGCCGCTCGGTATCAGCTTTCACACCTTTCAAAGCATG
>QHXU01000054.1:0-16386 GCA_003223065.1 Acidobacteriota bacterium | reverse complement strand
TAATGGACGTGTACCGGGGCGAGCAGAAAGCGATCCGCAATCCCATCGATTACGCGCTGTTTATTTCCTTTTTCCCGCAGCTTGTCGCGGGGCCCATAGTCCGCGCACGCGAGTTCTTCGGGGACCTCTATCACTGGAAGCCGCCGGGGACCGATGAGCAACTTCGCGGTGTTCTTCTGGTGGTCCTGGGGCTGGCCAAGAAGGTGGCGCTGGCCGATCAATTCGCTCGAATCTCGGATTCGTATTTTCAGAATTTGGCCGCTCATCCGGGCGTGGCTGCTGCGTGGAGCGGCGCGGGAGCATTCGCGCTCCAGATCTTCTTCGATTTTTCAGGCTACACCGACATGGCGATCGGCATGGCGCTTTTGCTGGGCTTCCATTTCCCCGTGAATTTTCGCCGACCGTATCTTGCCTCGAGCGTGACGGATTTCTGGCGCCGCTGGCACATGTCTTTATCGCGCTGGTTGCGCGATTACTTGTATATCCCCCTAGGCGGCAATCGTTACGGACGCCTGAAGACGTATCGGAACTTGATGCTCACGATGCTGCTGGGCGGGCTTTGGCATGGCGCAAACTGGAATTTCGTGATTGATCTGGGGAGGATTTCATGGAGCGCTTCTGAGTCTCGAACGGATCATCGGACGCGATCGATTTCGTGGGGCGCCGGGCGCGCTGGTTTATCCTTTCCGAGCGATTTTCACGTTTGCGCTTGTGTGCGTCGGGTGGGTGTTCTTTCGCGCCACAAACCTGGCCGACAGCCTCTACGTGATCCGGGAAATGTTCGCGGGCAAAGCCGGGTGGAGCGGATTCCTCATTCCCGCGTGGTTGCTCTGTTTCGTCGGTGCCTCGCTGGTCATAGCTCTCGGCGAAGAAAAGTCGGAGTGGCTCGAGCGTCTGGCGAAGGGCCCCGGATGGGCATACGCCGCCGTGATCACTGTCTTGCTTTTCTCCATCGAGCTGATCGGCGTGACGGACAAACCGGTTCCGTTCATATACTTCCAATTTTGATCCAGGTCTGCGTTCTAATACCGGCCGAACCGGTAACCCACGATCATTTTTACCAGCAGATGATCGGTGCCCTGCGTGACCCCAACCCCCACGCCGAAATTGAATTCCCACTTCGGGGACAGATTCAAATCAATCGCCGGGAGGATCTGCTGTTGCTGCTCTCGAAGTGGATCAAAGTTGCCCACCGGGCCGAAAGCACCATAGTATTCGACCCCGCCATTGATCTTTTTTGTGAAGTCGTACCCGATCTTGAAATTGGGCGAGAACTCGAAACCCCGATCGCTGTTGGGACCATGGAACGATCTGTCGAACGTCGGGTTAAACGAAAGGTACCAGCGCCCGATCTCCTTATCGATAATCGGCCGGATCTCTAAGGTCCAGGTGTCGGCGGAAAACGACTTACGCTGGTAGCCGAACTCCGACGATAGGCTCACACCCACAGGCCATTTCCATTCTTCCGGAACGCGGATCCGCGGCCGGATGTGATCTCCCACCCATTGCCAGCCGTCACCCGCCCGCGCGCTTGTGAAGATGTACCATCCGGTCTCAAACCAATTGGTGAAGCCATGCGTGATCTCCACGGTCTCGTGCCAAGCGTGTTCGGTCGGCAGCACGCCGTCGATCGTCTGCTTGTTCCCCTGGAAGGTAAAGTTGCTGTGCAGTTCGACCATGGTAGCTTTACTCTTTACCGTTTCCGAAGGGTAGACCTGAATCTCGTAATTCTCCTGCGCAAAGCCCGGAATCGAAAAACAGGCGAAGATAAGAAGGCCTGCGACGTGGGCTTTCTTCATGCGCTGTTGAATGGGTTTAGCGTAGCACGGCGCCAACGGCCCGTGCCGCGCCCCGAACCCGTGATAAAGTGATCTTTTCGCCTTCCGATGTCGGTGCAAATATTCCTGCAGGGGAAACTTCTCGGCATTGACGAGTTTCTCTACGCTCCGGCCGAAAAGGACCACGACCACGACCACGTCTTCACCGGACGTTCGCACTGGATCAGCCTGCTCAGCGAGGTGCTGCCACGGGCGCTGCTTGCCGAACTGGGCCTCTCGAAAATCCTGCTTGGATCGAGCGGCGGCGGGCAGTTTTTGGTGGTTCTGCCCGAAGAGGCCCGCGGCGGCGCAGAAGCGTTTCTCGAAGCCGCCGCGCAGGAGATCGCCGCGTTGAGCGAAGGAGCTTTGAAGCTCCTTTGGAGCATGACCGAGAATCTGGGTGACTGGAGCGACGTACGCCGCCGCCTCAACGAAGAGATGGATCGCCGGCGCGGCACCCCGGCGGCAGGCGGCCTGAGCAATGAGCCCAACGCAGCCGAATCGGCGTCCCCGGACTATTTCGCCGGCCAGCTTGGCATGAAGCTTCGCGACGCCGAATCCGCCGGTTGGTCGCCCGGGACGCCGGGACGGATCCGGATCGGCGAAGGAAAGCATGTATGGAGCCTCGCGGGCACGACCGAATCGCTGCCGTTTGCGCGCCACGCGGCGCCGAGCGACGATGGCCACGAACCCGCATCCACGTCCACGCTCGCTGCGCGGGCCACCGGGCTTGCGACCTGGGGTGTCCTGCGTGGCGACGTGGACAATTTCGGAATCCGTATCCGCCGCGCGCAAACCATCGAGGAGCACATCCAGCTCTCGGTAATGTACAAGCAGTTCTTCGCAGGCGAACTGGAAGTGCTGTGCTCGATGCCGGAGTTTTGGCGCAAGGTGACCGTGATCTATTCGGGCGGCGACGACTTCGCGGTTTACGGCGCCTGGGATGCGCTGATCGCGCTGGCGCGCGAACTGGAGCGGCTCTTCCACCGCTTCTCGGAAGCGAATCTCAAGGATTTCGCGGGACCGGAGGGCAAGACCATCAGCATGGCTCTCGCGCTTGCGCCCGCGGTGGACGCTTCGCTCGGCGCAGTGTTCGAAGAAGCGGGGCGGCGCCTTGAAGCCGCGAAATCGGCGGACAAGGATTGCATTTGGCTGCTCGGCCGGACGCTCGAATGGAAGCAGTTTTCCGAGGCCGCCGATCTAAAAGATTCGCTGATGCGAATGATCGCCGATTTTGGCTGCTCCCCGCAGTATCTGCGTGATCTCTGCGGCATCTATCGTGAGACACAATCGAAAATGTCGCGGAGGCAGGCGCGGCGGATGGGCGGCGAACGTCCCTGGCGCTACCACCGCCGTATCCGGCGCATCCTCGGCGCGGCCCGTCAGGCGGGGCCGCAACGCACGGAATTTCAGAAAGCCCGTACCAGCCTCATCCAGGACTTGATCGGCCGGAGCGCGGTCACTGTCAAGTTGCGGCCCGCAGGTCGCGTGGCGCTAGAATGGGCGAGGCTGTCAGCGGAGTAGGACTGGCCCTCCAGCCGGTCAGAAGGAAAACATGCCAGAAGAAGTACAACCCGAAGCAACCCAGACGGATGCACCACCCAAGCAGGAGCCGGCGAAGCCTGAGCCTCCCAAAGCCGAGCCGCAGAAGCACGAAGCTCAAAAGCCCTCCCAGGCTCCACGCCGCGAAGACCGGCAGCCCCGGCCCGGCGGTGAAAACCGCGGTGAGAACCGGGGAGAGCGCCGTGGCGACCGGCCCGAACGTGGCCGTGACGATCGCCGTGGCGACCGGCGCGATGCCGGACCTCGTCCTGGCGGGCGCCCCTTCGAAGGTCCTCCGGAAATCGAGCTGGAAAAACTGATCACTGACAGCCTCTATCTCGACAACCAGGCCCATGCCGTGGTGGCGCGGATGCGCGACATGGATTCCGGCACCAAAAGCCAGTTGCGGCGCCTCTATAACGCCGTCCGCCGCGCTGTGAGGGCTCCCGAGAGCGAACGCCAGCACCAGTTCGTGATGCTGCGTGCGCGGCTGGCCTATACCACGGCCAGGCACTCCTTGCGGAGCCTTGATGCGCTCGAGCGCCTGCTGCTGCAGGTGACGCGCAAAAACGACGCTCGCGGCTACGAGCGGTTCAAGGATCTGTTCGAAGCCATCGTGGCCTACAACGAATAGCCAAGAAACTATGAGCACACATACGGCTCAAACACAATTGCAACTCCTGGGGAAACTTGTCTTGTCAGGCGAGCTCCACTGCGAAACCGGACTCCACATCGGCGCGGGCAAGGGCTCGCTCGAAATCGGCGGAGCCGACAATCCCGTGGTCAAGGATGCTTTCGGGCTGCCCTATATTCCCGGCAGTTCGCTGCGGGGGAAGCTACGCTCCCTGCTTGAGAACGCCATGGGCCTGACGTCTCCCGCCGAGCTGGTCTATCTTTCGAAACGCAAGGGCCAGGAAGTTCGCATCCACCAGAGCGATCGCCCCGATGACGAAATCTGCCTGCTGTTCGGGCGTAGTCCTGGACGCGTGGAACGCGTGGAAGGCGAGGCGATCGAGACCCGCGGCGCCAGCCCTGCGCGGCTCACGATCTACGATGCGCCGCTTGATCCGGACAGCATCACGGCGCAGATGCGCGAAAACCTTGACGACGAAATCACCGAGGTCAAGAGCGAAAACGCGATCGACCGCATCACGTCCCAGGCGAATCCCCGGACGCTAGAGCGTGTGCCATGCGGAGCCCGCTTCCGCATCCGCATGATTGTCGATGTGTTGTGCGAGGAGGACAAGGCGCTCGCCGCGCGGCTGCTCGAGGGATTGCGGCTCCTCGAAGATGACGCGCTCGGCGGCGGCGGCTCTCGCGGAAGCGGGCGCGTCCGCTTCTCAAACCTGAAGCTGATCTGGCGCAACCGGGCGTTCTACTCGTCCGGTGGGGCGGAGCGAGAACTGGCTTCCGCGGCCGACCTCGCGGCTGTGCAGGCGCTGGCCAACGACGCCTCATTCGGGGAGAAGCTGGCGAACTGACCATGCCGTCCGGCTTATTGATTCGCTTGCGGCCCGCCGGGCCCTGGCGTATCGGTCCCGATTCGGGCGATCGTGATCGCGTGGACCGCATCTTTCACAGCGACTCGCTTTTCTCCGCGATTTCGGCCGCCATGTCACGCCTGGGGACGCTCGAGGAGTGGCTCGACGCAACCGTGCGCGCGCCCGAGCCGGCCGTGCGATTCAGCTCCTGTTTTCCTTTCCAGGGCGATACGTTATTCGTTGTCCCGCCGCGTAATCTGTGGCCTCCGCCCCCGTCTTCAAAAGTGCGCTGGAAAGGCGCGCGATTTGTTCCGCTCAGTGTCGTGGAAACGCTTGTGAGCGGCCATCCCATCGCCGAAGAGGGCTGGATGATCGATGGCGCCAGTGAGTGCCTGGCGCCCTTAGGCGGCTCGGGTCCTTTGCGCGTCTCGGTGCGATCGAGCGCGGCGGTGGACCGCTGGGGAGGCGCAGTCGCGCCGCACTCGAGTGCGTGCCTCGAGTTCGCGCCTTTGGCGGGACTGTGGATGGCCGCCGCATTCGCGGACGGCGCCGCATGCGAACGGTGGCTACAGCCGCTTACCGGCGCACTCCGCCTGCTGGCCGATTCCGGGTTCGGCGGCGAGCGCTCGCTCGGCTGGGGCAGCTCCGAAATGCCCGAAATTCTTCAAGGAAATCTGCCCGACCTGGTGCTCAAAAACGGCGATCACTCGGCGAGTTCGGCGTATTGGATGCTGTCGCTGTTTCATCCCTCCGTGTCCGATTCCGTCGACTGGCAACAAGGCAACTACACCTTGACCACGCGTGGCGGACGCGTCGAAAACACGGGCGATCCCAAAAAACCGACGCGAATGATCGCTGAGGGTTCCGTGCTGGTGGCGGCGTCGGAGCCGCGCGGTTCGGCCACTGACGTGGCTCCTGAGAATTCTCCGCATCCTGTCTATAGAGCGGGCTTTGCGCTGGCAGTTCCGATTCCATGGAGGCACGCTCCATGAGATACCGGCTGACCTGCCTCACCCCGACACTCATTGGCGATGGCCAGAAGCTCGCGCCCATCGATTACATGGTTTGGAAAGAGCATGTGAATGTGCTCGACCAGCGCCGAATTTTTCGTTTGCTCGCAAAGGGCTCGCGTCTGGACGGGTACCTGGCTCAGCTCAAGAAGGCCGACAAGCTCGATTTCGCTTCCTGGGGAGGCTTTGCGCAGAACTTTGCCGGACGGCGCATTCCATTCGAACACGCGAGCGCCATTCCGTTCTGGGAGCGGGCCCGGGCCGAGAATCTTTTCATTCCGACATTCGCCTGTTCCGCTGCCGGGCCGTACGTGCCAGGCACCGCGATCAAGGGCGCCTTGCGCACCGGCGCCGTGTTCGACCGCTGGACAGATGGCATGATCCGCGACGTTGCCGGGCGGGTCGCGGAGGACCGCGCTCCGCGCAATCCGGCGGCGAAAGCCGAAGACGCAGTGTTGGGGGGCGCAGGAACGAGCCGAATGAAGCGCGTTGCGGCGGGGGATTCCTCTCCGGTCAGGCACGCGGGGATGAAAGTGTATCTTCTGCGCGTCGCCACGCTGGCCGCGCGCGGGTCCGGACGCTATGAACTCGGCTGGAAATCGCCGCGCGGCTCCGTGGATGCGCGCCGCATCGAAGAGAGCACGCCGATTTTCGCCGAAATGGCTATCCCCGGCAGTTCCTTCGAGGGCGCCTGGCGCGAAAAATCGGTGCAGGACCGCGCGCATTTGTTCCAGGCGTCGAATCGCTACGCCGCGGGTCTGGTAGCGCGGCATCAGGAGTACGCGCAATGGGGAGGGCTGGCGGATCTCGGCCGCGGCCTTAGCGAGCTCGAAGCGCGACTCGAGGCAATCATCCGGCGCCAGGATGCCTGCCTGCTCTCGATCGGGTGGGGCGGGGGATTCCTGGGAAAATCGGCTTATTTGAACACCCAGGATGAATCCTTCCGCAAAATCCTGCGCCAAATGCCGCTGTACCAGCGGGCGATCCAAACCGGCCTGCCGTTTCCTAAAACCCGCCGGATCGTGTTCCAGGGAAATCAACCCGCCAGCCTGCCTGGCTGGATTCTGCTGGAAGTTTTCTAAAATTCGGCTCGCCTGGCAGCGTTACATGGTACTATCGATAAGTAGAGAAGAAGAGAGGCTTTAGCCCTCCGGTTCGAAAGAAAACGACGGTCCCCCAGACATGTACAATGCCTTCTTTGGTTTTTCGGAGAGCCCGTTCAGCCTAAGTCCCGACCCGGCTTTTTTCTATAGAAGCGAGCAACACGAAGAGGCACTGGCGAACCTGATTTACGGTGTCCAGGCGCGCAAAGGCTTCATTGTTCTGTCGGGCGAAGTTGGCACGGGTAAAACCACGATGCTCGAGTGCCTGCGCGATTATCTCGAGTCACAATACATCGAATTTGCGTTTATTTTCAATTCCCGCATCAGTGTCGAACAGTTTTTCGAGATGATCGCCTACGATCTCGATCTGGCCTGCACGCGTACCTCGAAGACCGAGGTTCTGTTCGCGCTCAACGAATTGCTGATGGAGCAAACCCAGGACGGCCGTACCGTGGTCCTAATCGTCGATGAGGCGCACAACCTGGAGTGGGAGGTTCTCGAGGAGATCCGCCTGCTCGGGAACCTGGAAAACCGCAACGGCAAGCTCCTGCAGATCATCCTGGCGGGCCAGCCCGAACTCGATCGCAAACTGGATGCGCCGAATCTTCGGCAATTGAAGCAGCGGATCGTGCTGCGCTGCAACTTGCAGCCTTTTACGTTGCGCGATGCGGTGGAGTACATGCAATCTCGGCTTGGGCGCGCCGGTGCGCCGCCGGAACAAAACATCTTCCCGGAACAGTTGATGGCGGAGATCCACCTGCGCTCCCAAGGAATTCCTCGCGTGATCAACGCGCTCTGCGACAATCTGCTGCTGACGGCATTCGCGATGGAGACCAAAGTCTGCACCGTGGAGATGCTGGACGAAGTCTGCCACGACATGCGCCTCGAATGGCCGGGCAGCCGCCGGACGCGGTCGCGGATTTCCGACGAGTCCTACGAGCGCACGCCATACTAGCCGCTCAAGCTGCAGGCCGCCGGACCACGTTCGCCCTATCCGTTTGACGACTGCGACGTCTAACCAATACAATCTCATTAGCTAGTTATGCATAGCTAGATAGGTACTGTTGTGGGCGCCAAGAAAAACGACATTCTGCAGGGCACGCTGGCGCTGCTGGTGCTCAAAACCCTTTCATCCGGCCGGCGGATGCACGGATACGCCATCACCGCACACATTCAAAGTGTTTCGGACCAATTGCTACGGGTGGAAGAAGGGTCGCTATACCCAGCGCTTCACCGCATGGAGCAGGACGGTTGGGTGCGGGCAGAGTGGGGCAAGACAGAGAAGAACCGGGAGGCCCGCTTCTACTCGTTGACTGCCAAGGGCAGAAAACAACTCATGCAAGAAGAGGAAAGCTGGGCGCGGCTCACCGAGGGCGTGGCGCGCGTGATTCGATACGCCTAGCACGGGAAGGTTATGGCTTGGTACCGGCGGTTTTGGAACGTCTTGCGGCCGGGCCGCATGCAAAGCGATCTGCAACGCGAACTGTCGTTTCACGTGGCGGAACGCGCGGAGGAACTGCAGGACGGCGGTATGAGCGAGGAAGAAGCCGTGCGCACCGCACGGCGGCAGTTCGGTAATTACACGGCGCAGGTGGAAAGGACGCGGGATATGGACATTTATGGCTGGCTGGAGTCGTTTGTCCGGAATTTGCGACATGCCGCCCGCGGTCTGGGGAAGACGCCCGCATTCACCGCGACCGTGGTCTTGACGCTGGCGCTCGGGATCGGCGCCAACAGCGCGGTGTTCTCGGCGATTTACGCTGTCCTGCTACGGCCTTTGCCGTTTCCCGAGAGCGATCAGCTTGTGAAGCTGGCTCAATCCCATCCCAAAATCCCGCAACCGTTTGTTGCGCCGGTCCGGCTGGAGGAATGGAACCGGCTGAACAACACCTTTCAGGCGATTACCGGTCACTATACGGAGGACGCTTCGGAACTTTCAGGCGAGCTTCCAGAGAAATTAAAGCTGGCGCTGGTGGCTCCCCGTTTTTTGCAGGTATGGGGAATCGCTCCCGCGCTGGGGCGCGATTTCAGTCCGCAGGAAGAGCGTTTCGGCGGCCCGAATGCAGTGCTCATCAGCGACCGCCTGTGGCGCCGGCGTTTCGGCGGGAATCCGGATGCAGTCGGCAAAACTCTACGCATCGGCAGGTCGGCTTACCCGATTATCGGCGTCATGCCGGCTTCGTTCCTCTTTCCCGACCGTGACGTAGACCTTTGGTCTCCCAGTCCGATGGACGCGCCTTATGCGCAAAGCCGCGAATCGACGTGGTTCACTGCGATCGGGCGTCTGAAGCCCGGGGTTACACTGGCACAGGCGCGCGCCAACCTGGCGAGCGTGCAGGCCAACCTTGGCCGCGAGTATCCGAAGACCGATGCAATGATAGGGGCCATGATCGAGCCGCTCAAGGAAGCCACAGTCGGCGGCGTGAGAAGGTCCCTGTTGATCCTGTTCGGGTCGGTTTCGCTGCTGTTGCTCATCGCGTGCACGAATATCGCGGCCCTGCTGCTGTCGCGGGCCGCGGCGCGAGAGCATGAGATCTCCGTGCGCTTTTCGCTCGGGGCGTCGAGGGCTTCGGTAGTGGCGCAACTTTTGACTGAAGTCGTGGTCGTATCTCTGGCGGGGGCTGCCCTGGGCCTGGTGGTGGCAGCGGGAGCGTCGCGGGTGTTTCGCTCGTTAGCAAAAGACCTGCCGCGCATCGAAGAGATCGGGCTGGATTGGAGGATCGTGCTCTATGCGCTGGCCTGCGCGATTGCGGCGACGCTGCTGTGCGGAATCTTCCCGGCAATCCGCGGCTCACGCCGGAATCTGGCCGGTTCGCTGGCGCAGGCGGGCCGTTGGCAGGTATCGCGGTACAACCGCGTGCAGTTCGCGCTGGTGGGAGTGCAGGTTGCGCTTGCCGTGACGCTGCTCGCCGGCGCGGGACTGCTGCTGCGCAGTTTTCAGGAACTGGGACGCGTGTCGCCGGGCTTCGATCCGGAGCATGTGCTTACCTTCCACATCAGCAGCAGTTGGGGCGAAACAGCCGACCAGAAAGCAGCCAGGCAGCGGGTGGACAGGATTCTGGACGGATTGAGATCCGTGCCCGGGATCGAATCGGCGGCCACCGCGCTCAGCCTTCCGGGAGTGCCGGCCCAATATCAGATTGAACTGAAAACCACGGAAGGCCGTGCGGAGTCCGAGCCAAAGATGCTCGCCCAGGGCCGGTGGGTCACTCCCGCCTATTTCGCGACGATACGGATCCCAGTGGTGGCCGGCGAGTTGTGCCGGGACGAGCCCAATACGAACACCACGATGGTGAATCGCAGTTTTGCGAACGGTTACCTGGCGGGATCCGCGGCCATCGGGCGCCACTTAGTGCAACCCGCAAACGCCTATCTGCCGCCGGGTGAGATCCGCGGCATCGTGGGCGATGCGCGGGAAACGGGCCTCGACCGCGAACCCCCTCCCACTGTTTATTGGTGTGCGGGCTCAAACCAGCCGGGCACGTATTTCCTGGTCAGGACGCACGGTGAACCGAGGTCCATGGCCGAGACGATCCGCCGTAAGATCCACGAACTCGAACCGCGGCGATCGGTATACGACCTCACGCCGCTTCGCGACCACATCTCGGACGCCTACGCGGAAAACCGGCTCCGCACTATATTACTCACCTTCTTCGCGATGACCGCCGTGTCGCTGGCATGCGTCGGCGTCCACGGAACGCTCAGCTACCTGGTGAACTTGCGCCAGCGCGAAGTGGCTCTGCGCCTGGCGCTGGGCGCCGTACGGACGCAAGTCGTGCGGCAATTCCTGGCCCAAGGACTGCGCGTCTCAGTGCTGGGCTGTATGGCAGGCGTGGTTCTCGCCGTAGCGTTGGGGCGACTGCTATCGGGGATGCTGTACGGAGTGTCCACCTCGGACACGGCTACACTCGGAGGCGTAGTTGCCATCGTGCTGGCGGTGTCGGCCTTCGCCTCCCTGTTGCCGGCAATGCGTGCCGCGCGGCTGGAACCGATGCAACTGCTGCGAGAGGAGTGACGTTGCGCAAAAGGGACATGCTTATTGCCGCGCTGGCCCTCGCGCCTTGCTCCGTGTGAACTCGCGGTCCGGCAGAAGCCAGTACGTGAGTCCTGCCGATAACGGGTGCACCAGTCCGGCGATCAGGAACAGAAGCGTGTAGGCGTAAGAGAGGTGCGTCACCAGGTATCCGGTCCCCAACTGCGCCAACATGCCGCCGATGGCGCCGCCGGTTCCGGAAAAGCCGGTCGCTGTTCCGATCTCCGGGCCGCGGAACAGGTCGATGGGTAACGCTTGCAGATTCGCGACCCACAACGCGTGGCCAAACGTAACCAGGCAAGTGGCGGCGATCGCCATCCACGCGGCCGGCACTACCGGCGCGAGGATCGACACCGGCATGACCGCCGCGCCCGCCAGCATGACGAATTTGCGCGCCCGCGGCAGCGTCCAGCCCGCGCGCATCAAGCGGCCAGACCACCAGCCACCAAGCACATAGCCGATACCGCCGAAGACGAACGGCACGAAAGCGTACTTGCCGACCGCCGCCAGGTCGAAGCCGCGTTGCGTACGCAGGTATTGTGGCAGCCAAAAGATTACGAAATAGATCACAGGGTCTGTAAAAAAGCGTGTCAGGATCAGGGTCCAGCAGCCGCGCATGCGAACCACGTGCACCCAGTTCACCTTTTCCGCGGCGACCGCTTCCGCGGCCGGCGCGATCTGTTCGCGGATCTTCACGAACTCCGATTGCCGCAGGAAGCGGTTCTTGTGCGGCGGCTGATATAGGATCAACCACAGCACCACCCACACCACGCCGAGGGCGCCGGTGAACACGAATGCGGCCCGCCAGCCGTAGCGGAGCGTCAGGAACGCCACCAGCGGTGGCGCGATCAGGGACCCGAGCGAGGAGCCGGCATTGAAGATGCCCATTCCCAGTGCACGCTGGGAGGGTGCAAACCACTCCCCCACGGCTTTCGCTGCCGCCGGCCACGCGCCGGGTTCACTCAGCCCTAACATGAACCGGTAGGTTGCCATGGACCACTTGCCCACCGCCAGGGCATGCAGCATCTGCGCGATCGACCAACCCACGATGAACACGGCGAAGCCCCGGCGGGTCCCAAGACGATCCACCACGTAACCCGAGCCGGCGTACATGATCGCGTAGGCGAGAAAGAAAAGGGTCAGGATGTGCGAATAGTCCCGCTCGGTGAGACGAAAGTCTCGCAGGACATCCACCGAGACAACCGCCAGCGCCTGCCTGTCGGCGTAGTTGATGAGTGTTGCTCCGCAGAGCATAGCGGCAATGATCCAGCGAAGATGAGGAATCGTCATGTGGTGGCCAGTAGCAAGAGGGACAATGCTTTCGATGAATGATTTGACCGTCCCATTCTCCCGTTTCACGCCGCGCGCAACGATCAAGACCGGAACCATTCTAGCCGACCTTGCCAGCCAGACCAGGTCTCTGTCAGAAAGCGGCTTTGCGTTCCGTAAGATCAATTCCTGGTGTCCTCACGGCCTCGGAACCAGCTAAAATAAAGGGAGTGAGCATCGAAAAGACGACGGAACCGGGCACCCTTCCTATTCCGGCTCCCGAAGCTGCTGTCGAAGAAGCCCAGCTGGAGCCGCCACGCGGAACAATCGCAGAGTGGACCATCACGGTACTGCTTTTGCTCTTCCTGACGACGACGCTGGTCCAAGCCTTCGTCATCCCTACTGGCTCCATGGAAGACACGCTGTTGATCGGCGATCATCTGCTGGTCGACAAGCTCGCCTACGCGCCCGCGGGGCCGGTGAGCAAATTCGTGCTGCCCTATCGGCCGGTGAAGCGTGGCGACATCATCGTGTTCCGCTATCCGGTAGACATCCGCCAGACGTTCGTCAAGCGCTGCATCGGCGTGCCTGGCGACCGGATCCGAATCATCAACAAATCCGTATATCTGAACGATACAAGTACCATAAGAGCGACTACATCGATTCCTATCGCGACAATTTTCCGGGCGAGCCTAATGTGACTGTCGACACTGGCGCGATCGACATGCTGCAACATCACGTGGTGAATGGAGAATTGGTGGTTCCGCCGAACTATTATTTCGCGATGGGCGATAATCGCGATTCATCGCTCGACAGCCGTTACTGGGGTTTCGTGCCTCGCGATAACATCATCGGCAAGCCCCTGATCATATATTGGTCTTACGACGCGCCCACCAACCAGCTGAGCAATTCTTCAATCAGCCTCGACCATGTGGTCGATCTGGCGCAGAACTTCTTCTCAAAAACGCGCTGGCGCCGCACGTTCATGCTGATTCACGGTTACCCGATCAAGTAAACCTGTCATGAAAAAGTTCGCCGACTCGACGCGGGACTTCATTACCGAGTGGTCCATCAATATTCTGATTCTGCTCTTCGGGACCACCACGCTGGTGCAGGCGTTCATTGTTCCGACGCCTTCCATGGACACGACCGTGAGAGTAGGCGACCATCTGCTGGTGGACAAGTTATCTTATGCGCCGGCGGGTTCGTTCACTCGCCATTTCCTCCCGTATACCGAGCCCAAGCGAGGCGACATCATCGTGTTCCGCTACCCGATGGACATCCAGCAGAACTACGTGAAACGCGTAATCGGCGTGCCGGGCGATCATATCCGCATCATCGACAAGGTGGTGTACTTGAACGGCAAGCCGCTCCAGGAGCCTTACGTGCAGCATATTTTCCCGGGAATCGAGCCCTATCGCGACAACTTTCCTTCCGCGCCGTGGGGACCGGTGGTCGATCGCGCCCGGGCGATGCTCGAGCAAAATGTGGTGAATGGCGAGCTGGTCGTGCCTGCAGAACACTATTTTGCGATGGGTGACAATCGGGACAACTCGCTCGACAGCCGCTACTGGGGCTTTGTGCCGCGCGAGAATATCATCGGAAAGCCGCTCGTGATTTTTTGGTCCTACGACGCGCCCACCGAGGATTGGGTCGACTACAACACGAACCACTTCGTCGACCTGGTCCAGCATTTTTTCACCAAGACGCGTTGGGACCGCACGTTGAAGCTGGTGCGCGCGTATCCGATCCAATAATGGCGCGATGTCCCACCTGTATGGACTGATCCTCGCCGGCGGGCGCGGCACGCGCTTCTGGCCGCGAAGCAGGCGGCGGCGGGCCAAACAGGTGCTCCGGTTCTTCGGCGAGTCCTCGCTGATCCAGGAAACGGTGGCGCGTCTGAACCCGGTGGTTCCGCCGGACCGCCTGTGGATCATCACAAATCAGCATCTGCGCGCTGAAATCGTGCGCCAACTTCCCGAGGTGCCAAAGCGCCAGATACTGGCCGAACCCGCGCAACGCAATACCGCGCCGGCAATCGGGCTGGCAGCGCACATTCTGGAATCGATCGACCCCGAGGCAGTTATGGGAGTGTTTCCGGCCGATCATGTCATCCGCCGCCCCAGGGAATTCGTCCGCCTGTTGAATCCGGCATTCCGCGCGGCTAAGGAAGGGAAGATCGTGGTGCTCGGGATCCAGCCTCGCTGGGCCGAGACAGGCTACGGCTACATCGAGTTTCCCGAGGATGTGAAGGCGGGAAAGTGGGAGCCCGTGAGTGTGCTGGGTTTTCGCGAGAAGCCGGACGCTGCAACCGCGGCACGATTCTTGGCCGCGGGAAACTTCTATTGGAATGCGGGGATGTTCTTCTGGAAGGCGTCGGTGCTGTTGGATGCGCTGCGGCGGTTTCTCCCAAGCACGGCCGCGTTGCTTCACAGTTTGCCGGCTTTCGGCGCCAGCCAGTTCCATTCCCGGATGGAGGAGGTGTTCCCGCGCTGCGACAACATCTCGATCGATTACGCTGTGCTTGAAAAGGCGTCGAACGTAGCGGGTGTTGCGGCGGGGGATGTCGGCTGGAGCGACGTCGGAAGCTGGAACGCCGTCTACGAACTGCACAAGCGGGACAACCACGGGAACGCTGTTCGGGGGGAAGCGCTGATCGAGTCGAGCTCGGGGAGTTACGTGGACTCGGAGAAGCTGGTGGCGCTGCTGGGAGTGAAGGACCTGATTGTCGTGGATACGCCGGACGCACTGCTGATTGCCGATCGCGCCCGCGCGCAGCAGGTGGGCGAGTTGGTGAAGCGGTTGGAGAAAGCCGGCCGCGAGGATTTATTGTGAACCGGCGGAAGGGTCAACTCGCGCGGCCTTCGCTTTTTTCAGTACTCGTTTCAGGATGGTGATCCCGCGGTCGGCTTCGCGCTCCGTCACAATATACGGCGGCAGCATGCGCAGCACCGTCTCGTGCGTGCAGTTGATGAGCAGGCCCTGCTCGATCGCGTCGAGTACAATCTGTTTTCCCGGAATGTCAAGCTCGACACCGATCATCAGGCCGACGCCGCGGATCTCCTTGATGAACGAATAACGTTTCGCCAGCTCCGCGAGGCCATTGCGGAAATAAGCCCCCATGCGGGTGATCTGCGGCAGCAGCGTGTCAAGAATGTCGAAGAATTCGAGCGCCACGCGGCAGGCCAAGGGCCCGCCGCCGAACGTGGATCCATGCATTCCGGAGCCGATGGACTCCGCGGCGCGTTCGTTTGCGGCGATCACACCCAGAGGGATGCCGCAGGCGATCGGCTTGGCGGCGACCATGATGTCCGGCAGCACCTGTGGATCCAGCAACTGATAGGAGAAGTACGTGCCCGGCCGGCCCACGCCGCACTGAATCTCGTCGAAGATCAGCAGCGCGTTATGGCGATCCGCCAGCTCGCGCGCTTTTCGCACGAACCCGGCGCTTAGCGGATGAATGCCGCCCTCGCCTTGCACCAATTCGAGCACGATGCCCGCGGTGTGATCGTCCACCACCTGCTCGAGCGCGACGATGTCGTTGCGCGGCACGAAATGCACGCCGGTGAGCAGAGGCTCGAAATCGCGGCGATACTTTTCCTGGCCGGTGACCGAAAGCGCGCCGCATGTCCGGCCATGGAACGAATCCTCCAGCGAGACAATCTGGTGCTTTTCGGGACTGATTTTCCGGCCATGCGAGCGAACCATCTTGATTGCGCACTCGATCGACTCGGCGCCGGAATTGGAAAAAAACACCCGCGCGAGTCCGCTTGCTTTCGCGATCCGGCCCGCGAGCGGGCCCTGGTATTCGTGATAATAGAGATTCGAAACGTGCAGGAGCAGTCCCGCCTGCTCACGGATCACCCTTGTGAGCCGCGGATGGGCGTGGCCCAGCGCGTTCACGCCGATTCCGGCCAGCAAGTCGAGATAGCGCTTCCCGGCAGCGTCGTAAAGATAACAGCCCTTGCCGCGATGCAGCACCAAAGGGTAACGCGCGTAATTCTGCAGCAGGTACTGCTTTTCCAGATCGACAACCGAGGGTGCGATGGCTGGTTCCATTTCTCCATAATAGCGGCTCGCCGGCTCTGGCAGCCCGGTAAAGCTGTTAGACTGAACGGCGAATTGGTGTAA
>QHXU01000053.1:12462-12858 GCA_003223065.1 Acidobacteriota bacterium | reverse complement strand
TCACATCACGCGGCCTCCAGGAGATGGTAAATCTGTGTTCCTCGAATAAACGCTTAGAGAATAGTTAGAACCGCAACGCTCGTTCTCTTGAGACTCTGATCGACGGCATCTAAGGATTCTGGCGTGGCACCCAGTTCCAGGAACCGTTCCTTTGCAGAGTTCCACGATCGGTACTGAACAAATGACAGGCTGCTGGCATTTACCTTGCGATCTGCAACATTTGGAGATAGGGCTGTAATGTTTACCGCGATGTACGAGTGGTTTAGATGGTGAATCAGGAATCGGTATCGCACTTCATCAAAGGCTACCATGTTGCTCTTAGGCATTTTCCAGCAATTCGCGAACGCTCCAAGACGTGATCCGCTATCCCCGCTGTGCGCGCAGCCTGCCACGTAT
>QHXU01000053.1:0-12360 GCA_003223065.1 Acidobacteriota bacterium | reverse complement strand
TCGCCAGCTCGTCCAGCCGCAAGTGTGGGCAGCGTGTGTGTAGGTGGTTTTGAAGACGCTTGCCGCCCCTCAGGCCGATCCGCCACCAGAGCTAACTCCAATTTGAACTCGCCTGTCCCAACGACGAAGCGATCTAACGGGCGCTCCGTCGTGTACACGATCCATGCGATGGGCTTCGCATGGGCGAATTGCTCGGGTTGGGTTGACCAGATGTCCGGCTTGAGCCCACTGACGGCGTGAAATACGGCTATCTTACAGTCCGTGCGCGACACAGCAAGAACTCCAAATCGCGGAACGTTCCCTTGACTTCCCGAGCTCTCCAAATGCTGAAACGGCGGAAGGGGGCGGACTGCGAGGGGCCAGTTTTTAGACGACCAGACGGTAGTTGCCTTTGCCAGACGTGGCTCAACGAACAGCAGAGGAAGATTCGCGAGCTGCTGGGATTGCATTCCCTTCGTCACACTTTCGGGACGCCTCGGAGAGTCCGGGGCCGACGCGTTCACTATAATGAAGCTCATGCGGCACAGTACGATTACGGTCTCGCAGCGGTACGTCCACCCGTCTCCCGAATCAGTGGAACGGGCCGTCAGTCGAATGGAGGCTCTGAATACGGGGAAGTTGAACGGGGTGGGCATACTTTCAGGCATACCCGGAACGGCCGTCGCGCCAGCTGCTTCGTAACTATGTGTGTTTTAAATCAGCCCGGGTGGCGAAACCGGCAGACGCAAAGGACTTAAAATCCTTTTCCCGGCAACGGGAGTGCGGGTTCAAGTCCCGCCCCGGGCACCAATCCTGCAATAACTCACGAGCATTCCTCAGCGCCGTTCTTTCCCCGGGTTTCTCGACGGTGTCCGTGATCCGTGCCTTGCTGTGGCTGATCGCTTCCTGCGGCGCGTGGGCGGTAGGGCTGGCGCGCGGCCAAGTCGTAATCTGCGGACACCCGAGCCGGAATGACCCAAAGGTTTGCGCTTTAATAGCTCAACGATCGCAGCGCCGACCGTGGTAAGGAAATCGTGATATCCGTATGGCTTGACGATATACGCGTTCGCGCCGCGCTGCTCACTTTTTATTCTGTCCTCGGTGGCGTCCGATGAGGTGATAATTCCCACTGGCACGGCGGCGGCCTGCGGGAGCGCGCGCACGATTCGCAAAAGTTCCAGGCCGTGCACGCTGGGAACATTGAGGTCCAGCAGGAACAGATCGGGAGGATCGATCAGTGCGGCGATGGCCTTGGCCGCCGCCTCTCCGTTGGCGTAATGTTCAAGCGCGGTTACGGCGATGTTCGACTGCTTCAGGGCTTCCTTTATCAGCATTACATCCAGTGGATTATCTTCGACAAGAATGATACGAGTATTGCTCACCTTTCCTCCCCATCGCCCAGGCGGAACTTGAACGCCGCACCCTGGCCCTGATCGGACTCTACCCAGATTTCTCCGCCGTGCGCTTGCACGATCTTTCGGCAGAGCGACAAGCCGACGCCTGTCCCGGGATATTCGCCGGTATGCAGCCGTTGAAACAGGGTGAAAACTCGCTGGTGGTATGCCGGGGCGATGCCAATCCCATTATCACGAACCGTAAAAAGCCACCCGCCGTCCTGCCGGACAGCTGAGACTTCAACCTTCGGGCGTTCGGCACTCCGGTACTTGATCGCATTGCTCAGAAGGTTCTGAAACAACTGTACGAGCGCAATCTTGTTGCCGCGAACCGTCGGCAGAAACTCGCGGTCATAGTGGATTTCAGCGTTGCTGGCCTGGATTGCCGCGTGAAGGTTGTTGATAGCCCAGTCCAGCGATTCAGAAGTCTTGACATCGGCCAGCGGCAGATCCTCAGTGAGCGTCCGGGCATACGGCAGCAGATCTGCGATCATACTGTTCATTCGCCGCGCCGATGTTATTACGAATTCCAGGAGCTGCCGTTCTTCCGCGTTCAATTTCTCGCCCGATTTGCGGAGCAACATTTCAGCACTAATAGAAACAGTCCGCAAAGGCTCTTTCAGGTCGTGCGAGGTGATGTAGGCAAACTGTTGAAGATCGGCATTGGCTCGCACCATCCGCATCGATTGCTTGGCGATCTCGGCCTCGGCCAGCTTCCGCTCGGTGATGTCGCGCGCTATTTTCGAGGCGCCGATAATCTGACCGGTGCGGTCGTAGACCGGCGACACGGTCAGTGAGACGTGGACCTGCCGTCCGTCCTTTGTCCGTCGAACGGTTTCATAATGATCAATGCGTTGTCCGCTCTTGATCCGTTCGAGGATGTTTGGCATTTCGTCAATGCGCCCGGGATCGGCGATCATTGCAATCGGCTTCCCCACGGCTTCGGCGGCGGCGTAGCCGAACATGCGCTCTGCGCCTTTGTTCCAGCTCGTGATGATTCCGGCGAGATTCTTGCCGATGATCGCGTCGTCAGAGGAGTCCACGATCGCCGCCAGCCACGAATCCTGAGCAGTGATGTGGGCCGGATCTGTCATTGAATGCCAGAACCTCGGATGGAGGTTACTCAGACAATGTTACTGCAGATTTCTGCCTCATTGAGAACATCGCGAAACGGACGCTGATCTTGCAGAAACTGAACCCCGGTAATATGATGAGTCGAGACGGAAAGCGGTTGCTCGAACGAAACCAGGTGGCGGGAGCGCGCCGCTGAGTAGTTCGATCGTCTGTTCCGTGCGGTCGAGTCCCCACGTCGGTCCCCGAGTGGGAACATCATAAGCCGATACAGCGGAAGGAATAGCGAAGCAGGCCGCGCGAATCTCGGCCGCGAATGACCAAACCCTTTCGTTGCTCGGCGGATCCAGAAATCATGCGCCGGATTCAACTGTTCGCGGCAGAAGACAACTACGCCGACATACACTGGTTGAAGATCATCCTTGAACAATTGGGCGCAGTATACGCGCTCTCAGTCGTCACTGACGGAGAGAAAGCGGTGGATTTCCTGCTCAAGCGCGGGGAATACGAGAAGGCGCCGGACCCGGATCTGATAGTGCTCGATATCAGCCTTCCACGGCTCACGGGAATTGAGGTGCTCCGGGCGATTCCGAACTGTGACCAGCTCCCGATCTGCGTCGTGACAGGGTCAGAGGCTGAACGCGGATTGTTTCAAAGGGAGTTTGGCATCAAAGAGTCGGCGTATGTGCTGAAACCGCTTGACGACGGCAAGCTTCTAGAATGCTTTCGCTGCTACGACCACCTGCGGCCGATAGCTGAAGAACTTAAGAGACGTTGAAGGCGGAGCAGCGCCATTCCGGGTTTCTCTACTGTCACAAACATTCCCCGGCCGTCGTTATATTGACGGTGGACGGAAGCGACCACATCCCTTTGAGCCTACCAGGCTCGGCGCTTGATGCTAATCCGGAGGATGTCTATCGGGTGCAGTATCAGCGACTGGTCGCGCTCCTCGTGCGCATCACGGGCGAACGCGGACAGGCGGAAGAATTGGCTTCGGAGACACTCTGCCGTCTTCTGGCCCGCCCTGCGTTACTGCGTCCGGGCGGAAACCTTGAAGGCTGGCTGTACCGCACGGCGATGAACCTCGGCCTTGATGCTCTGAAGCTACGGGTGCGGCGCACGCACTACGAGCGTGCCGCGGGCGTGGAGGCTCTCCGGGCCTCGCCCGCCGCGAATCCGCTCGATAACCTTCTGCGCGCCGAGCGCCAGCAGCGTGTGCGCCGCGTGCTCGCTTTGTTGAAACCCTCCGACGCGCGGCTCCTGTTGCTGCGTCATGCCGGCTTCTCGTACCAGGAAGCGGCGGAGGTTCTGAAGATCAATCCTGCGTCAGTTGGAAAACTTCTGGCGCGATCGATGGCGGCATTCGAGAAGAGGTACGCAGAGTTGTATGGGAGCGAGTCATGAATTCCTGTCTGGATCTGGGGGTACTGCAGGCATACCTGGATCGCGAACTGGGCGAGTCCGAAATGCGGGCGGCCGCGTCGCACCTGTCTGGCTGCCGGGTGTGTACCGCGAATCTGGAAGCCGTTCAATCGACGGCCGCGCGGGTGAACGCTCTGTTCGACGCGCTCGCCGGAGAGCCCTTCCCAGAACCTGCGCCTAGCATCGCGCGCCCGCGCCGCCGCGGATGGGCCGCAGCGGTCGCGGGGACGCTGGCTGCCGCTGTGGTTCTGGCGGTCCTTTTCACCCGGCATCCGGACTCGGTTCCGCCGCCCGCTGCCAAGCACCCCGCAATCGTCACACCCGCACCGAGGCCCGCCGCCAGTAATCGAACGACGGCTCCCGCTCGTAAGCGTCATCGCCGGCCGAAGGTCGACTATTTCCTGGCTCTCGACACCGGCGATCCCATGCAGATCGGCACCGTCGTCGAGGTGCGCCTGCCCGGTTCGATTCAAGCCGAAGTGATCGTCGGTGACGACGGGCGCGCCCGGGCCATTCGATTTCTACAGTAATTCCATCCGAGAGGAGAACAGATCATGAAGAAACAAGCACTGGCTCTGATCGCCGCCGCAACGCTTACGGGCGGTCTGCTTTACGGGCAGGAGTCATCCGCAGAAAGAGCGCGGATGGAGGAGGCGGTCGCCAAGCTGAAGGCTGCGCTCCGCAATGTGGAACCGTCCGAAGGCAGACTCGGAGTCACCGGCGCAGTCGTCAGGAATCAGCCTTACTCGGCCGAAGCGATGACGGAGACGACCCAAACGCTCGCTGACGGGACACACATTCACCAGCAATCCAGTTACACGCTTTATCGCGACAGCGAAGGCCGCATGCGCCGTGAGAGCGGCGGCGAAGCAGTGATCAGCGATCCGGTTGCAGGTGTGAGCTATTCGCTGAATATCAGAAGGCAGACTGCTCGAGCAATGCCGTTGGTCAAGTTAGCAGGCAAAGTCTCCGAAGCGGCTGCAAAAGAAGAGGCCCGGCGCCTCAGCGTGGTGGTAATGCCGGGTGAGAATCCGGAGAAGAAGGAAGCCAGCGTAGAGAATCTCGGCACCCAAGTCATTGAAGGAGTTCCGGCCGAAGGCACGCGCACGACTGTTACCATCCCGCCTGGATCCATCGGCAATGATCGCGCGATCCAGATCGTCAGCGAGCGCTGGTATTCGCCGGAGCTGCAAATCGTCGTCATGACGCGGCATATCGATCCGCGCAATGGTGAAACCGTATACCGTCTCACGAACATCCGGCGGAGCCAGCCGGACCAAGCACTATTCGAAGTACCGGCGGGGTATCAAACAGTCACCGCGAAAGATTGAAGGCGCGCCGTGGCGGCATTTCCTGATGCAGGCAGGTGTGAGTCAATAAATCACACACACTTCTGGATCAAGAAGCCAGCAAAGAAAGTCACGTTATAACCGGAATGCACAATCGCGGAGGCCGCCGTCGACTCCGTCTTGTATCTCGCATATCCGAACGCCACGCCTGCCAGGCCAACCAGCACCAGGTGCTGCCACGTCCATTGATATTGCGGGCCGTGCAGCAGCGCGAACGGGACCGCCGCGAGCACAATTCCCGGCCAGGTTCCGAAAGACCGGGCCAGCAGCGGGAACAGGAAGCCGCGAAACACCAGTTCCTCGAACAACGGGCCGCACACGGCCAGAAAAAACAGCATGATCACTAGCGACCGGCGGTCGGAGACCAGATTCTCAATCGGCGTCGGAACCACCGGCGCACGCAATACCGATCCGAGCCCGGCCACTCCTACCGCCAATACCGGCCCCGCAACGATGCATAGCCAACCGCCCGGATAAGCCGTTTTCCACCCGAGTGCTCGCCAGAAGGGGTGCCCGTACCGCACCGAAATCAGCAGATACAGCGACCCTAGCAACAGAGCGTAAACCAGGGATTGGAACATGAGCGTTTTCATCGCGTCGCTCGAAAGCCGCGCGGTACCCACCGCCAGCTTCGCGAGCGCGAATGAGGGCAGCACCGCACTCACAAACAGCGCCAGGTCTTCGTAACCCCAAAAAGGGTGCTCACGCGTCATCGATCGCCTTCGATGAGCGCGGCTGCGAGCAGCGGGATCATCAACTCGTGATGGCCGGTAATGGCGCAGCCTCGTCCGCCGGAGCGGGCGTGCGGGCGCTCCACTACGTTGACCTTTGGCCGGTAGTGTTGCAGAAAATCGAAGTTGACAGTGGTGAATCCCGCGAGCGGATTGCCGAGATTGCGCACCACGGAGACGGCTTTCAAAAACACTTCCGGCAGAACGACCGCCGATCCGACATTCAGGTAAACGCCGCCCTGGTCAAGACTGCGCACAAGCGAGCAAAGGAGGCGAAAATCGCGATGGGTGGCCGCGCCGATCGCGGGCGCGTCCGCCTGCGGATGGGTGTGCGGCGTATCCGCTCCCACGGCGACGTGGACGGTGACCGGCACGGCCGCCTTATACGCGCCCGATAGCAGGCTATGCGGGGCGAACGCCGGTTTTGCGAGCGTCTCCAGCCGCTTGCCAAGCGCCTCGCCCATACCCAACCCCTGGAGATGGCCCTCGGAGATTGCGACGTTCATCTCGCGCCCGGTTTCTTCGGCGGCGCCGAAGCGGCCGTCCGGCAGCACAGCTTCCACATCTTCGCTGGTTTGGCCGGCGATGGCGATCTCGAAATCGTGAATCGATGCGGCGCCGTTCATCACGAAGGCGGTAACCCAGCTGCGCCGCATCAGACCAAGGAGCACATCCGCAAGGCCGCATTTCACGACGTGCCCTCCCAGGCCCCACAGAATCGCTCTCTTCCGGTCGCGCGCCCCGCGCAACGCATCCACAATGGTGCGAAATACCTCGCCGGCAAGAATCCTCGGCAATGAGTCGAGCCATCGCGACACGCCGTCGCCCTTCTGATAGGGTTGCGCGAAATCTTCGACCCGCACCTTTCCGCCGCGCACATCGATCGGAATAGTCTTGAGCCCTTCGAAGGAGAGCGGCTGGTCCGAGTACCGGCTCACGCAGCCCTTCCGTTCCCAAGGATTTTCTTCAGCGCCTGCGCGGTGTAGCTCTTGGGATGGCGCAGGATCTCCTCCGGCGTTCCGCAGGCAACCACGCTTCCTCCGCGCTCGCCGCCTTCGGGACCGAGGTCGATGATCCAATCCGCGGTCTTGATGACGTCAAGCTGATGCTCGATCACAACCACGGTGTTGCCCAGGTCCACCAGGCTGTGCAGAACGTCGAGCAGCTTGCGCACATCCTCGAAATGAAGACCGGTTGTGGGCTCGTCCAGAATGTAAAGCGTCTTGCCGGTCTGCCGCCGGCTCAGCTCGCGCGCCAGCTTAATACGTTGCGCCTCGCCGCCGGAAAGCGTGGTGGAGGACTGTCCGAGATGAAGGTACCCGAGACCGACTTGCACCAGGGTCTCGAGCTTCGCCTTGATCTGCGGGATATTTTCGAGCAGCCCGAACGCGTCTTCGACGGATGCCTCCAGCAGATCGGCGATCGAGTAATCCTTGTACTTGACCTGCAAGGTCTCATGATTGTACCGGCGCCCGCGGCAAATATCGCATGTGACGTAGACATCCGGGAGGAAATTCATCTCGATACGTTTCAATCCGTCGCCCTGGCAGGCCTCGCACCGTCCTCCTTTAACGTTGAAGCTGAACCGGCCGGGCTTGTAACCGCGTTCCCGCGACTGCGGCAGCATCGCATATAGGTCGCGAATCGGAGTGAACACATGGGTGTACGTCGCCGGATTCGAGCGCGGCGTGCGGCCAATGGGGGACTGGTCGATTTCGATCACCTTGTCGATCAAATCCAGACCTTTGATCGATTCGTGCGCGCCGGGTTCGGCGCGTGAACCATAGACAAACTTCGCCGCGGCGCGATAGAGAATGTCGTTCACCAACGTCGACTTGCCGCTGCCGGAAACACCTGTGACCAGAATGAAAAGACCCAGCGGGAACTCGACGTCGATTTTCTTGAGGTTGTGCTCGCTCCCGCCTTGGATCACGATGCGACCGTCTCCGGGCGTGCGCCGTACGGGGGGCACGCGGATTGCGCGCGCGCCGGTGAGATATTGCCCGGTCAGCGAATCGGGGTTGCGCTCGATGTCTCGCGGTGTTCCGAACGCCACCAGGCCACCTCCCAGACGTCCCGCGCCCGGCCCGAGATCGATCACGTAGTCGGCGCGCTCGATAGTCTCGGCGTCGTGCTCCACCACCAGCACGGTGTTGCCCAAGTCGCGCAGCCGGGCCAGCGAATTCAACAGGCGATCGTTATCGCGCGGATGCAGGCCGATCGAAGGCTCATCAAGCACGTACAGGACGCCGCGCAGCTTGGAGCCGATCTGCGTCGCCAGGCGAATGCGCTGCGCCTCGCCCCCTGACAGCGTCGCCGCCGACCGCTCCAGGCTGAGATATTCGAGTCCGACCGCCGTCAGGAATTCGAGCCGGTTGCGAATCTCCTCCACTGCGCGCCCGCCGATCTGCTGCTGCCGCCCGTCGAGCTTCCAGCTTCGTACCGTTTCAAGCGCCCGGGAGAGCGACATTTCCGTAAGTTCGGCAACCGTGAGCCCGTTCACGCGCACCGCAAGGCTCGACGGCTTCAGACGCTTGCCGTGGCAATCGGGGCAAGTCGAGGGCGACATGTAGTGCATGAGCCAATCGCGATACGTTTCGCTGGCATTTTCGTCGCGATAATACCGGTCCAGAATCCCGAGCACGCCCGGCAGCCCATCGGCGCCCTCAAAGAGCGCCGTCTGGGCCTTCCGAGGCAGGTCGGCAAACGGCTTATGAATTGGAATCTTCAAGCGTCCTGCCAGCGCGTTCAGGGCGTGCGCCATGTAGCTCGATCCGCCGCCGGGCCCGAGGCCGCCGTCGAGAAGAGG
Source organism: Acidobacteriota bacterium (assembly GCA_003223065.1). Classification (GTDB taxonomy): domain Bacteria; phylum Acidobacteriota; class Terriglobia; order Bryobacterales; family Bryobacteraceae; genus Palsa-187. The sequence continues at coordinate 3,605 of QHXU01000053.1, read as the reverse complement.
CCGCGCGGGATCCACCACGACCTTCATCGGATCGAACGACCAGCGGCTGCCCAAGCCAGTGCAAGTCTCGCAGGCGCCGAACGGGCTGTTGAAGGAAAACGAGCGTGGCTCGAGTTGCGGAACGCTCGCGCCGCAGTCAGGGCAGGCGAGTTTTTGGGAATACAGACGCTCCTGCCCGTTTACGACTGCTACCTGTACCAAACCGCCCGCGAGTTTCGTGGCTGTCTCGATGGATGCCGCGAGGCGCTTCTCTACCTCGGGCTTAATGAGCAGGCGGTCAACGACTACTTCGATGGTGTGGTTCTTCCGCCGGTCGAGGGTGATCTCCTCATCAAGCGAGCGCAGCACGCCGTCGACGCGCGCCCGCACGAATCCCTGCCGGGACAGCTTGTCCAACTCTTTCTTGTATTCGCCCTTGCGCCCGCGTACGATCGGCGCCAAAATCATCACCCGTTCCTGCGGCCCGAGCGCGAGCACCTGTTCGAGAATCTGTTCGCTGGTCTGCCGCGCGATCTCGTGGCCGCAGTTCGGGCAATGCGGCACTCCGATCGACGCGTAGAGTACGCGCAAGTAATCGTAAATCTCAGTGATCGTGCCGACGGTTGAGCGAGGACTGCGATTCGTGGTCTTCTGCTCGATCGAGATCGCGGGAGAGAGTCCGTCGATCGAATCGACGTCGGGACGCTCCATCTGGTCCAGGAACTGGCGCGCGTAAGGAGAAAGCGTTTCGACGTATCGCCGCTGTCCCTCGGCGTAGATGGTATCGAAGGCGAGCGACGACTTGCCGGACCCGCTCAATCCCGTAATCACAGTGAACGTATTACGCGGGATCTCGAGGTCGATGTTTTTCAGGTTGTGTTGCCGTGCTCCATGCACGGTGATGCGGTCGAGCAAACTCCTATTTTCCCACAGTCACCGGCGGCCCTTGACTTCATTTCCTTGCGCTGCAGAGCGATGCCGCAACAGCCGCTCAGCGTTGCCGCGATCCGGGCTCAAACTCTTGCCAAATGCTCATTCGCGAAAAACTCACTCACATCTGGTCGCTCCGCCGCAACGCGGAAGTGCCGGTCCGAATCTCGTATCGCGTTCACGAGCGCGGCCGCTGCCGCGTGTTCTGCTTAGAGAGAGTTGAAGAATTTTCATGAGCGCGAACGAAAGTACTATAGCATTAGGACTTCCTATCTTTCGGCTACTTCTATTGACCTTAGCTCCCGCTAACTTTAAATTCGATGTACGGTGATCGAAAAAAGAAGGAATCAAAGATTCGGCTTGCGGCTGCCTTTCGAAATTGTCCGCGCTAAAGACGGTCCTAGCACAACAGGAGAAACAAAGAACGTCAGTTCGTCGGGAGTCCTGTTCTCTTCCGAGGGTCCGGTGGAGGTGGGCGCGCCGATCGAGTATTTCATTACCCTTCCCAAACTCCCCGGCGCTCCCGCCGAAGTGCGGCTGCGGTGCGTGGGAACAGTCCTTCGCGTCGACGCCGAGTCGGCATTCGCCGCCACCCTCGAGCGCTACGAGTTCATCCGCCGATAGCCGGTAGCACAGGCATTTCTGCCCGTGTTTCCCGAGCCTCCCCGACTTTGCTACCATAAGCGAAGAAAGGGCGAAGCATGAACTTAACACTCGGGTTTCCCGAGCCCGTCCGTCAACGTATCCTCGCCAACCGGACCGGCCTGGCGGGAGCAATCGCGCGGTTCGAAGAGTGGATGGCGAACCCCGACTCGCCGGTGCGAGCCATACGGCACCAGCCCGCCCGGGCGGGCGAGTTTGTCGATATTCCCGACGCGCTTGCGCCCGCGCTGCGGGAATCGCTCACTGCTCGCGGCATCGGCCGGCTGTATTCGCATCAGGCCGAGGCATTCGCCCACGCGAGCGGCGGCCGCAACGTGGTCATCGTAACGCCGACCGCGAGCGGCAAAACACTCTGCTACAACCTGCCGGTGCTGAATCGTCTGATCGCCGAACCGGGCGCCCGGGCGATGTATCTGTTTCCCACCAAGGCTCTGTCCGAAGATCAGCTCCAGGAGTTTCAGTCGGCGGTGGACGCGATGGGTTCGGAGCTCCGGGCATTCACCTATGACGGAGATACACCACAGGACGCACGCCGCGCGATTCGCGAGCGCGCGAACGTCGTGCTCACCAATCCCGACATGCTTCACGCCGGCATCCTTCCGCATCACACCAAATGGGCCAAGGCGTTCGAGAACCTGCGCTACGTCATAATCGACGAACTGCACTATTACCGGGGCGTCTTTGGCAGCCACCTGGCCAACGTGTTGCGGCGGCTGAAGCGCGTCTGCGAGTTCTACGGATCCTCGCCGCAGTTCATTTGCTGCTCGGCGACCATCGCCAATCCCAAGGAGTTGGCGGAGGCGCTCACCGGCATAAATTTTGAGCTGGTTGATCGAAACGGCGCGCCTTCGGGCGAGAAGTACGTGGTCTTCTACAATCCGCCGGTGGTGAATCGTGCGTTGGGCATCCGGCGCAGCTATTTGAATGAATCGCGGCGCATTGCGCGCGAGCTGTTGGACCGCGGCCAGCAGACACTGGTGTTCGCCAACAGCCGCCTGGCGACCGAGCTGCTCCTGACCTACTTGAAAGACGATCATCCGGGGGTGCGCGGCTATCGCGGCGGCTACCTGCCCAAGGAGCGGCGCGAGATCGAGCGCAAGCTGCGCGACGGCGAAATCCGCGCCGTGGTGGCGACCAACGCGCTGGAGCTTGGCATCGACATCGGATCGCTCGACGCCGTGGTCATGGCGGGATATCCGGGAACCATCGCTTCGACATGGCAGCGAGCCGGGCGCGCCGGACGGCGGCAATCGGCGGCGCTGGCTGTCCTGGTGGCCTCGAGCGCGCCTCTCGATCAGTACATCATCGAGCATCCCGAATATTTCTTCGAGCGTCCGCCGGAGCACGCCCACATCAATCCGGACAACCTCGAGATCCTGATCAACCACCTGAAGTGCGCCGCGTTCGAGCTTCCCATCCGCGAAGGCGAACGTTTCGGCCCGCACGATACGGCCGAGCTGTGCCGCTTCCTGGCGGACCTGAAATTCCTTCACCACTCCGGCGGGGCGTGGCACTGGACTTCGGATACGTACCCAGCCGACGCGGTCAGCCTGCGCGCCGTGTCGAGTGACAACTTCGTGGTGGTCGATATCACGGGCGATCACAGGGTGATCGCGGAAGTATCATTTTCAAACGCCCTCACGACGCTACACGAGAAAGCAATCTACCTGCACGAGGCGCGGCAATACCAGGTGGAACGCTTCGATTATGAAGGCCGCAAGGCCTACGTAAGGCAGGTGGATTCGGACTATTTCACCGACGGCATCGACTACACGCAGGTGAAGGAGCTGGACGAGTTCGAGGCGCGCGCGTACGGGGGCGCGAAAGCGGCTCATGGAGAAGTTCGCCTGAACCGGCAGGTGGTCGGGTTCAAGAAGGTGAAGTTCTACACAATGGAGAACATCGGCGCGGGCAATCTGTCAATGCCGGAGCAGGAGATGCACACCACCGCGTTCTGGCTGCATTTCCCCGAAGCCTTTTTGGCGCGCTTCGCCGATCTCAGCCCGGCTGAGAAACAGAACGGGCTGGTCGGG
>QHXU01000402.1 GCA_003223065.1 Acidobacteriota bacterium | reverse complement strand
TCACGCAAGCAGGAAGACAAGCCCACTGAAGCCGACGTCCTTGGGTGCCTGAATCGCCTCGGTCACGAAGTCGAAACTCTGGCGGTCTTCGATAATGTTACGTCCATTGTGGAGAAGCTGAAGGCTTGCACGCCGGACGTTGTTTTCAATCTGACAGAGTCGTTTTATCATGACCGCTCGCATGAGCCGAATATCCCGGCACTGCTGGAGCTGATGAAAGTGCGCTACACAGGTTCCGGTCCTGACGCGCTGCTCCTCTGCAAGGATAAGGCCCTTGCCAAAAAAGTCCTCACGTATCACCGCGTGCGGCAGCCGCATTTCCTGGTCTCACACCGGGAACGCCCGCTCCGGCGCTTGAAACGGTTCACCTTCCCGGCCTTCGTCAAGCCCGTGTCCGAGGAATCGTCGGATGGTATCAGCAAGGCATCGTTTGCGCGCGCCGAAGCCGAGGCGCTCGAGCGCGCGCGATTCGTTCATCAGAAGTTCAACAGCGACGCTTTGATTGAGGAGTACATCGAGGGCCGCGAGCTTTATCTGAGCGTGCTCGGGAATAGCCGGCTTACGGTCTTTCCGCCGCGCGAGATTTTTTTCGAGCAGGTGCCCGACGATGTTCCCAAGTTCGCCACGTTCCATGCCAAGTGGAACGATGCTTATCGCAAAAAGTGGGGCATCAAGAATGCTGCCGCCAAGCCGCTGCCTGAGGACGTTCAGAGCCTGCCAAAGCTCGCGCGAAGAGTTTATCGACTGCTCAAGATTCGGGGTTTCGGGCGCATCGATGTGAGAATTACGCCCGCGGGTGAAGTGTTCGTCATCGAAGCCAATCCGAATCCGTCCCTGGCGCAAGAGGACGATTTCGCCCAGGCCGCAGCCGAGGCGGGGGTCGGCTATGACTCCCTGATTCAGCAGATCCTCGATACGGCTTTTACCTGATAGCCTCGCTTGGACAGCCGATTGCACAGGTTATCCAGGTGCAATGATTCGACACTGCCTGTTTTCTGTCATCCTGCCTATGTCCACGGCCTTGGCAGGCGAGCTTGGCGTAATCAAATCGGTTGCGGTTCGCGGGACCAACTCAGGAGTGAGTCTGGCGACACAGGTGGGCCACTCCTATGACGCCCGAGTAATCGAGCAGGATTTGCGCCGGCTGTGGTTTTCGGGGAACTTCGACGATATCCGCGTTGAAGCCACGGAGGAGGATGAGGGGACAGCCGTGGTCTTCCGCGTGACCGAGGCTCAACAACTACGGCTGCACGCGGTACTTATCGAGCCTTCCTCTTATGGCTTGCGCCTGAATTTGCCGCAAGGCACACCGATGAGCCGTTTGCGCTCAAACCAAATCGCTCTCGAAGCACGCAAGCAACTCCGGTCGCAAGGGTACACGGACGCCGAGGTCGACTACGAGCTGACGCCGGTCGCAAAGCGCAAAGTGGATCTTCGGCTCATCATCAAAGCGAGCGATCCGGTCCGCGTGAAAGAAATCGAGTTCGCTGGAGATCCACGCCTCGATCAAAAGGATCTTCGCGGGGCGCTTCGGGCACTGCGGATCCGGCGTTTGTTTCCAGGTGTACCGGGCATCTGGGCCGGGTGGCGGATCCTGCCCGCCTACAGCCCGGAGGCCGTGGATCGAGACCTCGCCCGCCTCGAGGCTCTTTACCTTTCGAAGGGTTACTTCGACGCCAGAATGCGGCTGGAGGAGGCTGTCGTAAGCGGCAAGGAGGCGCGGGTCCGTTTTCTTGTGCAATCCGGCCCGCTTTATCACGTCCGGGAATGGACTGTTTCAGGCGATCGCGTTGGTTCTCCTCAGGCCTTCTGTTCCGCTATGTTCGCTGCGCGCCGCGACGCGGAGCGCGAGGGAATCATCGATTTCTCCGTTACCCTACACGTGCAGCCCGTAGCCAATGCTGTTGCGGATCTCACTGCCCGCATCGTTCACGGCCAGCCGTACCGCACTGGCCGAATCGAGTTCGTGGACTACGCTCGTTACAAGGACGCAACGCTGCGCCGCAATTTCCTGCTTGACGAAGGCGCGCCGCTCGATGAGGGTTTGCTGCGCAAGAGCGTCGCCCGATTGAACCGCACCATGCTTTTCGAGCCGGTCAGCGAGCGGGACGTCATGATCCGCCCAAACGAAAAAACCGGCGAGGCCGACATAAGCGTTCGCCTCGCTCGCCGTAAACGGGGAGCGTGGCAGCTAGCCGGGCCAGCCGGTCCGGCGAGTCTTGCCGGGCCGCTCGAAGCTTCCATAGGTTCGCGCCTGCCGCCGTGGGGATCGGGCATTTTTGAGCTTTCTACGTACACCGCCTCGGTCAGCATGCTGGCTTTTGCGCATCCGATCTTGCCCGCGTTGTCCGTTGCGGCCAAAATGCCACGATTGCCGGTATTTGCGGTCCGGCGGCCCTTTTCACCCGGAGAGGGATGGAGATCGGGGTTCTCGGTGGTCCCGCAGCTCGGATGGCGCGCATCGGCGGTGAGCTACGCGACGACGCAAATTCAGCAGCGAACTCTTCCGTTGCTGGCCGGTAACCCCGGGCTCAAGCCGGAACTCCAGGTCGCGGTGGAGCGGCCGATGGGCGAAGCGTCCATGTTCTGCGCACTGCCGCCGGCCCGGTTTCTGAACTGGCGTCGAGGAGCAGTTCTAGCCCTCCAAATCCTGGGGGCGGTATCCGCATCTTAACGGGGCTATTATCCCTACACTTTACCCGTATAAAACGAATCCGGCGGCTCAAACCGCCTCCAAAACTCTGGAGGCAACGGCAACTCGGTGTTAAACTGGAGACGGCATGAGTTCGCTTTCGCCAAGGTTGCAGGTCCGGGTTCAGCAAAAGCAAATACTTACTCCCGGCTTGGTCCAGATGGTCAGCCTGCTCCAGCTCAACCGTTTGGAGCTAAAGGAGATGATCTCGGCCGAGATCGCTCAAAATCCGGTTCTCGAAGAATCGGCCGACGGCGTTGAGGAAATGAGCCCAGAGGAGTTGCAGCCGCTGCTCGAAGCCGAGCGCGTCTCTGACCCGGCCGACCAGTCTATCCTTGAAGTAACGACAGGCCCTCCCGAGGCAGAAGGCCACGAAGCCGATAGCGCCGAGATGGAAACGGCCGCCTTGGGGAATGCCGAACCGGTGGTCGCTGAAATCCCGCTCGTCGCGGAAGCAATAGAGGTTGTTGATCAGAAGGCGCCTGCCGATCCTTTCGACGAGATCGACTTCGGAACCTACTTCGACGAGTATCTGGACCCGGGCTACAAGAGCCCCGCTTCCGAGAACATCGAAAAACCGTCTTTCGAAACGTTCCTATCCTCGCCGGTTACCCTGAGCGATCACCTGCTCTCCCAACTGGCTCTGGTGGCGCTCACCGAAGAGGTGCGAGACACGGCGGAGAGCATCATCGGGAATCTGGACGAGAACGGCTACCTGATGTCGACCCTCGAAGAAATCGCGTCTTCCGGCGGTCATTCGCCGGCCGACGTGACCGAGGCG
>QHXU01000052.1 GCA_003223065.1 Acidobacteriota bacterium | reverse complement strand
AAGCCTCCGGACGCCTTGCAGCAGGTGCCGGTCTGAGCGGGGATAGTCGATAGTCCAGTTCAGGTCGCCGCCGCGCCAACCACGGCTAATGCCCGGGCATCGCAGGCGGGCGCGGGTCCATTCGGTTTTTTCGCTCCAGTCGGGCGGGAGAGGAAAGTTCTCGTACTCGGCGCCCGGATACTCCCTGAACGGCCTTTGCGCGCGCAGAATACCCCAAGTGCCGAGAACGGCCACGAGTACAAGACCGGCCGACCAGAGGCGCATGGTGCCCTCAAAGTATCATATATTCCGGATTGTGGTCCCCGGTTTCGAGTTTCTCAGTGAGTCAGATCGTAGATGAAGTAATTCATCGCGATACGATACGCGAGCGATGCCCACTTTTCGAGATATTTGGGATCGTCCGACCATTCCCAAGCATCGCCCAGGTCCATGTTGTGGCAAATCGCCACCACGATGCGGCCTTTGTCATCGCGTATGCAGCGCCAGTGCGGCACCTTACCGCTTTCACCTTTTTCGTAGGTGAGCCCGGTCTCGAAGTATAGGGCTCCCGGCACCTGAAACCGCTCATCGAGATCGTAAAGCGTGTGGAAGATTGGGTCTTTATCGGGAATGTCTTCGATTGGCCGGTCGGGAAAGACCTTGGTCATGCTCTCGGTGAACGTGGCCCACTCCTGGTCACCGTGAAAATCGTCGCACATGAAGAATCCGCCGCGCGCCAGGAACTCACGCAGTTGCTTGGCCTCGTCGTCAGGCAGCAGCCAATGCCCGACCTCCACTCCATATAAGACCGGCCAATTGTAGATCTCGTCCTCGCCGTCGAGACTTACCACCTGCTCTACCGAACGCGCGTCGATTCGCGTCAACCGCCGGACGCCCCGGAGCAGATGGCGATCCGATCGCGGATAATCCATCGTCCACATGCCGGGGAAAGGCTCGCCGCCTCTCAAACGGTAGCGATTGTGGTTGGGATACCCGTAGATATCGGGATAACGAAGCCGCGCCCGCGTCCACTCGGCTTTTTGGTTCCAGTCGGGCGGCAGCGCAAAATTTTCGTACTCGATCGCGGGGTATTCTTTGAAAGGCTTCTGCGCATGCAGTGCGCCCCAGGCAGCCAATCCCAGGATACCGACAGGCAGCGCGGTGCGAAGACGCATGAGCACCTTGCGCCAGAATAACACACGGTGAAGGAGTCAGAACTCAGGAGCCGGGAGTCTCCGAGGTTCTAATTCTTATTCCCCTTGTAGGCATTGCGGGTGGTCTTCCAGTATTGATCGCCCCACCACCCTTCTGTGCTCTCTTTTGCGGTATCGCTCTTGGCAGTGTGGCCCTGGATCGCCGAGAGAACGCCTGGAGCGGTCGAGTGCGCCAATTCGAGCGTCATCGTCCTGTCTTCGCCTTCGTCGGTTCTGAAATCGATCATCAAGTGCTGTGTTGCGGCCTTGCCTGTAAACCGTTTGTGCAGCGACCAGACCTTGTAGAAGGGCACGTCCTGCGAATGTACCGTGACAGGCCCGAGTTCCGCCTTGCTGATGTTGGCGTAGGGCACTGAAATGGTCGTCAGGCCCGTGCGGAGGGACATTGCGTTGTCATCAGAGAGCAGCAGTGTGCCTCCGGTCTTCGGCGAAATACCGGTCAGGTTTCCGTCAATGTATGTGGTCGTTTCGGCGCGAGACTCGCCGAAAGCCAAAGCGCAGACGAGTCCGCCGAAAACCGCAAGATAAGCGATGCGCGTCATACGGGAACAATCGGCGGGAAAGCGGCGGGGCTTTAGTCCTCGAAGCGTCTTAGTACTACCCGGCTGCGAGCGCCCGGAGATTCCAGCCGCAGATCGTGCTGCCCTGCATCTTGTCGCCGCCGGGACCTGGCCAATGCGTCTCGAGGCTCAGCCACCCGCTGTAACCATCGGCCAGGAGCGCCGCGATCTGCCCCTTCCAGTCGATCGACATTGTGCCGAAAGGCCCCCAGACGGGCGTGTGATCCGAAACGTTACAGTCCTTCGCGTGGACGTGTGCGATCCGCGCCGGATCGAGCAGGCGGTAGCCCCTCGGAAACGCCTTTTCCCCGGCCACGAAAGCATTCGCCGGGTCCCACACGACCTTGAGGTTCGGATGGTCGAGCTCGGCAAGTACCCGCGCGGTTTCCTTAGCCGTACTGATGTTGCAAGCGTGCTCGTTTTCGAGACCGATGACGAGGTTCTCCCGCTCCGCCTGGTCGGCCAGCTGGTGGAGCGCTTTCACCACCCCTTTAAAACAGGACTCCGGCCGCACCGTGCGCCAGTAGGAAAATACGCGCACTATGGGTGCACCGAGGTGCTTGGCGATGGTGAACGCCCGCTCAGTGAGCCGCGGCTGATCTTCGTAAGTGTGTTTGGACGCGAAGACATCGTGCTGAAAGCGCGTATCGACTTCGGGAGCGCCAGGCAGCACGCACTTGAGCAACGGCGACGCAATCGAGATCACCTGGAAGCCGCGCGCGTCCAGCAACTCTTTTACGTGGCGGAGTCCGTAATCGGATACATCCAGGATGTTCTCTCCCCAGACGACTCGCAATTCCGCGCCCGTCATCCCGATTGCCTTCATGGCGTCGAGCGCTGACGCCAGGTCGGGGGAGAATTCGTCGGTTATGGCGGCGATACGCAGTTTTGGGGTCATGCGGTTTCAATTCCGGCCACCTCTTCCAGATGCCGGTCTTTGATTTCGATTTGCCGGATCACGTATTTCTGAATCTTGCCTGTAACCGTCATCGGAAAGGCGTCCACGAAGCGAATATACTGCGGAATTTTGAAATGCGCGATCTTGCCGCGGCAGAACTCGCGGATGTCGTCTTCGGTAACGGACTCACCGGCCTTCACCCGAATCCAGGCCGCGACAGACTCTCCCAGCCTTTCATCAGGCAAACCCACCACCTGCACGTCGGCTACTTTCGGGTGCGTGTACAAGAACTCTTCGACTTCGCGCGGATAAACGTTTTCCCCGCCCCGGATGATCATGTCCTTCAGACGTCCGGTGATGCGGAAATAGCCGTCCGGCCGCATGCTGGCCAGGTCTCCGGTGTGCAGCCATCCGTCTTTGTCGATGGCGCGCGCGGTCGCCTCGGGTTCCTTGTCGTAGCCTTTCATGACCAGGTAGCCGCGCGTGCACAGTTCGCCTTGTTCGCCGATGGGAAGCGTTTTACCCTCGGGCGATGCGATCTTGACTTCGGTTGCCCCGCAAGCGCGGCCCACGGTGGCGACGCGGCGCTCCATTGTATCGTCGACGCTCGCCATCGTAATAACCGGCGAGGATTCGGTCTGCCCGTACATGATGGTCATCTGGGGGCAATGCATGTCGCTCACGACGCGCTTCATCACCTCGATAGGACACGGCGCGCCCGCCATGACGCCGGTCCGGAGGCTCGAGAAATCGAACCGCTTGAACTCCGGATGCTGGAGCTGCGCGATGAACATCGTCGGGACGCCGTAAATGCTGGTGACGCGCTCGGCCTGAATCGCTTCCATTGTCGCGAGCGGGTCGAAGCCCGGCGCGGGGAGGATCATCGCCGCACCAGTCGAAAGCACCACCATGGTTCCGCCCACGCAGCCGAAGCAATGGTACAGGGGAACCGGCACGCAGAGGCGGTCCTGCTCGCTCATGCGCAGCCCCATCGCGATAACCCCGCCGTTGTTCAGCAAATTGTGATGCGTGAGCAGCACGCCTTTCGGTGACCCGGTGGTTCCAGAAGTGTACTGGATGTTGACGACGGAGTGGCAGTCGGATGGTCCCGGCCCCACATCCTTTCCGCCTGCGAGCATACGATCCCAGGAATCTTCGTTTAGGTAAATGACGTGGCGCAGCGCCACATCCTGTCCCTTTAAGGCTTCCTCGAGAATCTCGCGATAGTTCGATCGAGCGTCCTGTGCACGCAGTATCAGCGCCTTCATGGCGGATTTGCGGAGCACGTAGGCAAGCTCGTGCGCGCGATAAGCCGGGTTGACATTCACTTGGACCAGGCCGGCGCGCGCGCACCCGAGCTGCAGATAGATCCATTCGGCGCAATTGGTCGCCCAGACGCCCACGCGATCGCCGGGCGCAAGGCCGAGTCCAACCAATCCGCGCGCCGTACGCTCCACTTCATTTGCAAGCTCGCCCCACGTGAGCCGGATGTTCTGATGCCGTGCAACGAGCGCCTCGTGATCGGCATGCCGGGCTACCGTATCCCTAAGCACCTGACCGGTGGTTTTGGTGGTTAGTTCGTAGTCCGGTCCGCGGGCGTAGCTCTCTTCCATCGGAGTCGATTCTAACACCTGCAAGCCTTGAAGCTTGCGCGCTAACGGACCGCGACGGTTTGTCCTTACGTGTTGTGCCCATCCGGAAAATAGGGGACAATCACTTCGTCATGAGACTGCTGCTGCCGTTGCTCTCGCTCTTCGGCGCCACCGCATGCGCCGCAACCCTGGAACAATATCTCGACGCTCCGTTCGCCTCCGATTTGACCGCCGCTCCAAGTGGCGGGAGGGTCGCCTGGATTCTGAACGAGCGTGGCGCGCGCAACCTCTGGGTGGCCGCCGCGCCGGATTACAAAGGCCGCCGCCTGACCGCCTATAGGGAAGACGACGGTCAGGACCTCGGCCAAGTCATCTGGACCGCCGACGGCAGCTTGATCATCTATGTGCGCGGCGGCGATCTGGAGCACATCGGCCGCGATAATCCCAATCCGCGCAGCCGCCCCCAGACGCCCGAACAGGCAATTTATGTCGTCGCGTTCGACGGTGGCGCGCCCAGGAAGCTCACCGAAGGCCACTCGCCTTCAGTCTCGAAAGACGGGCACCTGGCATTCGTAAGGAACAACCAGATCTGGATGACCACCCTCGATGGCGCCAAGCCCGCCGAGGCCGTGCATACCAAATCGACTCCAAGCGGACTCCGCTGGTCGCCGGATGGCGCAGCGTTGGCGTTCGTCAGCAACCGCGGCGATCACAGCTTCATCGGCGTTTATCGCATGGCGGAACAATCGCTTTTGTATCTCGACCCGAGCGTAGACCGTGACATTTCCCCCACCTGGAGCGTCGATGGCCGCCGCATCGCGTTCATCCGCCAGGCCGCGTTCTCGCGCGCCGGCGGCCCGGTGCGCGAGGCCTCGACTCCATGGTCGATTCGCGTCGCCGACGTCTCGAGCGGCGCCGGGTGCGAGGTGTGGCACGCCGACAAAGGCCCGGGCAGCGCGTTTCACCCGATGGTAGCGTCCGACCAGATCTTCTGGGCCGATGGCGACCGCCTGGCGTTCGCCTGGGAGCGCGATGGCTGGCAGCATCTTTACTCCGTCTCAGCCGAGGGAGGCTCTGCACGGTTGCTCACTCCAGGCGACTTCGAAATCGAGCACGTTTCGCTGGACCGCAATCGCCGCGAGTTGCTCTATTCTTCCAACCAGGACGACATCGACCGCCGCCATATCTGGCGCGTGTCGATTCAAGGGGGCCGCGCGCCATCGCCGGTACTTGGACGGCTCGGCGAGGGAATCGAATGGGCGCCCGAGGAAGTGGCCGACGGCGCAGTGGCGTTTCTGCGCTCCAGCCCACGTGAGATCGGCCGCGCCGCGGTCAAGACCGGCAATGCGGCGCCGCACGATCTTGCCCCCGAATCCATCCCCGCCGATTTCCCTCTGAACGAGGAGGTGGTTCCGCAGCAAGTAATCTTTCCGGCATCCGATGGCCTCATGATTCACGGCCAACTCTTCCTGCCCCCGGGGAACAGCGGCGGCAAGCATCCGGGCATGGTCTTCTTCCATGGAGGCTCACGGCGCCAGATGCTGCTGGGCTGGCATTACATGTACTACTACAGCAACGCCTACGGTATGAACCAATATCTGGCCAGCAAGGGCTACGTTGTGCTGAGTGTCAATTACCGTAGTGGCATCGGATATGGGCTGAATTTCCGCGAAGCGATCAATTACGGCCCGTCTGGAGGCAGCGAGTACAACGACGTGATGGGTGCGGGCGTCTACATGGCCGGCCGGGCTGACGTCGACCCCAAACGTATTGGCGTTTGGGGTGGCTCCTACGGAGGCTATTTGACGGCGATGGCGCTATCACGCTCCAGCGATCTGTTCGCGGCCGGCGTCGACATGCATGGGGTGCATGACTGGAGCGCCCGGGGCGGCAGCGTCGCCAATCCCAACCTCGACCCGGAGACGCAGCGCGATCGAATCCGGGTGGCGTTCGAATCGTCGCCGATGGCGAGTGTGAAGACCTGGCGCTCGCCGGTATTGTTGATTCACGGCGATGACGACCGCAACGTCCAGTTCAGCCAGACGGTTCAATTGGTAGAGGCCCTGCGCGCACAGGGCACGCCTCTCGAGGAGCTCATCTTCCCGGACGATGTGCACGATTTTCTGTTGCTAGAGCATTGGCTCAGGGCAATGCATGCAGCAGATGAATTCTTCTCGCGGAAGTTTAAGAAATAAAAGAATATCGGGCGCGTCTAGGCGCGCATTCCTTGGCCGCTAGTTGGCGGAATTTTGAAACGCTAGCGTCTCGGCGGACGGTTCCCTCTGTCGCCCCGTTCGCCGCCGTCCCGTGACGTCATTGGACGCGCCTCGTTTACGACCAGCGTCCGGCCCATGAGATCTTTGCCGTGGCAAGAATCGACAGCACGCTGGGCCGTACCATCATCACTGATCTCGACAAAGCCGAAACCGCGAGCTTGGCCAGTGAATCGGTCGCGCATGACGGTCACTGATTCGATCGTCACGCCATGGTCGGCAAAGAAGTTCTGTACATCCGTCTCATTTGCCGCGTACGGGAGGTTCCCCACGAATAGCTTTTTCACTTAAAGACTCCTAACTGTAACTGGACACTGGCTGAGAGAGACGCTGGGTGGGCTGAGCAGGGAGGACAAAAGAGCGGACCGAACCGAGAGTCATACTGAGCAGTCCCTTACGCGAGTAGTATGCCATTATTCACATGCGGAGTCAAAGGGAAAGATCGCGCTTTGGCTTGTAACTTATTGACTTTTTATAGTATACTGGCTGCGCATGCGAGGTTCGCACGCCAGCCCGTTTCGATTCTGGTTCTGCTGCTTTAGCACCTGAATTCCGACGGGTGGGGTTGGCTGAACGGAGATAGATTAAACCGGCCCACTCGAAAGAGTGGGTCTTTTGCTTTTAGAGGAGAGCTTCATGATTATCTCGATGAGGCTGCACGCCACCAAGGAAGAGGTCGCGAATGTCTGCGACCGGATCAAAGAGTTCGGCTATAAGGTTCACTCCATCGAAGGAGAACAGCGCGTCGTAATCGGGGCTGTGGGCGTTGGCGACGTGACGCCTTGCCTGGAGTCGCTCGAAGCGATGCCTGGTGTAGAAAAGGCCGTGCGTATTTCCGCGCCCTACAAGTTCGTCAGCCGCGAGTTCCGGTCCGCCAAGACTGAGATTGAGGTCGCCGGCGCAATCATCGGCCGTGACGAGTTTGTGGTCATGGCCGGGCCATGCTCGGTTGAAAGCGAGGCGCAGATTCTGGAATCGGCCGAAATAGTAGCGCGGGCGGGCGCCAAGCTTCTTCGCGGCGGCGCCTTCAAGCCCCGCACTTCGCCCTACGACTTTCAGGGCCTGGAAATCGAAGGTTTGAAACTCCTCGACAAAGCGCGGCGAGCCACCGGGCTCGGCATCATTACCGAAGTCATGAGCGACCGCGACGTGGAACTCGTGGCCGAATACGCCGACATCCTGCAAATCGGCGCACGCAACATGCAGAATTTCGCGCTGCTCAAGACGCTCGGGAACTGCGGCCGCCCGGTGCTCCTGAAGCGCGGCATGAGCTCGACCGTGAAGGAGCTGCTGATGTCGGCCGAGTACGTGGTGGCGCACGGAAATTCCCAAGTGATGCTGTGCGAGCGCGGAATCCGGACCTTCGAGACAGTTACGCGCAACACTTGCGACATCGTCGCAGTGGCGGTACTGAGCGAGCTGACGCATCTCCCCGTAATCCTCGATCCGAGCCACGCTACAGGCAAACGCAGCCTTGTACCGGCGCTTTCGCGCGCCGCCGTGGCGATCGGCGCGGACGGCCTGCTGGTGGAAATGCACCCGGCGCCCGAAAAGGCAATGAGCGACGGCGCGCAATCGCTCGATCCGAAGCAATTCGCGCAGATGATGAAGGATCTCCAGCCGCATATCGAATTGTGGAAGCGCGCGCGGATGACACAGACAGCCGCCGCAGTGTAGCCTCCTAAAGTGAGGTTCCGGTTTCAGCCCTGGCAACTGGCGGTTCTGGTGGTGGTGCTGTGCGCCGGGGCCTTGGCGCTGGCCCATTGGTGGCGCGTCTCGCGTCCGTTCGACGCCGTGCGGCTGATCGAATGCCTGCCGCCGGATCAGGCCACTCACGTTTACGTCGATGTCGAATTGCTGCGGCGCAGCGGAATCCTCGATCTGCTGGCCGGTTCGAAGGCCGCCGAAGAGCCCGAATATCTCCGGTTCGTCGAGCAGACCGGGTTCGATTATCGCACTGACCTCGACGCCATAGCCGCTGCTTTCATGCACGGCAATGTTTACCTGGCCCTGCGCGGCCGATTCGAATGGAAGCGGCTGTCCGAATACGCGCGCGCGCAAGGCGGCCAGTGTCTCAACAGCATCTGCAGCATGCCGGGCAGCCGGCCCGATCGCAATATTTCGTATTATCCGTTGCGATCCGACACGCTAGCGCTCGCTGTCTCGGCGCAGCCGCGAGGCACGGATATGATCGGTTTTTCTGAATGGAAGCATCCCCCGGTCCTGCCGCCCGAGCCGGTCTGGATCTCGGTGCCGTCGTTCGCGTTGGCTAACGTCAACGATCTGCCCTCAGGCACGCATGCGTTCCTTAGGCCGCTCGCGCAGGCTCAGCAAGTGACGTTCGCGATCGGACCCGCGGGCGCCACGCCCGGGATCGACCGCCAGCGGCTTCGGATGCGTCTGGAGGTCGCATGCGCCACGCCGGAAGCCGCCGCGCAGCTTGCCTCGCGGTTGACCGCCGCCACGGACTTATTGAAGAAAATGATCGAGCGCGAGCACATGACCCCGAACCCGCGCGACCTCAGCGGCGTGCTGGTCGCCGGAAAATTTCAGCAGCAGAATGCGCTGGTGACCGGCACCTGGCCTCTCGAGCGAGGGTTCGTGGAGGCGCTGGCCGCGGGTCAGGTACAGTGACTATTCGCGCGGCTTAAGGCGGACCGTGACGAAGAGCCGCGAATTCGGCGATGGATTCGGATCTTCGACCGTCCCCGACAGAGCATCACGGACCGTGGCGGGGCGATCCAGACGATTGGCGGCCCCGCCGATACCGACGATGTTTGATCTCGAAAACGTAATCGACAGCTCCGTAGTTTCCTTGGGAATGTTCAGCCACATCACCGAGCCGCCGGTCACACGCCCGTCATTTCCGTCCGGAAGCAGGGGCCGCACGGCATTCGGCGTCCGTGCGATCACGAGCAGATAACCGTCGGCCGCGGGTTTGATCGACAACCGGCCATCAGGTTCAATTGAGTAATCGAAAGCAAAGCGCGCCGCAGCCAGCTTCCCCATCGCGGAGGAAGCGGCGCGTGCCGCGCTCCGCATCTGCTCCACGTCCGCCCGCTGGCCGGCCTGTTGCGAAACGAAGGGAGGGGCGGCCTGCGGCGCTTGCGGCTGCTGTATTTGGACCTGCACTTGGGCTTGCGGCGCGGCGGCGGGCGGTGGAGACAATTGGGGCGGAGGCGGGATAGCTTCCTTCTGCGGCGCAGCCACCTGTGCCTGCACGTCGACGGTCTCCCGCGCATCCACCGAAGCAAGCTTCTCCTCTTTCTTGGTGTCCTTCTCCGGCTTCGTTGCCATGGGCCTGGCTTTGGGAGTTTGCTTTTGGGAGTCGTGTAATACGGCCGGCGGCTGAGCCGGCTCGGCCACCTGAGGCGGCGCCACTTCGGTTCGCACTTCGGCGATCTCCCGCTTGGGCGGAGGCTTCGGCGCTGCGATCCAGACCACGATGCCGATCGCCACAGCCGCCGCCGCGGTGGCCCAGGGCCACGGCCGGACCCACCAAGCTGCTTGCCTTGTGGGACGCTTCGCCGCCGGTTGCAGCGCCGCGATGAGCCACTGTTTCGCGCCGGGCTCGGCGAGCAGTTCCTTCAACGCCTGCTCGCGGGACAATTCATCGAATATCTCCTGGTCGTCCAGCGCGGCCTCAAACAGCGCCTTGCGCTCCGCTTCGGTGAGCGAGCCGGTGGCGTAACCTCCGATCATCTTCCGGATCGCGTCGCGCGTCATTTCTCCATCTCCCAATCGCCGCCCAATCGCTCCATAAGCTGCTTGCGGCAGCGGAAATCCCAAGTGTAAAGCGTATTGAGCGACGCTACGCCCCACCGCTTTTGAATCTCCAGGAACGTGTGGCCCTCGAGCTTCAGGCGGAACAGTTCACGGCACCGCTCGCCGAGCTGCACCAGCACGGTTTCCAGGCGCTCCAGCCGCTCGCGCCGCGCAGCCTGCTCGAACGGATCGGCGCCCGTGCCGGCAATCGGCAGATCGTCGACGGAAACCTGCGTGTGCTCCCCGCGCCGCACGATTTTGCGCCGAGCGCCCATGATCTTGAATCTCGCGATCTCTAGCGAGAGCGGCACCAGGTCCTCGACCCGTTCGAGCGTGGGGTATTTTTCGTGCAGCACCAGAAGGACCTCCTGCGCCAGGTCCTCGGCAGAGTCCCTCGCTAATTTAGATGCCGCGAACCGGACAATCCTTTCGCGCAGCCGCTCCAGTATCTCGTCTCGTTGCACGGAGATTCCTTTCATTATGGTTCCGGGAAGCGGGGAAATGGGAAGCGGCGGCGCATAATTCAGGTGCTGGCTTCCCGCTCGCCACTTCCCGGTTCTCCATGACACAATAAGGCGCATGCAAGTTCGCGTCCTTGCATTTGTACTGGCAGGAGGGAAAGGGACCCGGCTCTATCCGCTCACCAAGGAGCGGGCCAAGCCCGCGGTGCCCTTCGGCGGCCGTTACCGCATTGTCGACTTCGTGCTCAGCAATCTGGTCAACTCAGGCATCTATTCGATCTACGTTCTGATCCAATTCAAGAGCCAAAGCCTGCTGCAACATCTGCGCGACGGTTGGGAGGCGAGCAGCCTGCTGAAGCAGCACTTCATCATTCCCGTCCCGGCGCAAATGCGCTCGCCCGGTGAAGACTGGTACCGCGGCACGGCCGACGCGATTTACCAGAACATCAACCTGATCGAGCAGGCGGATCCGCACTTCGTGGTGATCTTCGGCGCGGACCACATCTATCGCATGAATATCCGCGAGATGCTCGAATACCACATGCACAAGCGCGCGCAGGCGACCGTCGCGGCGATTCCGGTGAAGCGTGATATGGCCAGCGAGTTCGGTGTGATCGAAACCGCGCCCGACGGCAGTGTGATCGGGTTCCACGAGAAGCGCGCCGATGCCCCGCCTATGCCCGGCGATCCCGCCCGCGTTTACGCCTCGATGGGGAACTACATTTTTTCGACTAACCTGCTGCTGCGCGAACTGTACGCCGACGCGGAGAATGAATCGAGCTCGCACGATTTCGGCCGCGACATTCTTCCCTCGCTGGTGGGGCGCACGCAACTGTTCTCCTATGATTTCCAGACCAATCGCATCCCCGGCGATCCGCTGATGCAGGAGCCGTACTGGCGCGACGTCGGCACCATCGATGCATACTACGACGCCAGCATGGATCTGCGCGCGGTGTCACCGGCGCTGAATCTTTATAACCGCCAGTGGCCGTTGCGTACCGCCGGCTACTCCGACGCGCCGGCCAAGTTCATCTTCGACGAGCAGGGGCGGCGGGGCCAGGCGATCGATTCGATCGTCTCCGGCGGCACGATTCTTTCGGGAGGGATGGTGCGCGGCTCGGTATTGGGGCGCGGCGTGAGAATCCATACAGGCGCGCTGGTTGAGGATTCGATTCTTTTCGACAACTGCGATATCGGCCGCCGGGCGCGAGTGCGCAGAGCGATCCTGGATAAGAATGTCCGCGTACCCGAGGACGCGCTGATCGGCTATGATCTCGACGGCGACCGCCAGCTGTATCATGTCACCGACAGCGGCATCGTGGTGATCGAAGGGCATCGTTCGATGGTGGATGTGGCGACGATGCTTGTGTGAGGGCGGCCGCGCGTATAAAATAGTGGGGTCCGGTTTATTGTCTTCCCACGCTGGCCACCTTCGAAGGGCGCGTAGCTCAATTGGCAGAGCAACTGACTCTTAATCAGTAGGTTGAAGGTTCGATTCCTTCCGCGCTCACCACACAAACTAAAGAAGTTAATCATCGAGCGCCAATTCGACGGGTGGTACTGCAGGTGGTACTTTTGGCGCCAGATGGCGTCGCCAGCGCGCCCGGCTCGGATGTGTCCTCGGGCTCCGCGCGGTCAGATCATCGCCGGTCCGCCAACCGACGCATCGAA
>QHXU01000103.1:22765-25270 GCA_003223065.1 Acidobacteriota bacterium | reverse complement strand
ATACACTCACGTTGACGTTGCTCAATCCGCTTGCCCCCGCGGTAACAACGATCTGAAAGGATTCGTACCCGCCGCGGGCCGACGAAATCGTGGCTTGTGTTCCGCTGCCCGCCGCATCAGTTACTCCCACTCGGTGCAGGTTGGGTGCGATCCAGACTACTGGCCCGCTTTGTGCTATTGCAACATCCGAACATTGGACCAAAAAGAAAAAAATGAATAAAAAAGAGCCTCTAAAGAGGCACCCATTTCCCACGAACTGCCTCCCGTTTGAACTCTGTAGCTTGCGGTGTTAACTTGGTTATGAGAAGATACACGTACCCTGAACCGCAGTCATTCAGTACAAGGTAAGAGTCGCGCGATCTTAACTCAGTTTGCCGCGCGGGCCAAAGCTATACAAGCAGTCGCAGAGCGTTTCTTCGGTTGCCATCACAATGGTACTTAAGCGTATTGGGCAGCTACCATTCGGAACCGACCTTAACTTAGAAACGTAATCGCCCTACCACTTGGCCGAACGTGGGAGACGGGCTCTGCGGGAGGCCAACCCATCAAGATGTCAATTGGATACGATCAAACTTCGAAAAACTGTGTGACGAACAGTCGCGAGGATTTGCGACAATGGGAGGCCACACAGCCTATGACGGCATTGCTGCTCGATGCGCATCTAAAAAGCTCTCTTGCAGCAATCCGCTCGTTGGGCAGGCGAGGTATACCGGTAATCGCGGGTTCGTTTCGCCGGACTGCGATGGGCCTCCATTCCCGGTACGTGCGGGAGAGTTTTTTATACCCGTCGCCTTTGGAAAACCGGCGCGGCTTCATCGAGGCCATAAACCGGTGCAGCTGCAGATTCGGCAAGACCGTCCTTCTCGTTTTTAGTGACGCGACGTTGCTGCCTCTAGCGCGGGACGAGAATTTGCTGGCCGGGCAAGCCGCCTACGTCCTGCCTCCGAGTCGCGACTGTTTCGAAATCGCTTTCGACAAGGCCAGCACACTAAAGTTGGCACAGAAAATCGGGGTGGAGATTCCGGTCACTTATTTCTGCGCAAGCGAGAGCGACGTCGCTCACATTCTGCCGGAACTGACGTATCCCGTGGTGATTAAACCACGCCGCAGTGTCTCCTGGAGAGGCGATACAGGGACCCATAGAACCACATCTTTCGTGTTCTCCGCGGAACAATTGAAGACTAAATGCGCATCTGTGCTGTCAAAAAGCGGCGAATTCCCGTTGATTCAGAAATACATACTTGGCGAAGAAGCGGGCGTGGAGTACTTGTGCGATAAGGGCACGGTGCTCGCTGCTTGCGCCCATAGGCGGATACGCTCGCTCTCGCCCGAGGGCGGCCCGTCCGTGGTGAAGCAAACAGTACCACTGTCGTACCAAGGCCTGGGGGAAAGGGCGGAGCGCCTGGTGGCTGCGCTCCGTTGGAGTGGCCCGATCATGGTGGAATTTAAGATAGACCGAGCGAGCGGGGTACCGATGCTCATGGAGACCAACGGCCGCTTCTGGGGCTCCCTGCCCCTGGCGATCGCGGCTGGGGTGGACTTCCCGTATCTGCTTTACCGGCTCGCCCGCGGCGAGCACGTGACCCCCAACCTCCAGTATCAGGAGGGGGTCGTTACGCGCCACTTGATGGCGGACTTCAAGAATCTTCTGTGGGTGCTTTTCAAGAATGACCCCCTCCGGCCGATCGCCTATCCTACCCGGATGCGGGCGATCAGGGATTTTATCTTTGCGCCAAAGGGCTGCAAGCCCGACGTTCGGGACCTCCGGGACATGAGGCCGGCCCTGGCGGAGATCATCGACACAGTGACCCGGGTGACTGCTCGCAAAGCACGTGAGTTCTGGGCGGCGAGAGTCCGGCGATGACTGGCTGATCGGTCGATCGCCGTCACATTCTTGCAAAGCGGTCACTTGGACGCGGACTGCGACAGGCTCCGCTTGGGCGCCGGCGCGAGCCTTCTGCGGTCGAAGCTACGTAACGGTGCACTGCGATAGCGGATGAGCGTCCAAAGAGCCTCTGCGCCGTCCCGCCATCCGATTTTCTTACCTTCCAGGATCCCGCGAGGATTATACGAGATTGGCACTTCCACAATTTCGTAACCCAGCCGCCGTACCTTGGCCGTTATCTCCGGGCAGAACTCGAAGCGCATGCACTTGAGCTGCACAGCTTCCAGCACTTCGCGGCGAAAGGCCTTGTATGCGGTCGCCTCGTCGGTGATGCGCGCTCCGTAAAGCAGGTTGGCCGTGAAGGTCAGAAGCTTGTTCGCCAGCCAGTTCGCCCACTTCATTCCGCGTACCTTCCCCAGAAACCGCGACCCATACACGACCTTGGCGTGCCAGCAGACCAGCGGTTCGAGGATCTTTGGATAGTCGTTCGGATCGTACTCGAGGTCGCCGTCCTGCACCAGGATCACGTCGCCCGTCGATTTCGCGATTCCGATGCGCAGCGCTGCCCCTTTCCCGAAATTCACGATCGAATGATGCACCACCACCAGCGGAGATTCCTT
>QHXU01000103.1:556-22756 GCA_003223065.1 Acidobacteriota bacterium | reverse complement strand
CCTTGTACTGCCCCAGCAGTTCCGTGGTGCCGTCCGTCGAGCCGTCGTCGATGATGATGATTTCTTTCTCGCATCCGTGGGGAAGCGGCGCACCGAGGACGCGCTGCACCACCAGCGGCAACGTCAGAAACTCGTTGTAAACCGGAATGAGAATCGAGACCTTCATCAGCCGGTTCGCTCCAGAACCGTGAAGATCGATTGTCCGATTGGCGGCTCCACCCATCGTTCCACGCGCGACAAAACCGGTACGATGAGCGAATCAAAAATCGCGATCTGATCCTCGGACTGCTCGGTTCTCTTGAAGACTTTCGCGTTTACCCACCAGCCGATGCATCCGACTGAGTTGATGTAGCGCACTACGCGCGGCCGTAATCCGGCTGCCGCGACCAGTTCACGCCACGGCTGTTTGGAATAGCGGCGGAAGTGTCCCAGGTTAGCGTCAATCGGACCGTACAAAGATTCGAAAGCCGGCAGGATAAATACGGCGCGGCCGCCTGCCGGCAGTACATCGTGGATGTGCTCCAGTGCCCGCCGATCGTCGGGCACGTGCTCGAGCACATTCAGACACACGACGGAATCAGGGCGGTATTGCTTCAGCTGGCGGAACTCCGGATCTTGGATGTCCATCCGGCGGACCACAAGATTGGGCTGCCCCGGGAACCGGTCTCGTAAACGGCTCACGCAATCCTCGACGACGTCGATTCCGACCACCATCTCACGGTCCAGCAGGTGACGCGTGAAATTGCCCATGCCGCAGCCGACTTCAAGGACTCTTCGGCCCAATTGTTCGGTGGCCAGCCGCGCCTGCCATTCAAAATACCGCCGCGCGCGTGTCATGCGCTGCTGATCGGCCAGCGTATATTCGGCGGTGGTCGAGGCCTCGCGTAACATTAAGCTAAGGCAAATGTAGCACGTTGACGGGCGGGCTTATTGAAATGCGATCTGCGCCATGTTGCTGGCCTGTCCATCCACGGTAACCGTCACTGCGAGCCGGCCGCGGCCCTTGAGAGTCTGTGGCAGTAATACGTTCACCTGATCGAGGCCTGGGTAAGTGCCTTCCGGCCCGGCATAGGACACCGGAGCGTCGATATTTCCAATTGCTACGCTGACGGCGTTGCGCGAGCTCGCGCGTCGAATCCCCGTTCCGTAAAGCTCCAGATAGAGCTGGTCGGCGCCGGCTCCGAAATCGATTGGAACGGTGCCGCAACTCCCCGAAGAATCGCACTCATATGTCAACGAGTAGCTTTGCGAACCGTCGGCATGCACGCGAACCAACTGCCCCGCGGCAGGACCGTGACCATCCGCGCTTGCGATGAACAACGCGGGCGCGTTCGCGCGGATCAGACCTGTGCCGCTTGCCACCGTATTACTGCCCGAGACAACCGTGATGTTGGCAACGCCGCTCGCCGTGTCCGCTGGAACAACGTAATTGATTTGGTCCGGTGAGACGAGGTAAAGCGGGGCCGTACGTTGTGCTCCCGTGCTATCCACCACCCGGACGCTGACGCCTTGGAGCGCTGTCGGGAGAGATACCGACTGAGCCTTCGATGTCCCGGACGCGAGGTTGGTCCCGTAAAGCGATGCGATGCTCTCCGGCGCAAGCGCATAGCTGCCATAAGCTGAATTCGTGCTTACCAACGTCCCGGGCGATCGTGCCAATGTTTGAAGGGGAGGCGGGTAAGGTGAACCTTGAGGGTCGAGGATCACCGGAGGCCGCGGCGCCCGGGTGAAATCGAACGAGTCGTACATGTCGTTGGCGTTGTTGTCACGCGCTGTCATCGAATTCACGCCAAAGCGCTCTTCCACCAGCTTCAGCCAGGACTCGAAGGAATAAGTCTATAAGTCTTGTGGTGGACGTACCCTTGCCGGGCGTAAGGGCTGATCACTAGACCCGGAACGCGGATGCCGAGGCCATACTTATCGACCTTGGGCGGTGTCACGTGATCGTAGAATCCTCCCCAGTCATCCCACGAGATGAAGATCGCGCTCGAGTTCCAGTTCGGCCCCTGCATGACTGCATTCACCAGGCCGGTGACATAGCTCATTCCGGCTCGAACGCTGTTTGGTGGATGCTCGCTCTGGGTGGCATTCGGAATCACCCAGCTCACTTGAGGGAGCGTTCCGTTCTTGGCGTCGGTATAAAACTGATTGGCATTCACCAGCCGGCCGAACTGGTTTGGGTCGTTCTTCACGGCGGGAAAAGCCGGAAGTGGATTCCAGTGCGTGAAGACCTTTTCGTCCTGGTCCGTGTCCACGCCGTCCGAAAAGCCGGGCGTTTTCCCGGAGTTGACGTAATACTTCCAATCGATCTTGCCGGTGCCGAGTAGTTCGGTGATCTCCGGAAAGGTAAAGCTGTCCGGGTAGGCTTGTCCGTCCCCAATGTAACCCCCGCTCTGCGCAGCCAGCATGTAGAGATGCGCGGGCAGGCTGTAGGATGTGATGGATTCAAATAGCCGGTCTTGAAGCACGTAGAGCTGGGCGTAACTCCAATAATTGGGGATTTCGCGGAAATCGTGCCAACCAATGACGTCGCCCGGCTTATCCGCCGATCCGGCGATGAAACCGTCCATCTGACCGCCGTCAATCGAGGCCAGAGCATTGTCCCAATCGTGATCGCCGCCCTGGTTCACGACATTCGGATCATGATAGGGCGTCACACACGGGCCCCCGGCGGGATTGGGCACGCAAACGCCGGGCGGTATGCCTTCGGCGCCCGGATATGTGCCGAAATAGGAATCGAAGCTGCGATTTTCCTGCATGATGAAAACGAAATGCTCGATCTTTTCCAGTCCGGGCGGCGGCGCAGGCGCCTCCGCGAACACTGCGGGGCGAGTAAGCAAAGACAGGGAGACCAAAACCAGGACGGGCAGCAGGAACAGCCAGGATCGAGCCGAAGAGTTAGCTCTTTCGCTATCACCGCACACGTCAGCCACTTGAGTCACCTGCGATTTTAGACGCTCAGCGAGACGTTTAACTTTTTCCGCACCCGGACTGGTAGACCCTGTCGCGGTCCAGCGGAATTATCGAAGTACAGCAGCAACCGCCTTGATAATCACCAAGTGGAACGCGGGTTCCTTAACACGGTACGCACGTGCTTTTAAGCCACAGTCTCCGAACCTCCAGTAACGTTAGCGATTCCAGGTGGCACATTTGTTTACATCAATATACGAGCTCCTTCCCGACCGGTGGGCGCGGCCCTAGGACTGGCGGGCGGCTTGCTCCTAACTGCGGGGGAAGATTCGGCCTTTCCGGTTGGAGGAGACCTGGCAGGCTGCAAGACAAGTCGAAGAGCAACCCACGGAGGGTGCGGTGGCCATGAGACGGGCGGGAATACGGCTCCAGGTGTCCGGGTGGAATGGCGGCCCCACCAACGGGAACGGAAACGGCAACGGAAACGGCAACGGCCGGGTCCCCGATGGGGTTGCCTTACCTCATGTTGCTGGTTCGCTTCTGGCGGCGCAAGAAGAGGAAAGAAGAAGAGTCTCGCGGGAGCTGCATGACGAGCTCGGCCAAAAGTTAGCGCTTCTCGAGATTCAACTTGTGGGGTTGGAACGCCTTTGCGGTTCTCATCCTCGGGCGGCTTCCCGTCCTGAAATCGCATCGGAGTTGCGGTCCCTGCGTGGCAGAGTCGCGGAAATCTCCGGAGAAGTGCATCGGATCTGTTATCATCTGCATCCCGCGGTCCTTGAACACTTGGGCCTGTTCGCGGCTTTGGAATCCTTTTGCAACGAATTCACTGAATGGAGCGGCGTGAAGGTGCGATTCATCCACTCCGACGTTCCTGCCCCCCTGCCGAAGAACGTGTCGCTCTGCCTGTACCGCGTTGTCCAGGAGGCGCTTCACAACGTGGCCAAGCATGCTGCAGCCGATCGGGCGATTGTTGCCCTGCGCGGAGTTCTGGGCGGCATTCAGGTCATCGTGAAGGATACCGGCCGCGGCTTCGATCTGATGCAGGCGCGGAATAAGGGCGGGCTCGGTCTCATATCAATCTGTGAGCGGGTGCGGCTGGCGGGTGGCCGGTGTTCGATCCGATCCGCGCCCGGCCATGGCACGCGAGTGGCGGTTTGCGTTCCCCTAGGACTCGAAGCGTGAGTACGGTGACGTGGGTGGGTGATTGGCCTTTGTTGTTTTTGCAGTTGGCGCGACGCGTAGCCGACATTGAGGGCTGTGCGTACTGGATGAAACGATGAAGCTGGTGTCTCCTTGGCTGTACCGGTGCCGCAAATGCGGCACCGGTGTTTTTGACCATAATGGAACGGTACGCCCGTTTCGGTCCTGGACATCTTCCCAGTGGCGGATTTTTGCGATCCCACTTAAGGTTGCATTAAGCCTTCCTGAGAAGCCGGCGTCAACCGAACTGGACTCTGGCCCTCCGATCAGTGGACGTTCGGCCCCGGTCCCCTCAGGGAGGCTCTTTAATGCGTCCAAAGTCGTCCCCCAAAAATGAATAATATGAGCTCGGATCAACAGAGGTGGTCTGCGAGCACGGCTGCCCAGAGTGCGCGGCCCAGAGTCTTGATCGCTGACGACCATACCCTCGTCGCACAGGGCCTAGCGAAGCTGGTGGGAGACGATTTCGATGTCGTCGGCACGGCAATGAACGGGCGGGAATTGATAGAACTCGCCCGTCAGCTATCCCCAGACATCGCTCTGATCGATATCGTCATGCCCGAGCTGACCGGCTTGGAAGCCTCACAGAAACTGCTTGAGGCAGTGCCTGGTTGCAAAGTAATCTTCGTCAGCATGCATTCCAAGGCTGAGTTCGTGCGCGAAGCCTTTCGCGCCGGAGCCTCCGGATACATCTTAAAGCGCTCAGCAGCCTCCGAGCTTGTGGAGGCGATGCGTGAGGTGATGAAGGGGAATGCTTACTTGAGCCCGTTTATCGCCAAGGACGTCCTCTCCGTTCTCCTGTTGCCGCACGCTCCCTCGCTGACCGCCCGACAGCGTGAGGTATTGCGACTGGTGGCGGACGGAAGGTCGGCCAAGGAAATCGCGGACTACCTGCACATCTCCGTGAAAACCGCGCAATTCCACAAGACCAGCATCATGGAGAAGCTCGGAGTGCACACCACCGCTGAACTGACGCGGTATGCGCTCGAACACGGGATCGCCTCCTGACCGAAAAGTTCGCCGCGGATGCCAAGGCTAACTGTCCCGTATCGAAGGCGCTCGGCGGAACCCCGATTCAGTTGACAGCGACGTTCGCTCCAGCCTACCGCCGGCTCACGCGCAGCAATCCGGGCCGCAGCAAGCGGGTTTGCCAGCCGGCTTGACGGCACGAACGAAGGCGCTCATGAACTTTCCGTCCACTAGCGGCGCGATCGTGTCCACGTCAAGGCCTCGCCCGGCAAGGAACTCCCGTGCGTCTTCCACGCGATAGACGCGGGTCGGCTCGACCTCGATCTGCTCGAATCCGGCCGCCGCCAGTTTGCTCCGGTACTCGCCTTCTTCGAGCGCGCCAGCCACACACCCCACCCATAGCAGAACGCTCCTGCGGATCTCGGGCGGCATCTCGCCTCTCGTGACGACATCGGAGACGGCGAATCGGCCGCCGGGCTTCAGAACCCGGAAGGCTTCTTCAAGCACGCGCCCTTTGTTGGCCGAAAGATTAATGACACAATTTGAGATGATCACGTCCACGGAGTTGTCCGGCAGCGGGATGTCCTCGATCTCGCCCTTGAGGAACTCCACGTTCTCGACCCCGGCCTTTCGCTTGTTTTCGTTCGCCAGCGCAAGCATCTCATCGGTCATGTCGAGACCGTAAGCCTTGCCGGAAGGGCCGACCCGCTTGGCCGAGAGCAGGACGTCGATGCCGCCGCCCGATCCAAGATCCAGCACTACCTCACCCGGACTCAGCTTTGCCAGCGCCGTAGGATTCCCGCAGCCAAGCGAAGCCTTCAGGGCTTCTGGAGGCAATCCTGACGTATCGGCCGAATCGTACAGGTCACGGGTGATCGGGTCGCAGCCCTCCGCCACGGCCGAAGGCCCGCAGCAGGAATTTGCACCAGTGGCAACTCGCGATGCTGCCTGTGAATACTTCTCTTTCACCACTTCTTTGAGATCCTGGGTACTCATATTCTCTCCTGGTTCGAAACTTGAACGATCTGTCGCGGCTCGATGACCTGGTTCCGGGTGCAGCATTCGGAATAGAGGAAGGTCAGCAACTCCTGCAGCGCTTCGACGCTCGCCGTGTACCGGAGAAACGTTCCCTGCCGGTTCACTTGCACCAACCCCTCGTTCTTCAGCTTTTCCAGGTGGTGCGAGAGCGTCGAAGCCGAAATGCCGAGTTCGGACTGTATCTCGCCTACCACCATGCCCTGCGGATGAGCCGAGAGCAGCAGCCGGACGATCCTGAGCCTGGACTCCGTTCCCATTGCGGCGAACATATCCGCGTAGCGGACGATCTGTTCAGTCCTCATCTTGTTCTATGGTTCTATCATAATAGAATTAGTGAAGATGTCAAGGGAACTACGAAACGTGTCTGCCTGCATTACGGTCATTAGGGCAGGGGTGGACCCCAAGACCAACCCCGTCCGACTTCAGGCGGACACAGTAGTGGAGGTAAAGAGCTTATGAAACGAACCCCTTTTGCTGCAGTTACTTGCTTGATTGGGGCGGCTATCACAATGCCGTTGGCCGCTCAGGAGTTTTCCAGATTTACGTTCAGCGCGGGAGGTGGCGTGACACAACCCGTCGGCGGGACAAAATCGCGTTTCGACACAGGCTGGAACTTCACTGCCGGAGCAGGCGTCAATTTCGTCCGGCATGCCGGGATCGTAGGCGAGTTCACGTATAATTCCTTCGGTATCAACGGCGCCACTCTGCAGACCTTGCAATTCCCGAACGGAGATTCGCATATCTGGGCGGTCACGGCCGATCCGATTGTTCGGCTCAACCCCTCCGGACCCATTGATCTATACCTGATAGGTGGAGGGGGTGTCTATCACCGGCTTGTGGAATTCACGCAGCCGACCGTGGCAACCGTAACCGCTTTTGATCCGTTCTTCGGCATCTTCTTCCCCGCAACGGTCCCGGCCAATCAGGTGCTTCGCTCGTTTTCGGTCACCAAAGGAGGTGTGAACGGCGGGGCCGGACTGACCGTGAGACTCGGCAGAGGCAACGCGAAACTCTTCGCTGAGGCGCGATACCATTACATGTTCACGCCAAACGCCACGACTTTCGTTCCAGTCACGTTCGGCCTCCGCTGGTAGCCGCCGAGGGCCTTATCATTAGAGGTATGAAGACAGCGCTAGCCTCTCTTCTGCCTGCTTTTGTCTTAAGCATTCCCGCGGCCGGCGCTGCGGAAATCCCCAAGGACGCGCACGTGCTGCTGCGAATGATGAACTCGTTGAGCACCCGCAACGCGCAAGAGGGGAACCAGGTTTATTTGCAGACCGCGACTCCCATCACTGCCAACGGCCAGATTGTGGTCCCAGTCGGCTCCTATGTGCAAGGCGTAGTCTCGCACACTAAGCGCAGCGGCAGGGTTGCCGGAAAGGCAGAGTTGGGAATCCGGCTCGAAACCCTGACGTTCCCCGGCGGGAAGGTGCTGAAATTCGCTCCTCATCTAAGTTCGGTGGATTCGAATGAATCGGACCAGAGGGTTGTAGATGAGAACATGGTCAAGCAGGGGCCGGATCACGGCAAGGATGCGGCGCGGATCGCGATTCTGGCCGGCAGCGGCGCCTCAATCGGCGGCCTCACGGATCGAAGCTGGCAGGGGGCCGGAATCGGCGCGGCCGCCGGAGGGGCGGTAGGCTTCGCTACGACGCTCTTGACGCGAGGCAGGGAAGTCGATCTGCGGCGAGGGTCAACACTCGACGTCGTCTTCGATCGGGCGATTTCGATTGAGTAGCGCTACGCCGGCGTCGGCGTGGAAGCGGGGGTGACTTCGCTCGTTCCCTTCTTCTTTCGGGATTTCCCCAACCGCTCGTGCAGGCCCGCCATGTAGGTGTAGAAAACCGGCGTCAGATAGAGCGTAACCAACTGCGAGAACAACAGGCCGCCGACCACCACCAGGCCGAGCGGTTGCCGGGCTTCGCCGCCGGCGCCATAGCCCAGAGCAATCGGCACGGCTCCGAGCAGCGCCGCCATGGTGGTCATCATGATGGGCCGGAAACGGATTAGGCAGCCTTGGTAGATGGCCTTGAGCGGGGCCATGCCCTGGTTCCTTTCAGCGTCGAGGGCAAAGTCGATCTGCATGATGGCGTTCTTCTCCACGATGCCAATCAGCATGATCAGGCCGACGAACGCATAGATGTTCAAATCCATACGGAACAGGAATAACGTTACGAGCGCTCCGAATCCCGCGGACGGCAATCCTGACAAAATCGTGATCGGGTGGATGTAGCTCTCGTACAGGATGCCGAGGACGATATACACCACCAGGATTGCCACGATCAACAGAATCCAAAGATTACCCAGTGAGGTCTCGAACGCCTTGGCAGCGCCCTGGAAGCTGGTGCTGATGGTTTCGGGCAGGATTCGGGCGGTGATGTCCTCAATCTGCGAAGTTACTTCGCCGAGCGATGCGCCTGGCTTGAGGTTGAACGAAATCGTGACGGAGGGAAGCTGGCCATTGTGATTAATCGCCTGCGGCCCGACATCCTGCTTCACGTTCGCCAGAGTATCGAGCGGGACCAGCGTTCCGGCGGGCGTTTGGCCGCTCGTTGTCCCGCTGGCTTGCCCACTCATTGTTTGAGCGCTCACACTGCTTCCTGGCCCGCCGGCGGGCACTTTGAAATACAGCAATGAAAGCGCGCGAGGGTCGGCCTGGTACTGCGGCCTGAGCTCGAGCAGAACCTTGTACTCGTTCACTGCTGCGTAGATGGTGGAGACCCAGTGGGGACCGTAGGCGTCATAAAACGCGCTCTCGATGGCATTGGCATTGATTTGGAGCGCCGCTGCTTTGTCCCGGTTGATTTCGACGTTGGCCTGAGGGCTGGTGATCGCCAAGTCGCTGGTCACGTCCTGTACTCCCGGCAGCGCCTCGATTTCTTTCTGAACTTTCTCCGCGTTCGCGTACAGCTCGGGCTTGACCGGTGACTGCATCGAGAGCTGGTAGAGGCTCTTGGTAACCTGCCCTCCGATCCGGATCGTCGGAGGGTTCTGCAAATAGACGTTCATGCCGGGAATCTCGGCCAGCTTCGGCCGCAAGTCTGCGATGATCTCATTCACCCCTTGCCTGCGCTTGCTCCTCGGCTTCAGGTGCACCACCAACTGCCCGAAATTCGGTCCCCCGATGGTCGAGGCGGCGGTGCCGCCGACCGTCGACATCAGCGCCTCTACGTTCGGATTCTGGCGCACAAGCGCCGCGATGGCCTTTTGATACTCGACCATCTGGTAAAACGATGTACCTTGGGCCGCCTCCGTGATTACAGAAATCTGATCCGTATCCTGGTCCGGAATAAAGCCCTTGGGAACTTTGAGGAACAGATAGACCGTAGCTAGCAAGACGAGCATGGAGGTCGCCATCGTGAGGGCACGATGGCGCAGGACTGCTTGCAGCGTGCGGTCGTAGACCCGCAGCATGGCTTCGAAGAATTGTTCCGTTTTGCGGTAGAGCCAACCCCTCGAGCCATGCTCCGGCGCGCGAAGGAACCGGCTGCAGAGCATGGGCGTGAGCGTCACTGAGACGACGCCGGAGATCAGGATCGCCACACAGATAGTCACCGAAAACTCGCGGAACAGCCGCCCGAGAATGCCCCCCATGAAGAGCACCGGAATGAATACAGCGGCCAGCGACAGTGTCATCGAAACGATGGTGAACCCGATCTCCTTCGATCCGACCAGCGAAGCGCCGAGCGGTTTCTCGCCCATCTCCATGTGCCGGAAAATGTTCTCCAGCATTACGATGGCATCGTCCACCACGAAGCCTACCGAGAGGATCAGAGCCATCATCGACAGGTTGTCCAGGCTGTACTTCAGCAGGTACATGATGGCGAATGTACCTATGATGGAAAACGGCAGCGCGAGACTGGGAATGACGGTCGCGGACACGTTCCGCAGGAAGAGGAAAATCACGGCTACGACCAGGACCAGCGTGAGCACCATCGTGAACTTGACGTCGGTGTAAGACTCGCGGATGGTGTCGGACCGGTCGTACAGAATGTCCATGTGAACCGATGGCGGCAACTCGGCCATGAATAGAGGGAGCAGCCGCTTGATGTTGTCGGTTACCTCAATCGTGTTGGTTCCCGGCTGCCGCTGGACGCCAAGAATAATGGACCGTTGCTCGTCATCGCGTGTGTAGAACCACGATGCAGTCTTATCGTCTTCCACGCTGTCGATGATCGTTCCCAAGTCCTGAAGGCGCACCGGCGCTCCGTTCCGATACGCGACCACAAGCGGGCGGTAAGCGGCCGCACTCATCAGTTGGCCGCTGGCTTGCAGCGTGAAAGCGCGCTGCGGACCCGTGATCTGGCCGGTGGGAAGGTTGACGTTCCAGTTCTTGAGGGCCGTCTCGACTTCGTTGATGCCGACTTGATGGGATGCCAGCAGGTGGGGATCCATCTGCGCATGGACAGCGTATTTCTGCTGGCCGAGCACCTGCACCTGGGCCACGCCGCTGGACATCGAGATCCGCTGGGCGACCCGCGTTTCGGCGTACTCGTCCAGCGTCCACAACGGCAGCAGTTTCGATGTCAACGCGAGATAAATGATCGGCTGATCGGCCGGGTTGACCTTGGTGAACGTCGGCGGCGTCGGCATGCCCTGCGGAAGCAGGCGCGCCGATTGCGTAATGGCTGCCTGCACGTCTACCGCTGCGCCATCCATGCTGCGGGACAGGGCGAACTCGAGGGTAATCTGAGTCGAGCCGAGCGAGTTCACCGAGGTCATTCCTTCCAGACCCGCGATGGTCGAAAACTGATTCTCGAGCGGGGTCGCGACGGCGGACGCCATCGTCTCCGGGCTCGCCCCGGGGAGGCTGGCCGTAACCAGCAGCGTCGGGAAGTCGACGTTAGGCAGATCGCTGACCGGAAGCGAACGGTACGCGACCATTCCGAACAACGCGATCGCCGCCATCAGGAGGCTGGTGGCGATGGGGCGCCGAATAAAGGTTTCCGAAAAGTTCATCGCTCCCTGTCAGTCGGTAAATCCAAAGCCCGGCTCCGCATCGGCCACTGCCGGCCTTCGGCGCCTCCACCAGTCGAGCACGCTCGCCATGAAGGTATAGACGACCGGCGTCAAATACAGCGTCACCAGTTGTGAAAACATCAGCCCGCCTACCACGGCGAGGCCGAGCGGACGGCGCGCCTCGCCGCCCGACCCGTACCCGAGCGCGATGGGCACGGAGCCCAACAGCGCGGCCATGGTCGTCATCATGATCGGCCGGAACCGGATGAGGCAGCCTTCATAGATCGCCTCGCGGGCAGTCTTGCCCTCTTTGCGCTCGGCTTCGAGCGCGAAATCGATCTGCATAATGGCGTTCTTCTTTACCAGGCCGACCAGCAGAATGAGCCCCACAAACGAATAGATGTTGAGATCGACTCTGAATATCATCAGCGTCAGCAACGCACCCACGCCCGCCGACGGCAGACCGGAGAGAATAGTGAGGGGATGCATGTAGCTCTCGTACAAGACGCCGAGAACGATGTAGACTACCAGCACCGCCACCGTTAGCAGCAAACTCAGATTTTTGAGCGAGCTTTGAAACACCCTCGCCGTGCCCGTAAAGCTCGTGGTGACGGTGTCGGGCAGCGTACGGGCCGCCACCTGCCCGAGTCTGTCCACGGCCTGGCCGAGTGAAATTCCGGGTTTAAGGTTGAATGAAATCGTGACGGAGGGAAGCTGGCCGGAGTGATTAATGCTCTGCGGCATAGCGTCCTCCCTCAGCGTTACGACCGAATCCAGCGGCACGAGGGCGCCACCAGGAGCTTTGAAGTAAATCTTTGAAAGATAATCGGCGTGCTCCTGATACTTCTGCTGAATCTCCATCAGAACCTGGTACTGGTTGGTGGGCGAATAAATCGTCGAGGTCCATTTCGGCCCGTAGGCGCTGTAAAGAGCCTGTTCGATCGTGGTCGTATTCAACTGGTACCTGGCGGCGAGGTCGCGGTCGACCATGATGTTCACCCGGGGACTCTTGATTTGCAGGTCGGTGGTGACGTCCTGCACGAGATCGCTCTGGCGCGCCACTTCTTTCTCGAGCCTCTCAGCCTGGCGGTACAGTTCTTCGGTGTCCGTGCCCTGAACGGTCAGTTCGTAGGAGCTCTTGGACATGCGCCCGCCGATGCGGATCGTGGGAGGAACGGTCATGAACACTCGAAAACCGGGGAAATTGGAGATTTTCGGCCGGAGCTTCTCGATGATCTGGGGAACTGTGAGCTGGCGCTGCTTGCGCGGCTTCAGCAGGATTTGCATGCGGCTGGAGTTGCCGCTCATTCCACCGAAACCGCCGCCGACACTGGCCATCAACGTGTCAACGTTCGGGTCGGCGCGAACGATGTCGGCCAGCCGTTTGCAGTATTCCACCATCTTGTAAAACGAAGTCCCCTGCGCGGCTTCGAGCGTCACCGAGATCGAATCGGTATCCGCGTCAGGGATGAACCCTTTGGGAACTACGTCAAACAGATAAATGGTGGCCCCGACGACGACAAAGAATACGGCCGCCATGATCACGCGGTGCTTGAGCACGCCCCGCAGGCTCCAGTCGTAACCGCGAAAAAGCTTGTTGAAGAACCATTCGTTGGCCCGGTACACCCAGTTGTGCTTCTTGGCCGGGTCGTGCGCGCGCAGGAACCGGCTGCATAGCATCGGCGTTAACGTGATCGACACGACGCCGGAAATCAGGATGGCAACGGTAATAGTGACCGCGAATTCACGGAAGAGGCGGCCCAGAATGCCTCCCATGAACAGAATCGGAATGAAAACCGCCGCCAGCGACACCGTCATCGAGATGATGGTGAATCCGATCTCGCGCGACCCTTTGAGCGCGGCCTCGAACGGGGGCATGCCTTGTTCGATGTGGCGGACGATATTCTCCAGCATTACGATGGCGTCGTCCACCACGAAACCGATGGAGAGAATCAGCGCCATCATCGACATGTTGTCGAGGCTGAAGTCCAGCACGGCCATCACGGCGAAAGTTCCCAGGATCGAGAACGGCAGAGCAAGGCTGGGGATCAACGTCGCCGAAGCGTTCCTAAGGAAAAAGAAAATGACCCCGATCACCAGCACCAGCGTCGCGATCATCGTGCGCTGGATATCTTTGAACGCATCGCGGATGTTCTTGGAGCGGTCGCCGCGAACCAGCAGGTGAACCGAAGGCGGGAGCTGCGATTCGAAGACCGGAAAGAGCGCGCGGATCTGGTCCGTCACCTCGATGGTGTTGGTCCCGGGCTGGCGCATCACGCCCAGCGTGATCGCGCGTTGGGTGCCCTCCGCGTTATAAAGCCAGGATGCGTTCTTGTCGTCCTGTACGCTATCGATGACATTGGCGATCTCCTCCAGGCGAACCGGCCGGCCATTGCGCCACGCAACCACCATGGGCCGGAAAGAAGCCGCGTTGTACAGTTGCCCGTTGGCGTAAATGTTGTAAGCGGTACGCGGACCGTAGAGGGTGCCCAGCGGAATATTGACGTTCCAGGCATTGAGCGCGGAATCGACTTCGTTCAGCCCGATTCTCTTTGCCGCCAGCTTGTCCGGGTCCAGTTGGACGCGCACAGCATATTTTTGGGCGCCCATGACCATCACCTGCGCCACGCCATTGACCATCGAGATGCGCGGTGCGACGAGGGTTTCCGCGTACTCGTCCAGCGTCGACATCGGCAAGGTGGCCGAAACCAGGCTGAGATGGATGATCGGGTCGTCAGCAGGGTTGGATTTCCGGAATGAGGGCGGCGCGGGCATGCCCGGAGGCAGCAGCGGCGTGACCTCGGCGATCGCCGTCTGCACATCGACGGCGGCGCCATCGATGTCGCGGTCCAGGTCCATTTGCAGGGTCACGGAACTGCTGCCGGTGGAACTCCTGGAGGTCATCGAGTCCAGCCCCGCGATGCCCGTGAATTGGCGCTCGAGCACCGTGGCCACTGCCGAAGACATTGTGCTCGGGTCCGCGCCGGGCAGGCTGGCGCCGACGTTGATCGTCGGATAATCCACGCTCGGCAGATCGCTGACCGCCAGCGTATGGTAGGCGACGATGCCGAACAGGGCAATCGCGGCCATCAACAGGCTCGTGGCGATAGGCCGCCGGATGAAGATTTCCGAGAAGTTCACGGCAAAACCTGCCCTTCGGGCTTATCCCGGAGCTTTGCCGCGGCCTTGCCCCTGTTTGTCGCGGCTGTCACGCAATTGAACGCGGCTGCCCGGCGCCAATCGCAGTTGGCCTTCGGTGACCACGGTCTCGCCGGCGTCGAGGCCGTTTTCGATCACCAGGTCCTGGTCGACACGGGCGCCGGTGGAGACGGGACGCACTTCCACGGTCCGGTCTTCCTTCACGACGTATACGAACTGGCCGTTCTGCCCGGACTGCACGGCCTGGTTCGGCACCACAAGCGCGTTCGGCTGCGTGGTGAGCCGCAATGTGACGTTGACATACTGGCCGGGCCACAGCTTGTGGCCGACGTTCTGAAAAGTGCCCTTCAGCTTGATGGTTCCGGTGGTCATGTCGACATTGTTGTCGACAAACGTCAGGTGTCCCTGCTCCGGCTGTGCTTCGCTGTCCTGGGATTTCGCGATTACCGGCAGTTTCCCTTGCGCCATGTACCGCTTGATTTCCGGGAGACGCACCTCCGGAACGGCGAAGGTCACGTAGATAGGCTCAATCTGGTTTATGGTGATCAGATCGCTCGTGTTCGCCGTGACAACGTTGCCCTGCTTCACCATCAGGTTCCCGGTGCGGCCGTCGATCGGAGAGCGAATCGAGGTGTAGCCGAGCTGGACTTTTGCATTGGCGATCATGGCCTGATCAGCCAGAATCTGGGACCGGGAACTCTCGATGGCCGCCTTGTCTGCCAGCACGGATTGCGCCAGCGCATTCGCATTTGTTCTGAGCTGGTCTCCCTGTTCCCTGGAGACGATACCCTGGTCGAACAATTTCGCGTAGCGGTTGGCCTGGTCGCGGGCGTAAAGCTCCTGCGCGCTGTCCCGCGCCAGATTTGCTTCCGCTTGACCGAGCAGCGCCTTGTCACGCTGCAGGTTAGCCTCGAGTTGCGCCAGTTGCGCCTCAAGCGGCCGCGGATCGATGGTAAAGAGAAGGGCGTCTTTCTTGACGTAATCGCCTTCCTGGAAATGGACGTTGACCAGCGCGCCGCCGACCTGCGCCTTTACCGTGATCGTCGAATACGCCTCAACGTTGCCGACCACCGAAATCTCAATGGGTACGTTCTTCTGGACAACACTAGCGGCCACGACCGGGACAGCCCCGCCGCCCTCGCCTCTTCGTCCGCCGCCCTTGCCGCCCGTGGCTCCGCCGTCCTTCGCCTGCGTCCAGCCGGAGTTGACCAGCGCGCCCAGAGCCAGGCAAAGGAGGCCCATCCACCGCGATTTTACACGTGTCTTTTCTAAGTTCACGGTTTTGGCAGTTTTAAGTATACTTCGCCACCCTTGCTCCGCTCCGCCAACAGAGGGACGGTTCACCCTACGGTTTTGAGGCGTCACGCCAGGAGGCCAGGTTACCGTCAACCTGATCGGCGGATAGGTTTTCGAGAAATGCATGCGGGGTCATATGCCGGTCGGCATACAAACCGGCGTGAGAAATTCCACGGGCGTGCCATACTGAAAGATTCCGGAGCTTATAGCCTTGCGCATCGCGATCCTGCTGGTGTTCCTCACGTCTGCGCTCCCAGCCGCGACGGCCATTCATTGCGGAAAGCTGTTGGATGTCCGCAAAAGCACGGTCATTAGTAAAGCGGTGATCCTGGTCGACAGCGGGCGCATCTCCGCGGCTGGCGCGGCGGCGAGCGTCACGATCCCGGCCGGTGCAGCCTCGATCGATCTGCCGGGCACTTGCCTGCCGGGTTTGATTGACGTGCACGATCACCTTACGGCCGATCCGCGTCATGCGGGCTACGAGGGGCTCGGCATCTCGGTCCCGCGCTCGACCGTTACAGGCGTTAAGAATGCCGGGGCCACGCTCCGTGCCGGTTTCACCACAGTGCGCAACGTCGGCGCCGCCGGCTACTCCGACGTCGCCCTTCGCGACGGCATCAACGCGGGTGAAGTGGAAGGCCCGCGGATGCTGGTCTCCGGCCCTGCGCTGGGCATCACCGGCGGGCACTGCGATAACACGGGCCAAAGTCCGCGAGGTGATCAAGTACGGTGCCGACCTCATCAAAATCTGCGCCTCGGGCGGGGTACTGTCGAAAGGCGACCAGCCCGGAACCCCTCAATACACCCTTGAGGAGATGAAAGCCATCGCCGACGAAGCGCATAAGCTGGGACGCAAAGTCGCCGCTCATGCTCACGGCACGCAGTCAATCAAGGACGCCATCCGTGCCGGAATCGATTCCATCGAGCACTCCAGCCTTATCGACGAGGAGGGCATCGCGCTCGCTAAGCAACACGGTACTTTTCTGGTTTTCGACATCTACAATGACGATTACATCCTGGCCGAAGGGGCGAAGGTCGGCATGCTGCCGGAGTCGATCGAGAAAGAGCGCCGGCTGGGAAAATTGCAGCGCCAGAATTTCCGGAAGGCGTACCTGGGCGGCGCCCGCATGGCATTCGGCACCGACGGCGGCGTCTATCCGCATGGGGTCGAATGGGGGATGAAACCGATCGAGGCGATCCGCGCGGCTACCACCGACGCCGCCGTGCTGCTGGGACTCGACGGCCAGGTAGGGTCGATCGAGCCGCAGTACTCGGCGGACGTGATCGCGGTGGACGGCAACCCGCTCGAGGATGCCGCGGTGCTTGGCCGCGTCAAATTCGTGATGAAGGAAGGGAAGATTTATCGCAACGACTGGGCGGAAGCAAATCATCATCGCGATTGACGGGCCGGCGGGCGCCGGCAAGAGCACCATCGCACGTTCGCTGGCGCGGCGGCTCGGATTCACTTATATCGACACGGGCGCAATGTACCGTGCGCTCGCGCTATGGGCGCTGCGGGCGGGGATCGACCTCGATGACTTGCATAGGCTGGAACAACTGGCGCGCGCGGCCCGGATCGAGTTTCCCGCCGGCGGCTCGAGCATTCTCCTGAATGGCGAGGATGTTACGTCGGCCATCCGCGAAGCCCAGGTGAGCGAAGCCGCTTCGAAGGTGGCGGCGGCTCCGGGCGTGCGCCGGCGGCTGAGCTCAGCGGTAATGGAGGGCCGCGACATCGGTACCGTGGTTTTTCCCGAAGCCCAGGTGAAGATTTACCTCGATGCCGATCCCGAGATCCGCGCGAGCCGCCGCGCCGGGGAATTGGGCGCCGCGGTCGACAAGGTTGCGCGCGAGATGGCCGAGCGGGACCAGCGCGACCGCACCCGCACGGAGGCGCCGCTCACGCAAGCGCCGGATGCTGAGTATCTGGACACTAGCCGGCTCTCGCCTGAGCAGGTCGAGGAGGCGATCCTGAAACTAGTGCGCGATCGCACATCGAATGGAAAAGAGCATCACAAAAGTGGGTAACCTCCTGGTGATGAAGTTCGGCGGCACGAGCATGGGCTCGGCCGAGCGCATCCGCGTAGCCGCTCGGATCTCGGCGGAACATCGTGCACAGCGTCCCGTGGTGACGGTCGTCTCGGCGATGTCGCAGGTGACCGATCTGCTGCTGGACTCGGCGATCAGTCCGATCTGGACCGCAACACGAAACAGCTTTACACGCGGCATTTCGAAACCTGCCGCGAACTGCTCCCGGCAAGCCGGCAGGAGATCGCTATGGCCGGGATCCACCGGCTGATAGGCGAATTCTCCCGCATCGCCAAAGGCATGATGATGCTCGGCGAGCGCCCTCCGCGTTCGATCGACGAAGCAGTAGCGATTGGCGAGAGGCTGTCCGCGTTGATGATGGCCGAGTTCCTCGAATCCGAAGGCGTTCGCGCCGAGGCGATCAATGGAGCCGATGTGATCACCACGGATACCGTCTTCGGTAACGCGACTCCGCTGATGGAGCCCACCCGCGAGCGCGCTGCACAGGTGATCCGTCCGCTGCTCGATGCGGGCGTGCTGCCGGTGGTGACCGGCTTCAACGGCTCGACGGCCGACGGCAGACCCACCACGCTTGGCCGGGGAGGATCGGATTTTTCGGCGTCCATTCTGGCAGCCGCTCTCGATGCCAGCGAGCTGTGGATCTGGACCGATGTCGACGGCATCATGACAGGTGATCCGCGGCTGGTCTCTGATGCTCGCGTGCTCGATTCCGTGACTTACAATGAGGCCGCCGAACTGGCTTACAACGGCGCGAAGGTACTGCATCCCAGGACCCTGGCGCCGCTGGTAGAACGCCAGATCCCGGTATGGAGCAAGAACAGCTTCGCGCCGGAGAAATGCGGCACTCGCATTGTGTCGCGAACCGGCGCGGCGCAAGGGCCGCGCGCCGTGACTTCGATGCCCGACGTAGCGCTGGTCTCTATCGAGCCCGCCAACTCCGCGCTGAGCGGCACGCGAGTGATGGCGCGCGCGCTGGGCGCGCTAGCCCGCGCCAACGTCGAGGTGCTCGCCATCACAAGTTCCAGTTACCGCCAGAACTTCTGTTTCCTGGTCCGGCAGTCAGAGCTGGATCGCGTCACGGAGTACCTGGAGGAAAGCCTCTCGCTCGAATTGGCTCACGGCTACTTGAAGCCGATCCAGGTTGACTCGAGCGTCGGCCTGATCGCGGTGGTGGGTGAGGGGATGCGCGGGACGCCCGGGCTCGCGGGCCGCATTTTCACCGCCATCTCCCGCCAGAAGATCAACATCATCGCCATCGCCCAGGGTTCGAGCGAACTGACCATCGCCATCGTGATCCATCGCGACGGGCTGGAGCGCGCCGTGCGGGCGATCCATGAAGAGTGCGCGCTGGGAGAGATGGCGGAATTGAAATGATTTCTTGCGCATGCTCGGAGTCCATTAGGAATTGCCACAAAGCGGCTGCGCTATACTGTATTCAGGAATTTCCATCCTAGAGTAGGTTCTATGTTCAATCTCTTCCGCAGCCGGGCTAAGGCTGTCCGATATCTGCTCGGAGGTCTGCTGACGCTGGTGGCCCTGTCTATGGTCACCTACTTGATCCCCGGTTACGGGAGTAGCACACGGTCGTCAAACGAGGATTCCGTCCTTGCCGATATCGGCGGCGACAAGCTGACCGTGCAGGAAGTCCAGCAGGTAATCGACCGGATCACCCGCAGCGGCCAGATGCCGCGCGAGATGCTCGAGGTCTACCTGCCTCAGATGGTCGATGAGGAAGTCCGAAGGCGCGCTACCATTTACGAGGCCGAGCGCCTGGGGCTCACGGTTTCCGACGACGAAGTGCTTACCGGACTGATGTCGGAATTCCCGCAGTTCTTCCAAAACGGCACGCTCGTTTCGAAGGAACAATTCGAACTGACCTTGGCGCAGCAAGGCATGACCACGCAACAGGTGATCGATGAGATGCGGAGGCAGTTGCTGCTGCGCAAGCTCCAGAACGTAGCGCTCCAGGGCCTGGTGGTCACCCCGAAAGAAGTGGACGACGAGCTGGTCCGCAAGAACGAGAAGGCAAAGATTCAATACATCGCCTTCCCGCCCGCCAAGTTCCGCGACCAGATCAAGCCTGATCCGCAAGAAATGCAGAAGATCTTCGAGGCCAACCGAGCCCAGTACACGATTCCGGAAAAACGTTCGTTCGATGTCGTGGTGGTGGACCAGGCCAAGGTCGAGCAGTCCCTGGTTGTTTCCGACGCCCAGCTTCGTGCAGCGTATTCAGCTTCGATGGACAACTTCCGCATGCCCGAACGCATAAAAGTGCGCCACATCCTGATCAAGACCATGGGAAAGCCGGATTCGGAGAAGAAGCAGCTCCAAGCCAAGGCCGAGGATGTTCTCAAGCAGCTGAAGAACGGCGGCGATTTCGCGGCGCTGGCCAAAAAATATTCCGACGACACCGTCTCCGCGCAAAAGGGCGGCGATTTGGACTGGATCGTGCGCGGCCAGACCGTGCCGGAATTCGAAAAGGTCGCGTTCTCGCTCAAACCGAACGAAATGAGTGGCGTGGTCACCACCGAATTCGGCTACCACATCATCCAGGTGACGGACAAAGAGCCGGCGCGCGTGAAGCCGTTTGACGAAGTAAAAGCGGGTTTGGCTGACCAGATGAAGAAGCAGCAAGTCGGCGAAAAAATGCAATCGCTCGGCGATCAGATACACGAAGCCTTGCAGAAGGCGCCGGGCTCAGCCGCCCAGGTCGCCAAGCAATTCGATGCGGAGCTGGTGACGGTCCCCAAGGCTTCGGCCGGCGAAGCGATTCCCACACTCGGTGTCGCGCCGGAGATCGACAATGCGCTGGCGGCCATGAAGAAGGGCGACGTTTCTCCAGTCCTGGTGCTTCCGGCGAACCGGCTTGCGGTGGTTGTGCTGAATGACCGGACTCCCGCTCGTCCGGCGGAGTTCAGCGAAGTCGAGAGCCAGGTGCGCGAGCGCGTGATCTCGGATAAATCGCAGGTCATCGCCGGCGACCGCGCCAAGGAAGCGGCTGACAAGCTAAAGGCGGGCGCCGACATGGAAAAGGTCGCCAAGTCCATGAAACTTGAAGTAACGACACCGGCTGAGTTCGGCCACAGTGATTCGGTGGAGGGCCTCGGTCCGGCCGGTCTCATTGAGGACGCGTTCACGAAACCGGTCGGCACGATCTTCGGACCGGTAATGGTCCAGGGCCGCAACGTCGTTTGCAAGGTGATCGATAAGAAGTCCGTCGATCTGGCGAATTTGGCGCAGGAACGTGAGAGCGTGCTGCAATCGATCAAGTCGAAAAAGGCCAGGGCGGTTAACGATCTGCTGATGGATAGTGTGCTCACGCGCCTCACCTCGGAAGGGAAGGTGAAGATCCACCGCGACACAGTCAAGCGGCTGGCGGCGTCCTTCCGCCAGCGCTGATGACCAGTTTCCTACTCGAGGTTTGGCGGAGTCTTACTGATCCGGATCGCCTGATCTATCTGCTTTCGCAGGTCATCACAGGTTGGCTCGGATACGCGCTGCTTGCGGGAATCGTGTTCGCCGAAACAGGGCTGCTGGTCGGCTTGTTTCTGCCCGGCGATTCGCTGCTGTTTACGGTGGGTGTGGTGGCCGGGGCAGGCGAATTGAATATCGTCCAGATCTGCGCGCTTCTGGTGGCGGCTTCGGTGTTGGGTGACCAGAGCGGATATTTTCTCGGATACAGAACCGGCCCCCGCATCTTCCGGCGTCCGGACTCGCGTCTGTTCAAGCAGGCATACGTCGCGCGCACGCAGGCGTTTTATGAGAAACACGGCGGAAAGACGCTGATTTACGCGAAGTTCGTGCCGATCGTGCGCACGTTCGCGCCGTTCATGGCGGGCGTTGGACGGATGCAGTACCGTCGTTTTCTCTCCTTCAATGTATTCGGCGGCCTCGGTTGGGTGCTCTCCATGACACTCGCTGGCTATAATCTGGGCGGCATACCGGTGGTGCGCCGGAATTTCGAAAAAGTGGTGATTCTGATCGTGCTGCTCAGTGTGCTGCCAGTGATCCTTCAATATCTCAAGTCGCGAAAACCGTCGTCACAGCCGGAATCAGCGGCCAAGGTCCCGGGCTCCGCGGCGAGATAAGCTCAAAGTGTTAGCGAGGATCTATGCTCCGGCGATGCATGTGTACGCTCCTGCTCTGTTTCGTCGCTCTCGCGCAGCCGCCCCCTATACTCGACTACATCAAGCAAACATGGCGCGTGTTGACGCGGTCGAATCAAGACCTTGCATCGGCAGCCCCCGATCCTAAGTTTCGCCCGGCCGCGGATGGCCGATGGCCGGTTTACGTCTCGCGCAGCGCGGATCTTCCCGAGAAAGCCGTAGATCTCCCGAATATTGAAATCAGGAAACTTCCGGAGGATCCGGCTCAGGTTCGCGGCCAGGGCCTGTTGTACCTTCCCCGGCCGTATGTCGTCCCCGGCGGGCGATTCAACGAGATGTATGGCTGGGACAGTTATTTCATTCAGGTCGGGCTTCTGCGCGACGGTGAACTCGAGTTGGCGAAGGACATGGCGGACAACGCTCTTTACGAGATCCGCGAGTACGGCAAGATTCTGAACGCGAATCGCACTTACTATCTGACCCGCTCCCAGCCCCCGTTTCTTACCGAGATGCTACT
>QHXU01000103.1:0-521 GCA_003223065.1 Acidobacteriota bacterium | reverse complement strand
CTGACCCGCTCCCAGCCCCCGTTTCTTACCGAGATGCTGCTTGGGGTCTACGGCCGGACGAGGGACCGCAAATGGCTCGAAGACGCCGTGCCGGCCATCGACAAATACCATCGTTACTGGACCAGCGAGCCGCACTCGACGCCTGAGACCGGATTGAGCCGGTACTTCGACCTGGGCGACGGTCCGGCTCCGGAGGTGGTCGCAGCGGAGCGCGATGCGCAAGGACGGACGCATTACGAATTAGTCCGCGAGTATTTCCGCACGCACCAGGTCCCCGATTACGACGTGAGGCAATATTACGACCGAAAAACCGATCAGCTCACACCGCTGTTCTACAAGGGTGACCGGTCGATGCGCGAATCGGGCTTCGACCCTTCGAACCGCTTCGGCCCGTTCAGCGTTGACATAATCCATTTCAATCCGGTGTGCCTGAATTCGCTCCTCGACCTGATGGAATCGCAGACCGCTGAAATCATGCACATTCTGGGGCGCGAAGCAGACTCTGAGATGTGGCGAAGACG
>QHXU01000102.1 GCA_003223065.1 Acidobacteriota bacterium | reverse complement strand
CTGCCTGCCACACCTGCCGATACAAGGCCCAACCCGCGCAGGCCGTACACTGCCCCGATTCCGGCGGTTTCACTGTCCGGCTGGACCTCACCGCCGCCCTCGATCGTCAGCTTGTTCGTAATGCCCCTCCGGTATGTCGCGGCGCCGAAGACTGAGCTGTACGCGTTACTCTTCACTCCGTACTGCAAACGCGGACTGCCGGCTTCGTACGCGAATTCAGTCACAGACTTTCTTAGAAGCTGGTTTGATCGAATGTATGATTCCGAGA
Organism: Acidobacteriota bacterium; assembly: GCA_003223065.1. Classification (GTDB taxonomy): domain Bacteria; phylum Acidobacteriota; class Terriglobia; order Bryobacterales; family Bryobacteraceae; genus Palsa-187. Next base: position 12,536 of record QHXU01000102.1, on the reverse strand, counting down.
TCACCTGCTGCCGTCCCATGACATCCGTAACGACCATGCGAATTTCGCCCTGCCCGGAGATTACCGGTATGTCCCGGATCGCGAAAGGTCCGGGATCCACGGGCTGGCTGAGCCGCCGCACGTTGTCAACGTAAATATCCACCGTGGAGGGCTGGGCGACCTGCCCGGAGAGGCTCGGGAGGGCGGTAGGAATGAAGTTCGGTTGTGTTGAGAATTTGCTGGCCCAACGAATGCCTCCGTAATAAATCCGCTTGCCCCAGGGCGAACCTTCGCTTATCGTATCGCCAATGGTCAGCGTACTCATGTGTTCCGGGAAGTCGCGGAAGAACTGGGTTGAGAGCCGCAGTGGAGCGACGCGATTCGTCAGGTCGCGCCCGGCGTATTGAGTGGTGAACACTCCCAACCCGCTGAACAAGCCGCCTTCCACGATCCCCGACAATTGTTGCCGGCCCGTACCGCTGGTCATCTGAAAGTCGTGATTGAGGAATAACCCCGGCTCCGGACGTGTGGCCACCACGCTCTTCCGGTCTACCCCAACCAGGGCAGTATTGAGGAAGGCGGAAGCTGGCGCGATGATATCCAGCATTTGAGCCCCATCATCCAGCCTGATCTGTATTCCGGAAATCGCGTCCAGCGGATAATATTCAAGGCCCGAGACCCGCACGGGCAACGCTTTTGGCAGACGCAAGCGCGCACTACGGAACACGGATGCCGTAACGAACCAGCGAGACGGGCCGTCCCGGAGGACGGGCTCCGCCTCGCTGATCTGTTTTCCATTTACCCGCACGCTCAGCAGGGTTTCTGTGGCAGCGCTATCCTGCGCCGATACCAACAATGCAGGGCCAAGGAACGCACACAGCACTCTGAGGAAAGCGCGGCTACGGCCTGTCCGGCGACAATGTCTCACGAATCTCTCCGTTGTCAGTGCGAGCTTGGACCAGGAATCGCCCGGCGCCTGCGAGATGGGCATCACGGATCACCCACTCCTTACGGCCGGTCTTCAACACATATGTCGACGTATTCTTGACAAAATCCGGCTCGCTTCGATCGGCGCCTGTGACGGCGATTTGTTTTATCTGAACGTGTGAATTCCCTTGGTTCTCTACCGCCAGCTGTAATTCCTTGTCGGAAATGTGTTTTACTGTCCACGTCAACTGGGGCGCGGGCATGGCGGGTTTGACGAAAATCGGTACGCTGATCTTCAAAACTGTATTGACCCCCGTGAATTCGGGTCTTGGAGGCGGCGGTACTTCTTCGAGAATAAGGCGGTAGGTCAGCTCAACTGTAGCCGGTTTCGGCTGCCGAAGCCCCAGGCGCATGGACTGTTCCCGTCCCGCGGCAATGGTAAAAATGGGCGGATTGAGCAGGATCTCATCGTTCTCCGACAAAACCTCTTCGAGACCTTTTGCATTCCAGGCGACGACGCGGGCCTGGATGGTAGTCGCTTCATTACCCAGATTCTGAATCTGGATGGTGGTGCGTAGTTGCCGGGCGGACAGCTCGATGCGAACCGGCTTGACCATGTAAGAGCCGGCCTGAAGCATCGAGAATCCGCCCGTCAGCATGAGCAGCCCCCGGGAGATAAGTAGAGGATGCTTTGTCATCGACTAAAAGGTGATTGTGGCGACCACTGTGTCCGCGAAACTTCCAGCGTGAACCGACGTTTGTGCGCCCGAGATGGCCGCGTAAACGGAAACGTTCTCCGATGTCCCGACCCCGGCATACTCTTCGCCAGTGCCCGCGGTGTTACCCCAGGGAGTCGTCGTGCGTCCCGAATCCTGCCACAGCGTATAGCTCAGATAATCGCTCCCGGCCTTCAGCCGGCGAAGCGGCGCCGCATCGGTAGAGCCGGTATCGGCGTTGGCGCCCTGGCCGAGCGTGATTACGGCCGAAGCTCCATTCGTGCAGTCAACGGCCAGTGTTGCGGTTCCCGGTTGATCGCCAGTCTTGTTCGCTGAGACCGGATCGTAAGCGCCAAAAGCCAGCGCACCGGCGCTGATGGTGCAGTTGTTTGTAACACTCGCCGAGGCGGACATGTTCGACGTAGCGGTGCTCGATCCCAGTGCTACTCCGGTACTCAGTGCGCCAAGGCAAATTGCCGAAAAAACTTTCAATCTAAACACGTGATTCTTCTCCTATTGTGGTTTGTGTCTGTCGTGCCTTTGTTATCCAAACGCCTTCAGACGACTATTAATGGGCAAGTGGCCTGCCATTCGTAAATATGGAGCCTTGAATCGCCAGCTTGTTGTATCGATGGTTATTTCGGGTCGCTCGCGACTAGGAACCCAATCACGTGGACTGGACATTTCTGAGACGGAATCTCAAATTGTTGTACGTTGACTCTTTGAGATGTTCTGCGCATGGGACTGCAGCGGCGACAGTTCCATGTCAGGCAGTCGCCTCACTCATGCGTAGTAGCAATCGTAACGCCAGCCAGACTAATTACAGACTGCGAATGGAATCAAGAACGGTTTCGGCTGTCAGCGGCTTGGTCAATGCTGTGTGAGCGCCGAGAATCTCGGCAGCCCTCAGAACACTCGGGCCGAACATACCGGACATTGCGATGATCTTGAGGTCGCGATGATCTTTCCTTATCGCCCGGATCATCTCGAGCCCCTCCACATCGGGCATCACGAGATCAGTGATCACCAGGTCTACGGAATGCACTTGGGCCAGCGCTCTGCCTTCATGACCGTTTTGCGCCAGAAACACGCGGTACCCGGCTGCTTCCAGGATTTCAGCGAGCCAGTTGCGAATCCCCGCCTCATCATCAACCACCAGAATCCGCTGGATAGATGACCGGGTCTCTAGTACTGCTCGAATCTTTTCGCACAGCGCGTCTGGTGTCCACGGCTTTTGAATGAAATCCACTGCCGGATCGAGCGTCCCGCTTCGCGAAATCGCGTTTCCGGAGTATCCGGACATGAACAATACTCTGATATCTGGCCGAAGCAAGGTCAGACGTCTCGCAATCTCTTTGCCGCCCAATTCCGGCAGAACTACGTCCGTGAGGAGCAATGCAACTGGCCCGGCGTGTTCCTCGGCAATTCGAAACGCCTGTTTTCCATTTTCGGCCGATAACACGTGATATCCGGCCGAGGTCAAGACTTCCTGAGCCAAGTCGCGCAGATTGGGATCATCCTCTACAACCAAAATGGTCCGCGGCTGGCGGATCATCTTGTAGTTACGTGGCGCCGGCAGAGCTCTCTGCGGTTCAGGAACAGGTTCATCCACCATCGGAAACAAGATCTTGAACGTCGTCCCCATTTCGGGCTCGCTATACACGCAAATGTGACCGCCGCTCTGCTGCACAATGCCGTGTACCGTTGCCAGCCCAAGTCCGGTCCCGAGCCCGACTTCCTTTGTCGTAAAGAATGGTTCGAACACGCGCCGCCGAACTTCGGGCGTCATGCCGTGCCCGTTATCACTGACGCTAACCATCACATACTTACCGGCTGGAATATTATGGAGCCGGCCCGAGGCTTCGTCGATCTCCTGAGTTATTACATCGATGGTGAGTTTGCCTCCGTGCGGCATTGCGTCCCGGGCATTCACGACCAGATTCAAAACTACCTGTTGCACTTGAATCGGATCAATCTTTACCTGGCCCAAACGATCATCAACCGTGGTCAAGACTACGATATGTTCCCCGATCAGGCGGCGAATCATCTGGTCCATATTCCGAAGAGTGTCCCCAAGGTTGATCACCCGTGGCTGCAGGACCTGTTTTCGGCTGAATGCCAGCAACTGCCCGGTTAAGTCGGCCGCGCGCTCGGCAGCGTTTTGAATCTCTTGAAGGCGGTGGTATGACGGGTCTTGGGGCGTAGCATCTGCCAACTGGAGTTTGGAGTATCCGATAATCACCGTTAGCAGGTTGTTGAAGTCGTGTGCGATCCCGCCTGCAAGCTGGCCCACGGCCTCCATCTTCTGGGATTGCCGGAACTTCTCTTCCAGACGCTTGTGCTCGGTGACGTCGAGGAAAGACACGACGCAGCCGACGACAGAGCCCTGGCTGATAATCGGATGAGACCAGTACTCCACCGGAAAACTCGTTCCATCCGCCCGCCAGAGAACCTCGTCGTTCGCATAAACCGGTTGGCCTTTTAGGTAGGCCTTGTAGATATTGCAGTCTTCGACTGCATAAGCCGATCCGTCGGCGCGGGTATGGTGGATCAGGCTATGCAGATGTTTACCGACAAGGTCAGCGTGATCTTCATACCCAAGTAGGCGTACGCACGCCCGATTACAAAAGGTGCAGTTTCCGTCAAGATCCAGACCATAGATTGCTTCCACCGTCGAATCCAGGATCAAGCGGATTCGATCCTGGCTGGCATGCATCTCTTCTTCGGCGCGCCGCCTCCGCGCGTTTTCCTGCTCCAATTCCTTCGCATGAAGACTAGCCTCGACGTATAGACACGAGTTTTCATACGCGGTTGCGAAATGGCCGGCCAACAAGGTCGCAAGCCGTTCGTCTTCGTCGCTGAATTCTTCGCCTCCCAGCTTGTTCGAGGCGAATAGACAGCCGTAAGCGCGGCCGCGCGACACGATGGGCACACCGATAAACGAAGTAACCGGCGGATGAGCGGCGGTGAGGCCGAGGGCCGTGGGGTCGCCGTTCGGATTGCGAATGCGCCGGCTGGTTTGTTTCTCTATAATTTCGCCGATCACACCGTCCCAGGGCGAGGCCTTCGCAAGCTTCGCAGCCTCCTCAGGATCCAGCCCGCTGTACCAAAAATGCGCGGTTCCGGGCCTGATTGCATCCGAGGTTCGAATGCCGGCATAAACAGCGCCTATGATAAGCCGGGCCGCTTTGGATGTAGCCTCGCCCAGCAGGATCGGATCCGGGCCGGTACTTAAAGTCTCGATGAGGGCCGAAAGCCGCCCGTTTACAAGGGCCAGGTCGTCGTTTTTCTTTGCCAGCTTGTCCGTTATCAGCCGGAGGTGGGCGGCGTTGAGTTCTTCAGTCGGAGCCTGCGGCGGAGGCGCCTTCCGGATTCCCAATTCCTCATCCACGATTCTAAGTATTTCCGTAGGTACCGCGGGCTTCTGGATAATGTGCCTTACACCGCACCGGGTAGCCAGGGCACGCGCCTTCCGCTCCAGGTAATGGGCGCTAAAAAAACCACGGGGATCTTGGCGGTACGGGGATCCCCACGAAGCTGGCGTACGAATTCGTAGCCGTCCATCGCGGGCATGAGAATGTCTGAAATGATGAGATCCGGCGCGGATGTCCGTGCGATCGACAACCTTCCGACGCCTCCATCAGTTCATGTCCGCGGTATCGCAGCAGGGTGACAAGAAATTCGCGGTTCAGCTCGCGGTCATCCACCACTAAAATTACTGCCAAGCTTCACCCCTCCGGTTTGCCGCCCCCCCGCCAATCATCTTCGCGTCCCTTTGTGAGGACAGACAAGACGCAATCTCGTTTAAGATGATCCGCGGATCGGCCGGGCGTTGCAAATACCTGCTCGCGCCCAGATCCAGACTGCTCTGGGAGTCACGCTCCGGGTATACCGAAGCGGAAATGATCACAATAGGCAACGAGCCCAGAATGGCATCCGCTCGAATAGCTCGTATGAAGTCGTTTCCGTCCTTGCCCGGCATGTGCAAATCGCAAAGCGCCAAATCGGGAGTGGTTTCCTTGGCGAGCACGAGCGCTTCGTCCACGTTCCGGGCGATGAGCACCCGGTAGCCGGCGGCCTCGATCACGTGTTTTGCCAAATCCCGATTCGCTGCCACGTTATCGATGACCAGGATCGTCGGCCGCCTGGTTTCGACCAGGGGCTTCCGGCGCGGTTCCTGAATCGGCGCGGCCTGGCGTGGACTCTGCAAGGCAGGCTGGACTGGTCTTCCGCGTAAATATCCGGCGTGGGTTTCTACTTCTGCAACGAACGTCTGTGGCGAAATCGGCTTAGCCATGTACCCGTCAAAACCTGCCGCAAGTACACGATCGCGGTCACCCACCATAGCGAAAGCCGTGAGAGCAATGACGGGGATCGGCGCCAGCCGGGGATTCCTCTTCAGATTCAGAACAACCTCGTACCCATCCATGACGGGAAGTTGAATGTCGCACAAAATCAAATCCGGCAGTTCGCGCTCGGCTGTTTGCAGGCCTTCCGCGCCGTCGGCGGCCAACAGGGGCGTGTGGCCGTAGGCCTGCAGCAGATACCGGATCATTTCCAGGATGGCCGGGTGGTCCTCAATCACAAGGATTCGAAGCGCCATTACACTCTCCTAATCTCCGGGTACAATCAGCGCGAAGCGGCTCCCTTTGCCAAACTCGCTTCGGAATTCGATGGTCGCGCTAGCCAGAGCCGCAAGCTTTTGGCTCAAGTACAACCCGAGGCCCGTCCCCTCGGTGTGCCGCTTGCCACCTACCTGTTCAAAAGCCTGGAAAAGCCGGGCCTGGTCCTCCCCCCGGATCCCGACACCGGTGTCTTCCACACTGATTTCCGCGAACCCGCGCCCTTTCACGTTGCGCCTTGCCAGCGCCAGGCGCACTTCGCCATGATCGGTGAATTTGATCGCGTTGTTGCAGAGATTGAGAACAATTTGCTGGAACGCCCTCCGGTCGGTTCGCACCGCGAGCGGCCCCTCGGGAAGCCTGCTGACAAAGACAAGGCCCTTCTGTTCCGCAAGGGGGCGAAGCGCTCCCTCCACCTCATCCAGTAGGTTTTGGCAGATCACACGCTCGAGATTAATCTCCACCTTCCCCGACTCGATCTTGGCCAGGTCGAGAAGGTCGTTAATTAAGGAAAGCAGATGCTTGGCGCTGGATTGAATCGTTTGCAGTTGTTTTTCCTGGTCAGCGGTCAACGGGCCCGGCGCCTCCATCAGCAAGATTCCGGTAAACCCAATGATTGCGGTCAGCGGCGTGCGCAACTCATGGCTCATCGAAGCGAGGAACCGGTCCTTCGCAAGATTCGCATTTTCAAGTTCGAGATTCTTTTCCTGCAGAGCCTGTTCAAATCTCTTGCGTTCCGAAACGTCGCGGGCGGCGGCAAATACGCCCTGCAGCTTGCCGTCCTGATCATAAAATGTAGTGGCGTTGTAGCTGACCACAGTTTCACGCCCTTCCTTGGCTCGTGCGGTCAAATCGTAATCCGTCACACGGCCTTCGCGTAATACTGTCAGGACGCCTTGCTCGGCCCGGCCCGAATCGGTGAAATACTGTTTAAACGGCGACCCGATAAGCTCTTCTCGAGAGTAACCCGTCAAAGTCTTCATCTGTTCGTTGACGTCGGTAATGATTCCGAGGGGGTCGGTAGTCATGAGCGCGTCTATGGTGGATTCGATCAGGGATCGCGTGTAGAATTGCGAGTCTCGTAGCTGGGTTTCGAGCTGTTTTTGTGCGGTAATATCGCGGGCCGCGGCCAGCACGCCAAGGGGCTTTCCCGCTGCATCCGTGAACACGCCCGCGTTGAACGACACCGTGATTCGTCTCCCGAAGCGTGTAATCAGGGTCAGTTCATATCCGATGACCCGCCGCTCAGCCAAAGTCTGCTGAACCCCGCGGGCGGCGCGCTCGGACTCTGTGAAATACGGCCCGAATTTCGAGTTGACCAGATGCTTGCGCGAATATCCGGTGAGTCGAGTGGCCTCTTCGTTCACATCCAGGATGCTGCCGTCCGGCGCAATCGCGAAAAGAGCGTCCGCCGAAGCTTCGATCAGCGAGCGGTTGTACGCCTGCTGTTCGACAACCTGGGTCTGCAGCCGGGCCTGTTCAGAAATATCACGCGCCGAGGCGAAGATTCCCTGGATCCTTCCGTCCGCCGATCGGAACACGGAGGCGTTAAACGAAACTGTCGCCTTGCGGCCGGTCTTGGACCGTAGCACCAGCTCATAACTGGTAACCATGCCCTCGGCGAACGTTCTCTTTACGCCGGTGTCCGCGTGGGCCGGCTCCGTAAAGTATTGTTTGAACGGCGAGCCGATCAGTTCTTCACGGCTGTAGCCCGACATGCGGCACATTTGCTCGTTAAGATCCGTAATAAACCCTTCTGGATCGACTGTAATCAAACCATCCACGGAGGATTCGATCAAACCTCGCAGGTAGGTCTGTTGTTCGCGCAATTGTTCTTCCAGACGAACGCGATCCGTAATGTCGCGAGCGGAAGCAAAGATACCGCGCGTATTCCCGTTCGGGTCTTTGAACACGGAAGCGTTGAAAGATACTTGCGACCGCTTCCGCGATCGTCCGATGAGCGTCAGAGCATACTCGGTGACATATCCGACCTCGAACGTCCGCTGCACTCCGGCGCGCGCATGCTCCGGCTCGGTGAAGTAAGTATTAAACGGCGTGCCCAACAGCTCGGAGCGCGTGTATCCGGCCATTTCGCAGATCCGTTGTCAAGGGCGGAATGAAAGTTTCCCACCGGGGCGGAGGAAAAGGGGACCACTTCTTCCTTCTTTAGCCAGTTATTCCTGGTGCGATGGGGGGCGGCTGGAGCGGAGCCCTGCGTCGCCCGTTAGGGCGGCGCGTTTAGGGCGGAGCGGAAGCCGCCTCCCATCGCGGGCGCATCCAGGCCCGGCTCGACTCTAGGAAGATCCGGAGTCCTTCTTCTTTTTGCTGGTCTTGAGGCGGAAGCTGTCCCCGTTCAGTTCCAGGATGTGAACATGGTGGGTGAGCCGATCCAGCAGAGCGCCAGTCAGACGCTCCGAGCCCAGCACCTCGGTCCACTCGGCAAAGGGCAGGTTGCTGGTCACCAGCGTGGAAGTCCGTTCGTAGCGCTGACTGAAGACTTCGAACAGCATTTCGGCGCCAGTCTTGGACAGCGGCACGAAGCCCAGCTCGTCCACAATCAGGAGTTCCTGCTTGGACAGATGTTTCTGGTACCGGAGCAAACGCTTCTCGTCCCGCGCCTCGATCAGCTCATGCACCAGCGCCGCGGCGGTGGTGAAGCGCACCCGAAAGCCCTGCTGACATGCGGCCAATCCCAACGCCAGGCCGATGTGGGTTTTGCCGGTGCCCGAGTTCCCCAGAGCCAGCACGTTCTCGCGCCGGCCGATCCACTCGCAGCGGGCCAACTCCACCACCAGCTTTTTATTTAATGAGGGGAGGGCCAGGAAGTCATACGTCTCCAGACTCTTCGAAACCGGAAACCTCGCCGCTTTGATCCGCCGTTCGGTCGCGCGCCGCTCCCGGTCCAGCATCTCCTGTTCGACTAAGCGCAGCAGAAACTGTTCGAAGGTGGCGGATTCTTTGGCGCACTGTTCGGCCAGTTTGGGATACTCCCGCAGCATGGTCGGTAGCCGGAGCTGCTTTAGATAATGCTCCAGCAGCACTTGCGGCGTGTCCATTAGACAGCCTCCCCAAGCAACACCTGGTAGTCGACGGCTCGGGTCAACGCCACCTCTGCCACGGGAAGATGCGGATAGTTTTCCAGATCCAGTTTGGGCGGACGCCGCTCCAGGGCACACAGCAGCAGATGCTTCACGGCATCGAAGGCGATGGCGGGAAAGCGTAGCGCTTGCCGGACTGCGGCGGCCACCTCCGCAAGCGAAAACGTCTCCAACAGTCGCAGCACCTGCACGTATTCCCGCCGGCCACGTTTGCCCAGCCGCGCTTCCATCTGCCGCCGCAACTCTACAAACTCCTCCGGCAACTGCCAGCCGGCCAGCGGCGCAGCTTGATCCAGCGCGTTGGTCTTCTGCTCCAACAGCGCCAGATAGTGCAGCGGATTGAAAATCATCTCCTCCCGGTCGTAGCTTCTGGGATGCCGCGCGATCACCTCGCTGGCAGCACAGATCACTACCTCCCACACGAAGGCTTTCACCAACACCTGTCGGTGTCCGTATTCCACAGGCACTGAGTAATCGTTGGTCTCGTATCGCACCAACGCCTGCGAACTGACGCGCGTGGTTCGTTTCTGGCAGGCTTCCAGCGGCGCCGGTGGCAGGGGCAGTAACTGCTCCCGATCCCGTTCGAACCGCTCGGCGATGGTTTGGGTGTGCCCCCACAACTTGCGCTCCCGCCGCTTCCGGCATTCTTCCAGCAAATGGGCATTCAGTGCCTCCCAAGTGGCCGCGCGCGGCACCGGAACCAGGAAGTTGCGCCGGGCGTAGCCCACCAGCCCTTCCACGTTCCCTTTGTCGTTGCCCTTTCCAGGGCGCCCGAATTTCGCCGCGAACAAATAGTGCGATTGCAATGCACTGAAGGCCTCGGTGGGTTTGCGTTCACCGTCGCCGGTGATCTCTTTCACCGCAATGCGGGTGTTGTCATATAAGATGGTCCGCGGCGCGCCGCCGAAGTAAGCGAACGCTTGCGTGTGCCCTTCCAGGAACGCCTCGGTGTTCTCGGCGGGAAACGCCACCACGAACGAGTCATCGGAATGCGGCAGATCCATACACTGAAAGTGCGCCTTTTGCTCCTTGCCGGCGATCACCACCAGGGCTTCTCCGAAATCAGCTTGCGCGTCTCCCGGCGGATGAACCAACGGCACAAACACCTCCTTGTGCCGGAGCCGCGCCTGGCGCACGTAATCCTTCACCACGGTATAGCCGCCGCTGAAAGCGTGCTCAGCCTTCAGCCGGTCCCAGATGCGCTTGGCAGTGTGCCGCTGCTTCTTGGGTTGCGACCGGTCGTCCACCAGGATCTGGTCGATGATCCCCAACCACGGCCCCAGCTTGGGACGTTGGATGGGTTTCTTCCGTTCATAGCCCGGCGGCAACGAAAACTGCAGCATCTTCCGGATGGTCTTCCGCGCCAGACCGAAGTCACGCGCCGCCTGCCGGATGCTCATGCCGTCCACTTGTACCGCTCGTCTTACGCGTGCATACACTTCCACCTTGTACACCTCCCCGGTGTCCCACAAACACAACTACCCTGTAATGTTCTGGAACTAAAAAGTGTGGTGGTCTACTTTGGGACCGCCACAAACCGCCGCTCACGCGGCGCTTCGTGGTCTATTATTGCTCCGCCGTTATATTCGGCCCTGTCGAGGTTCCGAGCCGACCCAGGCAGCGGAGGGGATGGCGGATGATCCGCTTTCTGCGCTTCTCGTCGAGTGGTGGTGACAATGCTTCGCCCAAAGGCCGCTGGGTTCGCAAGACTTGGTACACCTGGAGCAGAAGTCCGTGGGCGACTGCTACTACCGCCTTCTTCTTGCCACCCACCGCCCAGCGCCAGAACTTATCCCGCAGCGGGGAATCCTTCGACCTCGATATGGCCCAGGCACATTCGGTGAGCGTGGACCGCAGCCACCGGTTTCCGCGAGTCGTGTGACCGCGAAAGTCCTTTCCTGCACTCCTCTTGTTGCCGGGACACACGCCCGCCCAGGAACTCAGTTGCTTGGCTGTGGGGAACTGATTCATGTCCGGGCCTACTTCGGCCAGGATCGCGACCGCCGAATCATGTCCCAGGCCCGGGATTGTCTGCAACAGGTTTAGGAGACGTTCCAGTCCGAGGGAATCAACCCGCTTGACGACCTCTTCGTCGAGAGCGATGATCTGCCTTTCCAGCATGCGCAGATGCTCCAGACTCATTCGAATCATGAACCGGTGATGCTCACTTAGACGATGTCCGGTCAGTGATGCGATGATCTGCGGAATCTTCTGGCGTGCCTTCTGGCGCGCCATGTCCGCAATCTCCTGTACGCTGCCACGTCCCTCCAACAGGGCCTCCAACATCTGTTGACCGGAAACACCAAATACATCGGACAGCACGCTGCCTAGCTTGACATTGGCAAGCCAGCCAAGAATCGAATGAAAAACGAAAGCTGCGGCGCTTTTCCGGAATCCCGGCCGTGGCTGCTAGAAACGCACTTGTGCAGCCGCACGATCCGTATTTTCCGCTGAAGGAATACCTCGACCAAGAACTCTGCCGGTCTCTGTGGCGGGCGGACAAACCACGCTACCTCGTCCATTGGGGGAAACCAGTGGCTTGCATTTCATTTACGCAATCATGGTGGCGCTATCGTGGATTACGCCGAGAACTTGAGCCGCGGGACAGAGGAGTGGTGCGCGTCCTATGGGGCGCAGCGTGAGCACAAAATAGCGCAGTTCGAGAAGATGCTCTCCTACTGCGAGGTTGCCTCTTGCCGCATGCTGGCGCTAGTGAGGTATTTCGGCGACACCGCGGATTCGCACCAGCGCTGCGGAGTTTGCGACTTCTGCAATCCGGGCGCGACCATCGCGCGACGCTTCGGCACGCGAACGCACAGGAGCAAGAAAACATCGTGCACATCCTGGAGTTCCTGAAGAAAAGCGATGGCCAGGTCTTCGCAGGAGGCGGTCTCGACCGGCGGAGCTGTGAGGAACTGCTCGGCGCGATGACCCGCAGCGGGCTTGTTGAAGTGGCCAACGCATCCTTTGAAAAGGACGGCAAGCATATCGATTTCCGGAAAGTCCGCATCACCGCGGGCGGACGGGAGCCCGGTGCCTCTGCTTGCAGCTTGTGTTGCCGATGGTCGAGATTTTGGCGCTGGCAAAACGAAGCGCGGGCGAGTTGGTGCGGGAGGCGGGACTGCGTGTGATCCTGCTGGCGATTCAGCAGGAAGCCGATGCGCTGACCGGAACTCGGCACCAACACGGACCGC
>QHXU01000101.1 GCA_003223065.1 Acidobacteriota bacterium | reverse complement strand
CCGCCTCACGGATAACGAACTCACCTTTCTTGTAGCCCGCACGCAAGGGGCACGGGCATTCGCTGACCTGGAGCGGGTTACTGGAGGACTCCTGCCATGAAGCGCACCGTCATTCTGTTGGTTTGCGGGCTAGCGTTTCTTTCGTGTACCAGACCGAAGCCTGCCGCATTACCAGAAACCAAAACGCAGAACGCGAATGGGGGCAGGCATGAAGCAGCATCAGAAGGAAACGCGGTTGAGCTAACACCCGAGGCGCAACAGCGCGCCGGTGTCACGGTCACTCCGGCCGCCGTCATTCCCATGACGCAGTACCTCCAGGTCACCGGCAGCGTCCAGCCGGTCGACAGCAGCGTAGCGCACGTTCGTCCGCTGGCCCGCGGCCGCCTACAGGAAGTGCTCGTTAAGGCCGGCGACCGTGTGGCCTCCGGCCAGGTCCTCGCGCAACTTGACACCATCGAGGCCGGCGAACTCGCTGCACAGTACAACTCAGCGTTGTCGGAACTCCAGAGGTTCAAGATTCAGATGGCAGCACAGCAGCGCCAGGTGGAGCGCAACCGGCGCTTGGTGGAGATTGGGGCTGCCCCGCAAAAAGACTACGAGTTTAGTCTTGCGGAAGAGCAAGCCCTGGAAGAAAAAATCCGAGGACAGGAGAGCGCGGTCTCCGGATTGAGCGCCCGGTTGCGCCGCTTTGGAATAAACCAAGCGGAGGGGAATCCGTCACCGGTAACTGCTATCCGCGCCCCGTTTTCCGGAGTAATCATCCGTACATCAGCCGCGCACGGCGAGGTCGTGGACCCGGGCGCCGAGTTGTTCTCTCTGGCGGATTTATCCAGCGTCTACGTTCAAGCGCAAGTCTACGAGAAGGACTTGGGCCGGGTTCGGGCGGGCCAACCCGCTTCCATCACACTGGATTCTTATCCTGGAGAGCATTTCCCAAGCCGCGTGGTCTCGATCAGTGATCTGGTCGACCCGCAGACTCGCTCCGCGGCGGTTCGCTGTCAAGTCAGCAACTCCGACGGGCGCTTGAAACTCGACATGCTCGCAATGATCCGGTTTCCGACATCGACAAAACGCGCTGCTCTTTCTGTTCCCGCCGACGCTGTACAAACAATCGAGGGGAAATCGGTCGTCTTTGTCCGCGGTTCGCCCTACCGCTTTTCCATCCGCCCGGTTGAAGCCGGACTCACCAGCGAAGGCCGAACGGAGATCCTCCGAGGACTTAACGAAGGTGAGCCAGTTGTGTCGAAAGGCGCTTTCGCTCTCAAGTCGGTTCTGCTGGTCAGGAAGTTAGGAGAGAAGGAATAAACCGCTATGGTGGACCAACTGATCGCATGGAGCATCCGATGGCGGCATTTTGTGGTCCTTCTGGCTCTGGCTGTTGTGGGCGCCGGCATTTATGCCGCGATCGGGCTGCCAATAGACGCCGTGCCGGATGTGACAACCAATCAAGTGCAGATCAACACTGTGGCGCCGGCTTTCACGCCGCTGGAAATGGAGCAATACATAACGTTCCCGATCGAAGTTGCGATGAGCAGTCTGCCGCGCAAGGAGGAGACCCGCTCGATCTCCCAATTCGGCCTATCACAAGTAACAATCGTCTTTCCCGACAACGCAGATCTTTATGCCGCGCGGCAGCTCGTGCTCGAACGTCTGCGTGATGTGCAGCGCGATCTACCGCCGGGCGTGGTTCCCGAATTGGCGCCGATCTCAACAGGCTTGGGGGAGATTTACCAGTTCACTGTCAGTGACGCAACGGGCCAGGGAGGATCCTCGCTGATGGATTTGCGCACGTTGCTCGATTGGTTCATCAAACCGCAACTCCGTACAGTACCCGGGGTCATCGAAGTCAATAGCTTTGGCGGCGAGAAGCAGCAGTATGAGGTATTGGTGGATCCCGCAAAACTTTTGGGCTACGGGCTAACGCTGCGACAGATCATCGAGGCCCTGGCTCAGAACAACATCAACGTTGGCGGAGGATACCTGGAACGCAGCGGCGAGCAGGAACTGATTCGAGGAGTCGGACTGATTCAGACCGAAGGTGAGATTCGCAATGTCGTTCTTACGTCACATCTGGGCACGACGGTGTATGTCAGTTCCGTGGCGGAGGTCCGTCGAGGCGCCCAGATCCGCCAGGGTGCGGCGACGCGTGACGGCAAAGGCGAGACCGTTATGGGAATCGCCATGATGCTCAAGGGAGAAAACAGCAGCGTCGTGGCGCAGCGTGTATCCGAGCGCCTTCGGCAAATCCAGAAAGCTCTGCCGGCCGGCGTAAGAATAGAACCTTTCTACGACCGCGGCGCGCTTGTGAACCGTACTGTTCGTACGGCCAGCCGGAACTTGATTGAGGGCGGTCTCGTTGTCATGGCGGTCCTGTTTCTTTTTCTGCTTCAGATCCGTGCCGGTCTCATCGTGTCCTCCGCGATTCCGATGGCCATGCTGGTCGCTATCGTTGGTATGCGGTATTTCGGTATCTCCGCCAACCTAATGAGCCTTGGGGCCATCGATTTCGGTCTCATCGTGGACGCCGCCGTGATCATCGTCGAGAACTGCGTCCGCCGGCTCGCGGAAAAACGGCGTGAATTCGGTCGCGTACTTTCTGCTGAAGAACGCCGCACCGTGGTGCGGGATGCCAGCGTTGAAGTGAGACGAGCGGGCCAGGTGGGTGAGATCATGATCATTGCCGCCTATCTGCCGATCGTGTCGCTAGCCGGCATCGAAGGCAAGATGTTCCGGCCGATGGCCTTTATGGTCATTTTCGCCCTGGCTGGTGCGCTCGCCCTAAGCCTTACGCTGATTCCGGCGCTATGCGCTCTTCTGTTGAAGGAGCCTCGGCTGACCGCATCTGATGCAGACAACCCTGCCGTCCGTCTCATTCGCCGATTCTATGCACCTCTGCTTCGCGCCGCCGTGCAGCATCCGCGCCTGACCGCGCTCGGTGCAGCCCTATTCGTGATCGCATGCGGCGCCCTCTTCCCGTTCCTCGGAGCAGAGTTCCTTCCGAAGCTGGACGAAGGCGCGATCGCGATTAATGTTGTGCGCCTGCCCAGCGTCTCCCTGCCCGAAGCTGTCCGCATGACGACTTCACTCGAGCAGGTCGTACGCGAGTTCCCCGAGACCAATATCGTCGTGAGCCGTATCGGCAGGCCTGAGATTGCGACTGACCCGATGGGGCCCAACATGGGAGATACGTACGTGTTCCTGAAACCGCAGGAAGAGTGGAGGACAGCAAGAGTCCGCGAGGAACTGGTAAGCAAGATGGTAGACCGTCTCAAGGCAGTGCCCACCCAAGCCTATTCGTTTTCGCAACCGATTGAGTTTCGCATGCAGGAACTGATCGAGGGTGTTGGGGCCCGCTCGGACCTGGTTATCAAGATCTTCGGAGACAACTTGGACACGCTTCGAGAACAGGCCGACCGAACGGCTCGAATTGTGGAAAAGCTGGCCGGCGCCGCGGACGTCAAGGTCGAGCAGGTAAACGGATTGCCGATGTTGCAGGTGAATATCGATCGCGCCGCCATCGCCCGATACGGAATCAACGTCGCTGACGTTCAGCAGCTCATCCAGACCGCCATAGCCGGCACCGAAGCAACACGCGTGCTGGAAGGCTTTCGCCGGTTTGACCTGGTGGTACGGCTGGCGCCCGCAGTCCGCCAAAATAGACAAGATTTCGGCAACCTGCTGGTGAGCGCTCCAGGCGGGCAAAAGATCCCGCTGGCCCAACTTGCCCGGATAAGCTCCGAAACAGGTCCGGCCGAAATCGCTCGCGAGAACGGCCAGCGCCGCATCTCAGTCGAGATCAACGTGCGCGGGCGAGACATCGGAAGCTTTGTCGAGGAGGCGCAGGCCGCGGTAGCGCGCAACATGCAATTGCCACCGGGCTACATAATGCAGTGGGGTGGCTTGTGGGAACACCTGGAGAGCGGCCGTACCCGGCTGATGATCGTTGTACCCGTAACGTTCCTGCTTATCTTCATGCTGCTGTTTGCCGCGTTCCACTCAGGGCGGCTTGCCGTGTTGGTTTTCACCGGTGTGCCATTTGCCGTGACTGGTGGAATCCTGGCGCTGCTCTTGCGCGGAATGCCGTTCTCGATGAGCGCGGGCGTTGGCTTTATCGCCGTTTCCGGCGTTGCCGTCTTCAATGGCCTGGTGCTGGTAGCCTTCATCAGCATGCTCCGGAGCCGCGGGGAGGCTTTGGAAACGGCCATCTACCAGGCCACGCTCGTCCGTTTGCGGCCCGTGCTGATGACGGCCGCGGTAGCCAGCCTTGGCTTTCTTCCGATGGCTCTCTCCATGAGCGCCGGCGCCGAAGTGCAGCGTCCGCTGGCCACCGTCGTTATCGGCGGGATCGTGACCTCGACATTTCTGACGCTTCTGGTGCTGCCGGCGATCTACCCATGGTTCGACAAAAGGCAACCGGAGCGCTTCTGAACTTGTGAGTCAATTCCGCGGGGCTGATTTCCGTACTTTTTCGCAGTCGGAGACGAGTTGCCGGGTGATCTTATCAGCCACATCGGCGCTGGCCCCACGGAACTTTGCGCCGTTGCTCTCCTGCGTGGTGGACCAGATCACATCGCCATCCTTATTCACCAGCCGCACCGTGGCCAGAGCTTCGTGCTTGCGTTCCTTGACGCTGCTCGATTCGTGCTCGCCCAGGCTGAGGCTCGCGGAGCGGCCCGTGTTGGTCGCGGCAGCACTGCTGGTGCGATTGGAACGGGTGCCGCTACTGGCCGAGCCACGCACGTCCACGCCTTCGGAGGAAGCATAGGAGTCCGTGAAGATCAGGTCTTCGGCCGCACCCCTCAGGATGACGTCGGCGCGCTCCTGATTTTCCGTCAGGACAAACAGCCTGGCGTTCTGGAGGCTGCTGATGATGAGTTCGCGCATTTGCGCCGCAGTCTCACCGCCGGTGAGCCGGTCCACGTAGACGCGTTTGATACTGATGAGCTGTTCCGAAAGGTCGTCTCCGGACCAGAGCAATACGAAAAGAAAAGCCGCCTTCATCCTTTGCTCGCTTTGCGCGCCTCTGGTCTTGATACTGGATCTTGAGCCCGGTGCGGGCCTCCAGGCTCACCAGTGTGGCTCGAATGTCGTTCTTGTCGACGCGAAACACCAGCGCCTGCTGTTTACCCTGGTCATCGGCATAACCGATCGTCACGAAGTGCTTTCTTTCTTGCTCAGCAAGAACATGGGCGAGATAACCACCGCCATCGCCAGCCGCCGGTCTACCTTCTGACCGTACTCCAGGAGGTTGATGTGATCGAACGGCACCCTCACCTGTGCACTCTTCGTATAAAACGCAAGATAATGCTCGTCGGCGACATCGAGCGCCCCGGCGATGCCGCTTTCCAAGGTGGCGAGCGTGCCTCCAACGTACTCGGCCCGGGTCTGGGCGTCCAGACAACTCGCAAGCGCGAGCGCAAACAGGCATTTCCGCACAAACTCTTTAGTTGTGCGAGCAAGCCAGTTTTCTCAGCGCTATTCTGAGGAAAAGACATGCAGCAGGAAGTCGTCGAGGCCCAAGGACATCTGATCGATTCGCACGTGATGGAGCAGATCTTCGACACGGTGGTCGAGTACAACGGCCGCTTTGAAATGGAAGAATTCCGGATCGGGCGCACCAACTCCGAGCCGTCCTACATGCGGATGAAAATTGAGACTCGGCAACCCTCCGACATGCAACAGTTGCTCGCGCAGTTGCTGGGTCTGGGCTGCGCTCCCGTGGACACTGGCGACGCGGCGCTCGGCATTGTGGAGCGCGACTGTTGCGCTCCTGAAGACTTTTATTCGACCACCAATCACCGCACGCTGGTGCGCCATGCCGGGAAATGGCTGGAGGCCGAAAATCAGCGCATGGACGCGATGATCGTCGTTGGCGGCGGGCGGGCTATCTGCCGCCGTCTTCGTGACCTGCGCAAGGGCGACCAGGTCGTGGTGGGAATGCGCGGCATCCGTGTCGCGCCGGAATCGAAGGAGCGCGACCGGCTGGCGTTCGCGTTCATGAGCAACGGCATTTCGTCGGAGCGGCAGGTGGAGACCGCGGTGCGGCAGACAGCGGCCCTGATGCAGCAGACGCGCGCTGCCGGACAAAAAATCGTCGTGGTAGCCGGGCCCGTGGTGGTTCATACCGGCGGCTCCGGCGCTCTGACCGCCCTGATCCGCGGCGGATGGGTACAGGCGCTGCTTGCGGGCAATGCGCTCGGAGTGCACGACATCGAAGCGTCACTGCTTGGTACATCGCTGGGCGTGCGGCTGAGCGACGGCCGCCAGGAAGAGCACGGGCACCGCAATCACATGCGCGCGATCAATGCGATTTATCACGCCGGGAGCATTGCCAAAGCAGTCGAATCAGGGCGGCTGCGTGCCGGCGTCATGTACGAGTGCGTGAAGGCCGGGATTCCGCTGGTTCTCGCCGGAAGCCTGCGCGACGACGGGCCGTTGCCGGACACGATCACGGACATGAACGTTGCCCAGGACGCATACGCGGAACAACTGAAGGGCGCCGGCCTGGTGCTATGCCTGGGCTCCATGCTGCACTCAATTGCCGTGGGCAACATGCTGCCGAGTTGGGTCAAAATCGTCTGCGTCGACATCAACCCCGCAGTGGCCACCAAGGTGAGCGATCGCGGCACGGGACAGGCCGTGGGCGTCGTGACCGACGTCGGCCAGTTCCTCGGGCTGCTGGCCCGCGCGCTGGAGACGGCCCCATGAAGCGCGTGTACACGGACGAGCACGCTGAAGCAGGCGTCCGTTCCGAGTTGCCGGAGATCGAGACGTGGCCCAATCAGTACACCACCGGCTACGAAATCGAGATCGTGATGCCGGAGTTTACTTCAGTCTGCCCGCGCACCGGACTGCCGGACCACGGCACACTCACGCTTCGCTACGTGCCCGACCGGCGGTGTCTGGAGCTCAAGTCTCTCAAGATGTACACGCTGGCGTACCGGAATCTGGGAATCTTCCAGGAGAATGTCGTGAACCGCATGCTCGCCGACATCGTGAAGGCGGCGCAGCCTCTTTCAGCGACATTGGCCGGCGAATTTACTCCGCGGGGCGGCGTCTACACCAAGATCACAGCGAACTGGACCAGGAGCCGCAGGCGTGCGCGATGAAGAGCTGACAGCGGCGATTCGCGAGGTGCGCGAGCGCGTGCGGGCGCGGCATCCGGAGGGGTCGCTGGGACTGAACGGCGTTAAGGCGGCGGACCTGATGCCGCTGGTGCATGCCCGCGATGCGGCAGAGGCGAAAGTTGCGGCCATCGGCACGGTGAACCCGCGCCCGCCAGGGCTCAAGAATTGGATCGTCCAGTTTGGGAAGAGGATTATTGCGCGGGCGCTTGACTGGCATGTGCGGGAGCAGGTTGAGTTTAACCGCGCCGTAATGACGTGTGTCCAAACCACGCTCGATGCGCTGGCCGACACCAACCGCGCGCTCGCGGCATTGGCTGCCAATACGGTCGAATTTCACCGGCAGCTTCGCGAGGATATGGCCGCGCTCGATCGCGAAGCCCAGGAGCTAAAGGACGTTCGCTCACATTGGGCCGAGTGGCGCACGGGTTTCGAAGAGCGGCGCGCGACCAGCGAAATCCATATGCTTCGCACGATTTCGGAGCTGCAGGCGGCATTCCAGCACAGGGTTACGCTGATGGAGCAGAATTTCCGGGAATTGGTTCGCCATCAGCACGGCGAGTTCAACGCGGCCCTCGATCACACCACCGTCGAGATACAGAAGAGATTGTGGGAGGACCTGCAGCGGATCCGCGGCGAGTACGAAAAGGTGATCCACACCGAGTTGCGGCTGATTCGCCAGAGAACGCCCGCGCCAAGTGAGCCTTCGACATCCGCGGGGCCAAAGACCGCGCCCGCAACACCCGCCGCGATCGACTGGCAGCGCTTCGCCGAAACTTTCCGCGGATCCGAAGAGCGCATTCGCGAACATCAGAGCCGGTATGTCGCGAGATTCGCCGGCGCGAACGACGTTCTCGACCTGGGTTGCGGGCGCGGCGAGTTCCTCGAAGCTGCGCGCGACGCCGGGCTCACAGCACGGGGGATTGACCAGAGTGAGGAGTGTATCGCAATCTGCCGCGCAAAGGGACTGGACGCCGAACGAGCGGACCTGTTCGAGTTTCTCGCCGCTCTGCCCGATCAATCGGTCGGCGGAACTCATTGCTCGCAGGTGGTGGAGCATTTGCCGCCGGAGCGGGTGCCTGAGTTGACCAAACTCCTCGCGAAAAAACTGTGGCCCGGCGCGCTGGCGGTGATCGAGACGCCGAATCCGGAGTGCCTCGCCATTTTCGCCACGCATTTTTACCTGGACCCGACCCACACCCGTCCGGTGCCGCCGGCGCTGCTGCGGTTTTATCTGGAAGAAGCCGGATTCGGAACCATTGAAGTGGAGCGAATCTCACCCGCGATGGAGACGATCCCGGCGGTGGCAGAACTGCCCGCGGCCGTGCGCGAAGCCCTCTTTGGCGGGCTGGATTACGCGATCTTCGCACGGAAGATGTAAGGCAAGCCGCTCCTACCGTCGCGCTTAGGTCATCAGCGAGCGGTAAAGCTGCATCTGCTGCTCCGCGATGGCATCCCAGCCATACAGGCGCTCCGCGGTCTGGCGGGCGTTGCGCCCGATTTCGGTTCGCTCTTGCGGGCAATCCAGGAGCCGTGCAATCGCGCGCGCCATTTCTTCGGCGGAGTTGGCGACCAACAGGTCCCTGCCGCGTTCGAGCTCGAGACCGTGGATTCCGGCTTCAGTCGATACAATCGCCTTCCCCATCGCCATCGCTTCCATGATCTTGATATTTGTGCCGGCCGAAGCCACAAGTGGCGCGATGACGATCACGGCGCGCTCATAGGCCGGCCGCACATCGGCGACAAAGCCCTCGACCTCCACCCCGGGATGCCGCAAGTCCCAGAAGCGCTCGTGGCGGTGACCCGCAATCACATGGAGCACGACATCGGTGAGACTGGGCCAGACCTCGCTCAGAAAAAACTCGACGGCGAGCACGTTGGGCTGATGGGCGAAGGATCCGATGAAAAGCAACCGCCGGGGATCAGGCTCGCGAATGGACGGTTTGAACCGATCGAGATCGACGCCGTTCGGAATCGTGACAGCACCGGGGATCAATTGGCGATCTCGCTCCGACATCGTGACGGTGCGGTCAACGCGGGTCCATGCTTCGGTTTCGAATTTCGCCCATCGCTCGTATTGGCGGCGCGTTTCCCAATCCTCCTCGCGCGCCAGCATTTGGGCATACAGATCGTACGTGACATCATGCTCCACCAGAATGGTTCGGGAGGGATGGCAATCGGGCGCGTACTGCGCCATCTGCGTGAACTCGAGCTGCGAGACGCACGGATGCCATTTGGCGACCGTCTGGCGCAGCCCGGCGTGGAACGAAGGGAGGTCGAACTCTTCTACCGCATCCGGCCGCGGAGTCGACGGCAGCGCATGACTGCCGGGGCGCCGCACCGTGACGATTTCGACGCAAATCTCACGCAGTTCCAGGGGAACAGCAACGGATTCCTCAACGAACGTTACCAATACGTGGTCGAAGTCTCGTGCGGTCCGGCTCATCAGATTGTAGATGCGTACCGCGGCGCCATGGGAGAGAGGAAACGGGATGTAAGGACTCGCCACTAACACCATCGGTTTCCTGGAACGCGGGCGTCCGGGAAATACTGCAACGTCGCCGTTTACCAGATGCAAGAAGGCGGTGGGGGCGCGGTTGCGCGGCCGATGGGTCGGTTGCCCGGAAGCAAAAGCCAGTGCGTCCAGATCCCGGAGCAGGTTCAGGCGCACTACGTTTTCACGCCACAAGCGCCTGAAGGTTCTCCGGTCCGCGACGGCGCGGGCCAAAAACCGAACGTAGTTGTATTCGAAAGCGCGCTCAAGCTGCGCCGCGGTGAAATAGCGCGACGTAGTTGCGCGATGAAGATGAAGCACACGGGCCCGGGCGCAATAGACACTCGGCCAGCCGCGTTGCCATGCGCGCACACCAACGTCCAGGTCCTCGACATAGGCCGGCTCATAAGCTTCATCGAAACCGCCAAGCGCCGCCAGTTTCTCCGAATTGTAGAGGGTGCAGCCGCCGCTGCCGTAGAGGACATAGCTCTGGTCCTCTCCTTCAAGCGGCTCATCGCAGCGGACCGGAAAATCCGTGAGCGCCCGCTCGGACGGCATCACGGTCTTGCCCGTTTCCTCGCGGCGGCGGCCTTCCGGAAAGAATATCTGGGCCGTCGCGGCGAATAGGTCCGGCACATTGTCAAAAGGACGCCGGAGCGCGTCCAGAAAGCCGGTTTCGGGGATCATGTCGTTGTTGAGGACGCATATGTGCGAGAAGCGCGCGCGCCGGATACCCCGGTTCACGGCCATGGCAAAGGGCAGCGGCTCCGCGTTGAGCTCGACAACGACGGCGGGATGTGCCTCGCGCAGGAGGTCGACAGTGCCATCATCCGAACCGTTGTCGACGACGATGATCTCATTAGCATCGGCAACGCAGGGCAAGCAGCTCTCCAACAGCTGGCGGCCATTGCGCGATGGGATCACGACAGAGATGCCGGCGAGCTTGGGACCGGTAAGAATCGCCTGCGGCAACTGGCGCGGAGACTCTCGCCAGGGAGCGAACCAGCGGCCCCGGAGCAAAGCGAGCCGGTAAAGAATCGGGCGGCGGAATTCGCGAGGGTGGCGAACGCGCTTCAGAAACCTTCGCAGCCAACTTGCTTCCCGGAATTGCCACCGGACAAAATTGCCGGCGCGCCAGAGGATGTGGCGCACAATGACCGGCAGGCTGGTGGGACGCAGCATGAAATGTTCGCCGTGCTCGTTGAACGCGAGGAAACGAAGTGGGGCGAGCGCGAATCCGAGCAGACGCAGCTTCCAATAAGGCGTGCGAGGCTCGAGAATCACCGCCGCGATGCGGATTTTGCGCCGGCGAAGCCTTGAGCGGACAAGCGCATAGTTTTCAGGCCAGCGGCGCCGGATGTGGTATCGGATCCACTCGGTGCATTGAGCGCGCGAAGGCGGCGGGAACTCGGAAACCAGGATGAGCGGAAGTTCGGGAAAAATCTTTTTCATCTGCTCGATTGCGACCGCGAGGACGGGGTCCGAAGCCGAGGCGAACAAAACTTTGACGGCGCCTGTCAAATCAGTTGGGAGAGATCGAAGCGCCAATCGCGGGCCTGGTGCTGGCGCCACAGCACGAGCGCCTGCACGCCGAACGCGGCCGAGACTGGATTGGCGAACCGCAACATTTCGCCGCTCCGCATTCCAAACCAGAAGGAGCCGCGGAGCCGCGGATCGGGTGAGTCGGCTTGATACGATGCGGTTCGGTGCGCTTCCTCGGACGCGGCGTTTTCGTCGAGGGGCAGAGCGTAGAGGTGGTGAGCAATCAGCCGGAGACGAAGAAGCTGGGCACACACATCGGAGCGCTCGAACCGCGGCGCGATTTCCCGCCGCATTGCGGCTACTCGATCGATGCCTTGAACGAGCACGCGGCGGGGTTCCTCGCGATCCGCTACCGCGAGCAGGGCCTCGAGGAAGTAGCAATATGCATGCAGGCGGTCCATCAGCTTCTCGTGGTCCGGCTCGCCGCGCAGGAACGAATCGTGCGTGGAGAGCGAATAGGCGAGAACCGAGTCGAACAGAGGAGCGGCGTGCTCATCACCCAGATCCCGCCAGGCGAGCGCGGATTTCAATTGGTAGCAGCCCGGCGTTCGCGACCAGCGCTGGTCGTAGGGAACCGGCTGTTTGTCGGGGAGTGAAATGATCGGGTGAAAGACGCCGTCCCCGAGAAAATCGAAAGCCAGGGAAAGCGCGGCCTCGTGCGCTCGCGTGCGAAACTCCTCCTCCCCCGTGGCGCGCCAGGCCGAGAGCAGCCCTCGAATGATGATTCCGATATCGAAAAAGTATGCGCGGGACGAGCCAGGCTCGAAAGGGAACGTCGAAGCCGATGAGTCCCAGGCTTCCCTCGCCAGGTAGCGGGCAGCCCGTAGTGCGCCGTCGAGCTCAGCGGAGCGTCCGGCGAGCGTGTGCAAGTAGAACAGCGTACTGACCACGTAGCCGGTGATCTCAGCGGAGACGGGAGCGTTCTGCGCACGATCCGCGCGATAGTACCGAGCGACGCCGCCGCTCCGTTCCTGGATCCCGGAATGCAGGAACCAGCAGCTCGCCTGATCCAGAAATGCCGTCAATCTTCGATTGTATAATGAGCTCGGACATGCGCCTCCTGCTCGGCCTGATGGCGGCGACGCTATACGCTCAGACAAGCATGCCGGTCGGCATCGTGCGCGGGGACATGGTCTCCTGGAATGGCACGTCGACAGCGGGCGAGCTGAAGATTCGCAATCCCGATAACATCATCTACGCGTGCCTTTACGATGCGCGCACTTATTTCGAACGCGACCACCAGCGCATCGGAGTTGCCGGGCTCGCGGCAGGCGATCCCGTGGAGATCCTGTCGGACCGGAAACCAGGCTTGATGACCTGCTATG
>QHXU01000407.1 GCA_003223065.1 Acidobacteriota bacterium | reverse complement strand
ACAATCACTGGGGATGGGATTTCGCACGAACCGGATTCGAGTCGGTACCGAGCGGGATCGACTTCGTTGCGCGGCAGCTTGCGAAGGGCCGCTATTACAGGGGCAAGACTGTGGACGAAAAACTCCACGCGTACAATCCGAACCCGCAATACGCGCGAGAGGTCAAACAACTCATGCTGGAAATTGATAGCTGAAGCCAGCACTCGCACGCCATTGCCGCTACGAACGCGCCCACGCGGTCGCCCACCGGAATTGTAGGTATCGGTCGGGCCGTCTACACCGGCTACACACCGATGCTATTCCGGCGGTCAAGGATTTCGATCACGTAATACATACGGCTCCGATTTCATCGCTGGCCGGACACCGGTTGGCAAGGCCCGCTTGCAGCCATCTTCCTGAGATGCGGTCTGGCCATGCGCCGAATGCAAGCTCGGGACGTGTCTGTGTTACTGTCGAGGGATCTAGTGAGAATCACTCGACGGGAAGCGTTAGCTCTCTGTGCGGCTCCTTTGGTCGCGCAAAACCGCACGAGAGTCGCTGTCACAATGGATGATGTCCGCTGGCAGAAGATACCAGAGGAGCACCGGCCCGAAGCGGAAACGCGGTTGTTGGACCACCTGGGTAAGACTCGCGCTTATCTATTCGCTATCGGTGAATGTGTAGATAATGAGCATGGATCGAGCGTCCTGAAGCAGTGGAGCGCCGCTGGGCATTGGATCGGGAACCACACGTATAGCCACCGCGCTTTGTTAGGAAGAATCACTCCGGAAGAATTCGAGTCAGACATTCTTCACAACGACGAGGTGCTCAAAAAGTATTCGGCTTTCCACAAATGGTTCCGTTTTCCCATGCTCAAGGAAGGCCACACGCGCACGATTCGCGACCGTCTTCGCGTTTTTCTCGCACAACACGGATATCGAAATGGTGCCGTGACAATCGATGCGTCGGACTGGTATTACAATGCCCGGCTTCTCGCACGTGTTGAACGGAATCACGGATTTGACGTGAAGCTTTACCGGGAACCATACCTCAACCATATCTGGAATCGTGCTCAGTTCTATGACCAGCTCTCACGTGACCTGCTCGGGCGCAGCGTGCCGCATACGCTCTTGATCCACTACAATTTCCTAAACTCGCTCTTTTTGGGTGATTTGTTGGAGATGTTTCGCGCAAAGGGTTGGGTAATCGTCGGCGCCGATGAGGCCTTTTCGGACCCGGTCTTCGAACGCCACCCCGACACCGCGCCCGCAGGCGAGAGCCTGCTTTGGGCGCTGGCAAAGGAGACCGGCAGGTTTGAGAATCGGCTGCGGTACCCCGGCGAAGACGATTCGTACGAAAAGCCGGTGCTTGACCAGTTAGGGCTTTAGTCCAAGAGATTTGTAACGCCTGCCGCCGGACCGTCCCGGCATCGCGGCCGCGGTCTTTCCGTAAACTGTCGCGGTCCCGGCCTGAAAATGACCATGTTCTAGCAGGCCACATTCACAGACGTAAAACCCTCCTCCCCGCGAATCTCAAACCGCACTGGCAGAAATTCCGAAATGACGTTCATATTGGTGCGTGCGTGCATGTTGATTCTCTCTGCGGTGAAGGATCCTGCTCCGGCCAGCGCAAGCGGAAGCAGCAACTGATCGGTCAGATGCTCGCCGGCCGCTGCGCGGGAAACGAGATACTCGCGGGCATCGCGCGCAGCGATCGATGCGACCTTCTCGGCGCTCAATCCGACCTGCCCAAATGCCGAGAAAATCTCTGTGACCTCGCGGGAACCGATTTCAATCATGACAATATTTCCCGGGCCGGCGGAATCCCGGCTCTCCTCAACAGAGAAGCATTCTGGTCCCCAGTTCAGCATTTTTCCGACAGTCTCGACTTCTCGTTGGGCGATGTGGCGAGGCAGATTCGCGACAACTCCAGTTGAGCGGCGCGAGGTAATTTCACCGCGCTCGCCGATGTGGAGAGGCTTCAGAGTGTTCGCCGGATGGATCTCGGCACAGAATCTGCCGCCGCCCGCCGGGTAGAAGCCGTACCGCTCGAACTTTAGCAGGACCTTCGGCCCCATTCGCTCCAACAAAGGCAGAAACGCCCGCGCCAGAAAATCGAACGGAGGCGCCGCGGTATTGTGCGTGCCTCCTTCAATTACGACGCGGCTCGGCTCTGACGCCAGCATGAGCGCCGGCAGGACGGTCTGAAAGACGAGGGTTCCGCTTCCGGCCGTTCCCACGCTGAACCGATACTCGCCCGCGCGGATCGGGCCCGGAGAAAAGGCCAGTTCGGTCGAGCCGAGAGTCGCTCCCCGTACTTCGGCGTTGCCCACTTCGGCAGCAGCCAACACCGCCGTCAGATGTTGGCGCAACAAGCCGGGCCGCTCGCGCCCGGCCCGAATGTTTTCGATACGAAAAGCTTTCCCTGTTGCGAGGGAAAGGCTCAGCGAAGTGCGGAGGATTTGTCCTCCGCCTTCGCCGAACGATCCGTCAATCCGAATCATGATCTTCCTCCTTCCTGGCCCCCGATCCAGGACGAGGATCATGAGCCGAATCTCTTACCCTTTCACACAGACGACTTGGCGAAGCGTGTGGACGATCTCTACGAGATCGGCCTGAGCTGCCATCACCGCATCGATCGGCTTGTAAGCCGCCGGAGTTTCGTCGATCACATCTTCATCCTTCCGGCACTCCACGCCGTCCGTCATCCGCATGTGATCCTCTACTGTAAATCGGCGCTTAGCTTCGTTGCGAGACATCGCGCGCCCGGCTCCGTGACTGCAACTGCAGAAGCTCTCCGGGTTTCCCCTGCCACGCACGATATAGGAACGCGCTCCCATACTGCCGGGAATGATTCCCATATCACCTTCACGCGCCCGGACGGCGCCCTTGCGCGTAATCAGGACGTTCTCGCCGAAATGCGATTCGCGTGCCACGTAGTTGTGGTGGCAGTTGATCGCCTTCAGTTCCGCGCTAAACGGAGGCACCTCTCCGGAAGAGCGCACCGCGCTCACGATCTGTTGCATCATCAGGTCACGGTTCCGCCGGGCGTAATCCTGTGCCCACTCGACTGCCTCGACATAATCATCGAAGTGTTCTGTGTGCTCGGGGAAATAGGCCAGGTCGACATCCGGCAGGTTCACGAAGAACTTCTTCATGTCCTTGCGCGCGACATCGATGAAATAGTTCCCCATCCGATTGCCGACTCCGCGCGATCCACTATGAAGCATGAACCAGACCGTATCCGATTCATCCAGGCAGACCTCGATGAAATGGTTGCCGGTTCCGAGCGTGCCGAGGTGGTTTGCGTGATTTCCGCGATCCAGCTTCGGATGCTTCGCCAGGATTCGATCATAGCGAGCCTTTAACTCGACAAGCCAGACTTCCTGGTAACGTTCCGGAATGTTGTGCCACGCACCCCGGTCGCCAGCCCCGCCGTGATTCGTCCGGCCGTGCGGCACTGCTATTTCAATCGCTGAACGAATTCCCTTCAGGTTGTCCGGGAGATCGCGGGCATTCAGACTCGTTTGTACCGCCATCATGCCGCAGCCGATGTCCACGCCAACCGCGGCCGGGATGATCGCGCCTTTGGTCGGGATCACGCTTCCGACGGTCGCGCCAATGCCCCAATGGACATCGGGCATCGCAGCGATCCATTTGAAGATGAAAGGGAGCTGCGCGGCATTCAGGTGCTGCTTGCGCGCTCCGTCGTCGAGGGGAACGCCTTTCGTCCAGGCCTTCACCGGCACGCCGGTCTCAGGCGCGATAACGTTGTATGTGGTCTCTGACATCGCTTTCTCCTCTAATTCTGGCAACTCGCGGCATTCGCCGCGTAATGATTCATGATTCTTCCACCCGCGCCTGCGGCGACGATCGGTGGAGAAACGTTCTGTTGCTCTAACCAGTTGAGCTATCACACCCGTGAAGGCATGACCCGGACTCGAACCGGAACCCACAGATCAAATGTAGTTCCTCCTGCATTCGCCGCAGGCTTTCCGCGCTGGCGACAACAATTGACGAGAGATTACTGAACCCATTGATAGGGCCAGTAGCAGGGTTCGAACCTGCTAGCGCTTGTAGCGCATGCCATGTACTCCCGCCGGCATTCGCCAGCCAAATCCGCTTAGAAGGCCGCCACCCATCAGCATT
>QHXU01000100.1:2571-15124 GCA_003223065.1 Acidobacteriota bacterium | reverse complement strand
GGATGCTTTGCGCGCTCGCGCCCAGCGCCATCCGCACTCCGATCTCCTGCGTTCTCTGGCTCACCGAGTGCGCGATCACGGCGTACAAACCGACGGAAGCAAGCAGGAGCGCGATTCCGGCGAAGATCGCGAACAAGCTGCCGAACACGCGCCAGGGCCAGTAATTATTGGCAAGGCGTTCCTCCATCGTTAGCAGGTTGAAGATCGGAAGGTTTTCATCGACCGCCTGCACCTCGCGGCGGAACGCCGTACCCAGGCTGCCGGGAGGTACGCGTGTCCGCGCGATGACCGCCACTCCGCGCATCGGCTTTTGCCGATAGGGAAGATAGATCAGCGGATCGTGCTCGCGCACGCTGATGTCGTTCTGGAGAATATCGGGCACAAGCCCCACCACAGTCAGCCACGCCTGTGGGACCTTGCCCTCGAACAAGCGAAGGCGCTTGCCCACCGGATCGTCCCCGGGCCAGAATTTCTCGGCAAAGCGCTGGTTCACGATCACAACCGGCGGCCCCGCCACGCCGTCCGTTTCTGTGAAGAAGCGCCCGCGCAACCCACGAACGTCCATCACCTCGAAATAGCCGGGGCTGATCACCACAGCCGAAAGTGTCTGCCTCCGTTTCTCATCCACCGGAGACGCCCCTTCGAGCTCATAGGGAAAGCTCATCGACCCTCCGGTGGGCAGCGTGGTCGCAATGGCCGCGGACTGTACTCCCGGCAGCGCTTCGAGGCGCGTCTTCAGCCGTTGGTGAAACGAAATCTGATCGTCGGCGCGGGCGTATTTCGCCTCCGGCAGGAACAGCCTCATGGTGAGCACGTTTTGCACGTTGACGCCGACGGACATGCGATAAATATTGAGGAAGCTGCGGATCATGAGCCCCGCGCCCGCCAGCAATACCACTGCGAGCGCCATCTCGCTTACCACCAGCAGGCCCGAAAGATATTTTCCGCGCACGCCTCCGCTCGCGCCCCGTCCGCCGTCCTTGAGCGCTGTATTAACGTCGAGCCTGGAGAGCCGCAGCGCGGGTGCCAGCCCGAACAAAACGCCTGTGCCAAGAGAGATGGCTACCAGGTACGCCAGGACGTTGTAGTCCATCGAAAAATCGATGAAGGCCGGCTTGCCAAGTGGC
This sequence comes from Acidobacteriota bacterium, assembly GCA_003223065.1. Taxonomy (GTDB): domain Bacteria; phylum Acidobacteriota; class Terriglobia; order Bryobacterales; family Bryobacteraceae; genus Palsa-187. The sequence continues at coordinate 13,997 of QHXU01000100.1, read as the reverse complement.
GTCACCACGGCATCGAACGTGCGCACGCCCCAGATCGCGATCAGCCATCCGAGCACGCCGCCAGTGATCGACAGCAACACGCTTTCGACCAGCAATTGCCGGATCACGCGCCAGCGGCTGGCCCCGAGGGCCGCACGGATGGAAATCTCCCGCGACCGGCCGACCGCCCGCCCCAGCAACAGGTTCGCCACGTTGGCGCACGCGATCAACAGCACGAATGCCACCGCGCCAAGAAGCGCGGTGAACATGACCGTAATCTTCGGCCCATTGAACTGCTCGTTGAAGGTTTGCACCACCGGAGCGATTCCCTGGTTTGTTTCGGGATAAGCGGTCTCGAGGCGGCGCGCGATCGTTTCCAACTCAGCACGCGCGGATTTGACAGTCACACCTTGGCGCATCCGCCCAAAGGCGATCAGGTTTCGGGCTTCCCGCTTCTCCCAGTTCGCCGCCGGAACCAGAGGTATCCAGAGATCTGAGACTCCCGGGAACATCAGGCCGCGCGGCATCACGCCGATCACCGTCGTCGGAACGTCGTTGATGCGCACAGTTCGGCCAATGATGGAGTGATCTTTCCCATATCGGCGCTCCCAGAGACCGAAGCTCAGAATTGCGACCGGAGCGGCGCCGGCTTTCTCGTCGGAGGCCGTGAAGTCGCGCCCCGCTACCGGCCTTTGCCCGATCGCCGCGAAACTGTTGGCCGTCATCTGCGAGCCCCGGTAAAGCTCCGGAAGGCCGGCCTTATCGCTATAGTTGACGCCAAGACCGCTGAACGCCGACAACTCCTCGAAGGACTTCGCCTCGTTGCGCCAATCCCGATAATCCGGATAGGACACGCCGGCGCGCCGCTCTGCGTTGTTCAGGTTTTTAGTCGAGAGATAAAGGATGCGATCATTCTGATCGAACGGCATGCTCTTGAAGAGAACGCCGTTTGCGAGCGTGAATACGGTGGCGTTCGCACCGATGCCGAGCGTCAGCGCGGTGACGGCGACGGCGGTGAAACCCGGATTCTTGGCAAGCATGCGCAAGCCGTAACGGACGTCTTCGAGAAAGTAGGCCACGCGTCCTTAGACGCCGAATCCGCGCACGAAGTTCAAATTGTTCCGGTTCAGCATAATGGAGCGAACGAATTGGCGGTTCGCCGCGGGCATGATCCGCGTGTGCTAGTTTTGGGGGATGAAATTGCTGGGTACCTTGATGATCTTAACCTGCGCCATGCAGGCGCAATCGCCCGACCTGAAATCAGCCAGCGGTTATCCGAGGATGGTACAGAAACAAGTCACTGCATGGATCGAGCGCGCCGCGGAGAAGATGCCGGACGAACAGTTCGCGTTCAAACCCGATCCCGCCGTGCGGTCCTTTGGCCAGATCCTCGGCCACGTAGCGGATGCGAACTACAGCTTCTGCTCGGCCGTACGGGGAGAAAGTAATCCGTCGCCGGGAATCGAGAAGACCAAGACGACGAAAGCGGAACTTACCGTCGCGCTACGCGATGCTTTCGCGTACTGTAATCCGGCTTACGGCGCGCTCACAGACGCGAGCGCCAGCGAAACGGTGAAGGCCTATGGCCAGGAGCGCAACAAGCTCGGCGTGTTATGGTTTAACGCGTCACATAACCTTGAGCACTACGGTAACTTAGTGACGTACATGCGGATCAAGGGCATCGTGCCGCCTTCAAGCGAACCCAAGCCGCAATAAAGCTCGTACACACTGTCAGGTGAAGGAATCTCGGCCTACAACTTTCATGTCATCGCGCGTATTGATCCATCCGGTCCAGGTAATCCTTTCTGATTTTCATATAGAGCGCCCGGGCCTCCTGGACCGCTTGCCATTGCTCGTGCCATTCGGAGGCTTGGTAACCTTTGAGCCACGCCTGGTGGTCCAGCACGATCAGCAACTGGAGTTCATCCCTCCATATCTGGAGGGCCAGACCGCATCTCTCTCTTGCCTCTTCAATGGATGCCATTCCGCGAAGCCCCTCCGGTGGCGTGAAATCGCGAATATGCCCGTCTGTGTCCTGCGAGCCAATCCTTGGTATCGGATTTGTCCGCGTCAATAGGATCTTTTGAACCAAATCTCACAGGACTAGATGGAAGTAAGCGCCGATTTGCGGAGCTACGGCGCGATTCTTAATGGATCCGCCGGCGAAACCACCCAGCTCTCGACGCGCCCGCCTTCCGAAAAGATGAGCTGCGACTTGCCGTAATACCAGACCGTCGCCTCCCTTCGCGTGGGAATGCCTTGCACGGCCAACACTTGCGCCTTGGTTGCGCCGACCGAGAACCCGGGCCCTAAATCTCGCAATGCATCGATCGGCCGGACCTCCGTGTGCGGCTTCCCTGCATGTTGCGCCAGGTAGGCCCGCACTTGCGGCGGCAGTATCGAAATTAACTGGTTCCTCCAGGCTTCATCGAGCATGCACGGAACCACTACCACGGCCACTGCGATCACACTCATCAGCGCGGTGGATCGCCCGAGCTGCCAGATCGACTCTCCGAGTCGAGCGGGCCAACTTTGATGCGGCTCTTCTTCAAGTAAATCTACAATGCGTCCCACAAGCTTCCTCCGTTCTCTCGCGGGCCTTAGCCTGACTGCTGGAAATAAGCAGCAGGATTCTACTATCGTTGGTTATCCCTCGCGCGGTGCGAGGGGAATCTTCACAAATCCAAACAATATTGCCGGTTCTTGGGGTGCCGCCATCCGACAGCAGGACGGACCAGGCGCCGGTGTGTGCTCTTTTCATCAGCGCCTGATCCGCCCACCTCGCGGTAACCGCTTGCCAGCGCGAACCTTCTGGAAGAAGTCCCTCAAATACCGCGAGGGCCGCAAAAATGGCTATGCAGCGGGTGTGCCTTCGCAAGGCGTCCTCCAACGCCAAGAAAGGTCCGAACCGCAACCGCTGTCAGTGGAAGCGGCACGTTCCTACGCCTGGGCTTATGCCCAAATCCTAAGGTCGCGGACGCCTCAAGTCAATACATGCTTGAGAGATTTTGCGGGCGCTCAGTACTGGTTCGCGGGTACTCTCAGCGAGAAACAGCGCTAGACGGGCCCCAAACCGCACCGCTATTTCTCCAGGACTAGAACTTGAACCATCCCGCGCGAAACAAAAAATGGTTGTAATCCGGCAGAACATAAGCTATTCTGAGCCTCGGAATCTAAAGCGCTCTTGAGCGAAAAACGGAGGCAGCCCCTCCGCTTTTTAGGAGGATCGCGGTGAGAGCAGAGGTCGTATTGCTTGCGGTGGTGCTATTTGCATCCATCGCCGTTTGGAAGTTTACTCAGCTGTTCTATAGGAAGCGCATTGAAGCCCTGAATCGAAAAGTCGCGGCGCTTAAAGCTCAACTCCCGCCCGAACCCGTAGAGGCACCGCGGCCGGCGCAAATATCTCCACCTGATGGTCTGCGCCCGGACGAAATTGTCAAGGAAATCCTCAATTCCGGTTCTGGCGATATGCAGAAATTTTTCGAGTGGATGCTCGCAAACCGCGAAGTGTCGCAAATCGCCATCGACGGTATGCGCAGTCAGTGTGGACTGCCGGAAGATGCCTTCGCAAGGGCGTGCGGCCTGGGCTTGATCGCTACGCGCACCGAGAGAAATGCGTATGGATGGGGCGCAAAGACGGGAACCGTGGAGTTTTACTCGGTTGCTCCGCAATTTCGAGACATCATCGCCCGCACGATGGAGCAATCTGTTCCCCTGTTGCCGGGCGTTAAGCCTGTCCCGAATTTCAACGGCGGTGGCGTTACGTCTCCGCAGGTTGAGAACTTCAACGGCGATGGCGTTACGTCTCCGCAGGTTGAGAATTTCAACGGCGATGCCATCCCGCATCGTAATGGAGTGCACCATCCGGTTTCCACTCCACAAATGAGCCACCAGGCGTTCCCGGGAGTGAGGGGACTCTGACAATGTGTTCCCGTTAATGCGGCCGTGTAAGCGCAAATAACAGGCGCCCCGGCACAAGACCCGCCAGCCAATCCGCCCAACCGAGGTCCAGCGCGGCGCGGAAGATCCCTGCCACTTCGAAAGGTTTTTTCAGACTTGCGCGGCAGCGCGCCATGTAATCGGAAACGGGCTCGGAGCGCGCGGCGGCCACTCCGGCGAGCGCGCCCGTCCTCACAGCGGCCAGAAGTCCCGACCCGGTGAACGGGTCAACGAAAGACAACGTATCGCCGGCGCGGTAGCGTTCGTGGGGACTATTAAATGCCTGCCCATATTGAAGAGGGCCCGTCGACAGCCACTTCATCGTGCGGCGGAGCGGCGCGAGGCGGGAGGCTAGCGCGGGCGATTCCGCCACCACGGCGTCGTACTCGAAATCGAAGCGCTTGAAAAAATCCTCGGGCCCGAGCCCGCAGACATTCGTGCGCCCGCCCTCAATGGCGCTGACGCCGGCATAGCAGCCGCGGAAAAAGAACAATTCCACAGCATCGTTCGCGGGGCCCTCGAAATGGGCCTTAAAACCGAACAAGCGCCGGCCGCGGCAAAGGCCCGCGGTACGGCGGCCGGCCGCGATCACCCACGGCTCCTCAGCGCTTTCGCGGCAGATCTCGGCGCCCAGAGCCAAGGCCCGATCGAGCAGCAGCGCGTCGAACGCATGGCGGCTCAGGCCCCAGCCGCTCTCCGGAAGCGGGCAGGTCTTGTCGCGCTGCCCGAAATGGAGAATCATGCGGCGAATTCGCGCCGCGCCGGCGGCAACAAAAGCGTCCCACACCTGAAGCCGGTCCAGGTCCTGGGCGATCTCCGGCGAGAAGAATTCGCCGCACACCTTGTGGCGCGGAAACTTCGATTTCTCGATCAGGCGTACGGCGCTGCCTTCGCCGCAGGCTGCGATCGCGGCCGATGCTCCAGCCGGTCCTCCGCCAAGAATCGTGACTCTATTCAACCGCGCTGGTACTCTTGTTTTCGCGCTTCAATACCTCGCTCAGGCCGTTGGCTGAGCGCGCGCTGCCCGGCAAATCGGCTAACGCGCGGCGGAACGCGACCTCGGCATCCGCCAATTTCCCGAGCCTTAGCGCGATTTCGCCGAACGCCTCGTCGACCGGGCGCGGATAAAAGGGCGGTTCGCTGTAGCGCAGCTTGCGCTGGGCAAGCGCGGCGGTGCCCATGGCATTGAAAGCCTGCTTCACCTTTCCCTCGGCCGCCAGAATGTGCCCGTTCAGCTCCTCGCGGGCCACGGCCAGCTCGGCCGGCGGTTTCCGCTTCACCACCTCGGTGTATTGCTTCAAGACGTCGTCCATATGACGAGCGTCTGCGGCCGCCGCGGCCGCGTCTCCCTTGTATGCGTGCGCAAGGCCCATGGCCCAGCAACGCCAGGCCTGCTCGCGCGGCCGATCGTAAACCGGAAGCGATTTACCGTCCAGAATTTCATCCCAGCTTTGGGCCAGCACCATCGCCCTCATCAACGCGAACCAACCCTGGCGATGCGCTGAGAAATTGCCGTCCACTTGCGCCGCCTCGCGCGGGTTCTCCTCGAACTGGAGCAGCGTGCGCGCGGCTTCCTTCGCTTTGTCGTACTGGCCGTCGAAAGCATACGCGGTCGAAAGATAGTGCACGTTGTGGCCGTGATGGCCGGTGCCGTAGAGAGAATCGGCTTTGATATATCCGAGCTCGTTCCGTGCGGCGTCGCTGAACGAATTCTGCGCTTCGGTGAGCTTGCCGGTTTGCGAATAGATATGACCCGGCATATGAAGCGCGTGGGGAATATTCGGCACCAGCTCGGCGTAGCGCTTGCAGCTCGGCCAGGCATCCCTGGCGAATGAGGAGCCCTCCCATCCATGGATCACGTAATGGTGCACTCCGGGATGGTCGGGCGCAACTTTGAGCAAGTCGCGCAGCATCCCCACGGCCTCCATGGTGCCGGGGCGCGGCGTGCGGTCGGGCAGCTCGTAACCGCGCATCAGATGCAGCGCGAGGTACGTCCTGGCTTCCACCTCATTCGGATATTTTGCGACGATCGCGCGCAGCGACTCGATATAGGCGTCGTTGGGATCTTTCGAGCCGGGAATGCGCCGCGCCGCCACCGCCGCGATGTACATCTTTTCGAGATCGGTGGCCTTGCCGGGCGCCTGGCTCAGCTCGACCGCCTTCCGGGCGGCCTCGACGGCGCGCTGCGGCCTGGCCCGTGGATCGCGCCCATATGCTTCGGCGAGTTGATCGATCTGGAAGCGCGGACGATAATCACCGGCCGAGACCATCGCCACGCCCCACCAGGGCATGGGCGCCTCGGGATCGAGCTCGGCGGCTTGAAGGAAGCTGCGCTCGGCTTCATTGGCCCAGAACGAATGCAACTGCGCCAGCCCCTGGTCGAAGAACTGCTGCGCCTTGGGATTCGACGTAGTGATCGCCAGATGGACGTATTCAGTTCCCTGCCCCGTCATGATGTGAGCGGGCAGCGCGGGGGCGGTCCCGCTCGCGGGCGGCACGCAAAGGTCAGCTACCTTGTTTTGAGCCAAACCGGTCTGCGCCAAAGCTGCCAGCGCGACCAGAACACAGACGCGGACGTTGAGCATGGCAATTATTCTATTACTGTTGCGTGTCGAGCGCATGCGCGACTATGTCGCGCAACTGTTCCGGCCGGTAGCTCGATCCCTCTATCAACGCCCGGAGCACGCCCTCCCGCCCGATCACGGCGGTGGACGAGGTGTGTGTGATCGAACCCTCTTCGGGCCAATATATGAGCCCGAAGAATCCGGCTGCGTTGCGGGTCTGTTCCGGTGTGCCGGTGAGAAAGCGCCAGGTTTCGCCATCGGCTTGCCAACGCCGGCGGTATTCAGCGAGAACCGCGGGCGTGTCGTAGGTGGGGTCGATGGTAATTGAAAGCAGAGTCAGGTCGCGGCCTCGCAGGCGCTTCGCGAGGTACGCGAAATTCGCGGATAGCCGCGGGCAGACGTCGGGCAAGGGGCACCGCGTGTAAATAAAATCGACGACCACCACGCGGCCCTTAAAATCGGAGAGGCGCACGGTACGTCCATTCTGATCGGTAAGGGCGAAATCCGGAACCGCACTGCCGAGGGCCACCTTGCCCGCGGGCGGCGGCACCCGGATTTCTTCGCCGCCGAGCCCTTCGAGGCGTGTCACGCGCGGTCTCAGTTTTCGCGCCGCCGACTCATGCTTGCCTACACGCAACTCGAATTCGACGCGCGCGCCCGGAGCAAGTCCCGACAAATCTTCCTTCGCCGCCACGCGGAACGGCATCGTCATGGCGGGCATGTAGCCCGCGATGGGCCGATGCGAAACCAGCATTGTGCGGCGAGACAGGTCGACCTGAATTACGACACCTTCGACGCGATAGCGCTTCGCACAGCCCGCGGCCGCGAGCAGCGCTAATACGACCGCCCATTTCGCTCCAGTGTGGCCGGACCGGCCTCTCTGTTCAGAACTTGACGGAAGGCGCATACTGCGGCGGCCGGCGGGCGCCGGCTGCTTGCTCGAACGCGTAAGCAAAGCGAATGAGTTTCATCTCCGTGCGCGGCGACCCAAAAAACGAGAGACCTACCGGAAGGCCGAAAACCTGGCCCGCCGGCACGGTCACGTGCGGGTAGCCGGCGATGGCGGCGGGTGTCGAGCAGCCGCCGCTAAAGTGATCGCCATCGACGAAGTCGATGGGCCACGCCGGGCCGTCCGTGGGCGCCACCAGCGCATCCAGTTTGTGCTCCGTCATCACTCGATCGATTCCGTCCTGGCGGGCCATGCGGCCGAGGTGCGAAACCAGATCGCGATATGCTCTGCTCGTGAGCGGGCCTTTGGCCTCAGCCTTGATCATGCGGTCCTGGCCGAAGTAGGGCATTTCCCGTTCACGATTGCGCTCATTGAACTCGATGACGTCTTTGAGGGACTTCACGGCCGCCCCGCGCGCGTCCAGATATGCATTCAAATCGGCTTTGAAGTCCCACAGCATGGCCTCATTTTCGGGCTCGCTCAGCTTGCTGAAGGTCGGGATGTTCGCGGGATCGATCAGCTCGGCGCCCAGGCGTTTCAAGGTCTCGAGCGCCGATTCGATCACGCGGTCCACTCCGTCGTTGAATCCGAAAACCTGGCGGGCCACGCCGATGCGCGCGCCTCTGAGCGCCTCCGGATTCAGCGCCTGTCCATAGCTTGCGCCGGCCAGCACACCCAGCAGCAACGCCGCGTCGGTAACGGTTCGCGCCATCGGTCCCGCCGTGTCCTGGCGGTGCGAAATCGGAACGATTCCGCTTCCCGGAACCAATCCGACGGTCGGCTTGATGCCGACCAAGCCGTTGACCGACGATGGAGAGACGATAGAGCCGTCGGTTTCGGTGCCCACTGCGGCGGCGCACAGGCTTGCGGCCGCGGCTGCTCCCGAGCCCGAGCTCGAGCCCGAGGGATTGCGATCGAGCACATAAGGGTTGCGCGTCTGGCCGCCTCGCGCGCTCCACCCGCTGGTCGAATGGCTGCAACGAAAATTCGCCCATTCGCTCAGGTTCGTTTTGCCGAGAATCACGGCTCCAGCCGCCCGCAAACGGGTCACCAGCTCAGCATCCTTGCGTGCGGGCGCGCCGGCGAGGGCGAGCGATCCCGCGGTGGTCATCATCTTGTCCGCGGTCTCGATGTTGTCCTTGATCAGGATCGGGATGCCGTGCATCGGGCCCCGCGAGCCTTTGTCCTTGCGCTCGCGGTCGAGGGCGGCGGCAATCGCCGCCGCGTCGGGATTCAACTCGATGACCGAGTTGATTCGCGGGCCGCTGCGATCGATCCCGTCGATCCGCGCCAAATACTTTTCGACCAGGTCGACAGCGGTCCAGCGGCCGGTGACCAAGCCCTCCTGGAGCTGGGCGATGGTGGCTTCTTCCAGCTCGGGCACGGGCGCGCCTTCGAGGGCGAACGCCATACCTAATTGTAGGAAGCCGCGGCGAGACCTCACTTGTGAGAGCGTATCACGGCGCGCGTGAAGGTTTGCTGTTGCGGCCTGAGCCGCCCCACTATACTGGACAAACATAGACATGCAAAGCTTCGACATGATCGTCATCGGCTCGGGCCCGGCGGGCCAGCGCGCGGCGATTCAGGCGGCGAAATCCGGCAAGCGCGTGGCGGTGATCGAGAAGGCCGAAGTCGTCGGCGGCACCTGCATTAACACCGGCACGATCCCCAGTAAGACCATGCGGGAGGCCGTGCTGCACCTCTCCGGTTATCACTACCAGAGCATCTATGGAGTCAACTACCGGGTCAAAGAAAAAATCACGATGGGCGATCTCGCGTTCCGTGTGCAGCACGTCATCAAGACCGAGATCGACGTCACGGTGGCGCAGCTTTCGCGCAACAACATCGAGGTGCTGTTCGGGATCGCGGGCTTTGTCGATCCCCACACCATCCGCGTCACCAGTGTGCGAGGCGTGGCTGAGTATCGCGCCGAAATGATTGTCATCGGCACGGGCACCAAGCCCGCTGTTTCGACGAAGGTCCCCATCAACGGCCGCAATATCATCAACAGCGACCAGATTCTTCAAATGACCCAGATTCCGAAGACGCTGATCGTGGTTGGCGGCGGCGTTATCGGCGTGGAGTATACGTGCATGTTCGCCGCGCTGGGCGTCCGTGTGATCCTGATCGAGCGCCGCCCGCGCCTGCTGGAGTTCGCCGACTCGGAGATCGTTGAGGCGCTGTCGTATCACCTCCGCGACAGCCGCGTCACGCTCCGGCTGAACGAAGAAGTTTCGAGCGTGGAGGAGATGGCGGACGGCGCGGTTGTGGCTAACCTCGAAAGCAAAAAGAAGCTCTCTGGAGACGCGCTGCTCTACGCCGTGGGCCGTCAGGGAAACGTGGACGACCTGAACCTGGCCGCGGCGGGGATCACCGCGGATGGGCGGGGGCGCATTCCAGTCGACGCCGATTACCGGACCGAGCAGGCGCATATCTACGCCGCGGGCGATGTGATCGGCTTTCCAAGCCTGGCTTCAGTCTCCATGGAGCAGGGCCGCATCGCCGCCGCGCACGCTTGCAACAAGACCGTGCATTCGAATCCGGCTACGTACCCGTACGGCATCTTCACGATTCCCGAGATCTCCTTCATCGGAAAAACGGAAGAGCAGTTGACCGAAGAAGACGTGCCGTACGAAGTCGGGCTGGCGTATTATCGCGAGATCGCGCGCGGACAGATCCGCGGCGACACCACCGGGCGGTTGAAAATCATTTTCCATCGGGAAACCAGGGAGCTGCTCGGTATACACATTATTGGAGACAGCGCGAGCGAACTGCTGCACATCGGCCAGGCGGTGCTGATCCTTAAGGGCACGATCGACTATTTCGTCGAGACGGTTTTCAACTACCCGACGCTGGCGGAGTGCTACAAAGCCGCGGCGTTCAACGGCCTGAACAAGCTGGCCCGATTCTAGCGGGGAGGAGCCATGCCGCAAACAACGGGAACCCGAAGCATCGGGGTGGTGGTCGCCGAACACATCGCCTTGGGCGCGGTGGAAGGCGGCCGCATCGCCGGATCGGTGGTTAGTTACGCCGCCGAGGGCGGCGCCGCGGCGGACACGCTGCGCGGCGTTCCGTCCGAAGAGCTGGTGCAAAGGCTGGCCGACGAAATCAAGGCGCTGGCCGAGGTGGAGCCCGTGACGGCGGTCGGGCTGGCGTTTCCAGGCATTATTCGGAACGGAGTGATCGAGGACTCGCCGAATCTGCAACAGCTCAAGGGATTCTTCATGGAGACTGCGATGCGCGCGGCGCTCACCGAGCGAGGCATCGAGGCGAAGATCGCCATCTCGAATGACGCCGACGTTGTTGCATCGGGTATCGCCGCCATGCACGGCCGCCTGGACAAGCTCGTTCGCGTGTGGACGCTGGGTAACGGTATAGGCTATGGGCGTTATCCGGCGGGGGACGGCGTTTGGGAGGGCGGGCACATGGTGGTGTCCCTGGATCCCAACGAAAACTTCTGTGGTTGCGGAGGCCGCGGACACCTGGAGGGAATCATGGGACATCGCGCGATGCGCCTGCGTTTCCTCGACATGGAGCCGGAGGAGGTGTTCGCGGCGGCCAAAACCGGCGAGGACCCACGCTGCTCCGAATTCGCGATCCTGTGGCATCGTGCGCTGGCCGCTGCCACGGCTTCGAGCATCCATATGAGCGGCGCGGGCAAGTTCTACATCACCGGCCCCAACGCGCGCTTCGTCAATCTCCCGTTCCTGAACCGCTGCGTGCAGGAGATGGTGAAGATGAGCCCTTTGCAGGGCTACGTATTTGAAATCGTGCCGCGCAGCGACGAGGTTGCGGTGATCGGCGCGGCGGTGAACGCAATGATGCGATGATTCCATCTCATTGATCCCGCTGGCACAGGGGGTATGGCCAGCCGGCGTCGGTCGAAGGCATTATGTGATTCCGAAAACTACTAACCGAAGCGGTCATGTACTTCCGGCCGAACTTCGCTATAATCAAAATGTCCGTCCAATTCTTCATTACCAGGAGACCCCGTG
>QHXU01000100.1:0-2499 GCA_003223065.1 Acidobacteriota bacterium | reverse complement strand
AAGACGTTGTAGGCAAGTTGATCTCCTCCCCCAACGACTACCCACGCGCGTACATTTGTGACGAATGTATCGCTGTCTGCAACTCGATTCTTGAAGACGACCGTCATGAGCAGCAGTACGGGACGCCGCACAAGCTGCCTAAGCCTTTGGAATTAAAGGAATACCTGGACCAATACGTGATCGGCCAGGATGCCACTAAGAAGAAGCTCGCCGTAGCCGTATATAACCACTACAAGCGCATCCAGATGAACAAGCAGCGCTCGGGCGAGGTGGAGCTGTCGAAATCGAACATCCTCCTGATCGGCCCCACGGGCACCGGTAAGACACTGCTCGCTCAGACTTTGGCGCGGATCCTGGACGTTCCGTTCGCCATTGTCGATGCGACCACGCTCACCGAGGCCGGCTACGTGGGCGAGGACGTCGAGAACATCATCCTCCGTCTGCTCCAGAATTCGGACTGGGACGTGCAGCGCTGCCAGCAGGGCATCATCTATATCGACGAAATCGACAAGATCGGCCGCAAGGACGAGAATCCGTCGATTACGCGCGACGTCTCGGGCGAGGGCGTGCAGCAGGCGTTGCTCAAGATCCTGGAGGGGACGATCGCAAACGTGCCTCCGCAGGGCGGGCGCAAGCATTCGCACCAGGAGTTTACGCCGGTGGACACGACCAACATTCTGTTCATCTGCGGCGGGGCGTTCATCGGGCTGGAAAAAACCATCTCGCGTCGCGTCGGGACCCGGACCATCGGTTTTTCGAACCCCGAGGAGTCAGCGAGAGAGAACATCCGCCGCCCGGGCAGCTCCGGACGCCGGGATGTCAGCATGCTGGAACAGGTGCAACCGGTCGACCTGATCAAGGCCGGCTTCATTCCGGAGTTTATCGGACGGCTGCCGGTTGTGGCGGTGCTGGAGGATTTGAGCAAGGAAGCGCTGGTCCAGATCCTGACCAAGCCGAAGAACGCCATCGTGCGGCAGTATCAGAAACTGTTTGAATTCGAGAATGTCAGACTGAAGTTCAGCGACGACGCACTGGAAGCCATCGCGCAGCTCGCTATGGAGCGCAAGGTCGGGGCACGCGGCTTGCGCATGATTCTCGAAGACCTGATGCTGGACTTGATGTACTACTTGCCCTCGTATAAGAAGGTTCGTGAATTCTTGGTCACCAAGGAAATGGTGATGACGCAGAAGATTAATATGGCGTTGCTAGAAAAAGCTGGGTAGCAGGTGGCAGGTTAGTGCCTTAGACGGCGGCTCCGCCGGCTTGGCCACTTACCACTCCCGGCTTCCCACTCCCCAAACATGCTTACTTCCAAAGAAAAATCCGACACTCGCCGATTGCCGATGATGCCCATCCGGGACGTCGTCATATTTCCGCACATGATGACGCCGTTCGTGGTCGGCCGCGAATCGAGCGTGCGGGCGCTTGAAGAGGCCCTGGCCGAGGACAAAAAAATCTTCCTCGCCACGCAGCACGATGCCAGCGTGGATGAGCCGAGACCGGACGAGATCTTTTCGGTCGGGACAGTCGCCAACATTGTACAAAGCCTGAAGCAGTCTGATGGCAACATCAAGGTGCTGGTAGAGGGCGTCGAGCGGGGCAAGATTCTATCGGTGAGCGAGGAAGAGGGTTTCTTCCGCGCCACGGTCAAAACGTTCAGCTACAGGATCGACGCCGGGCCGCAGCTGGATGCCCTGACCTCGCGCGTGACCAGCCTGTTCGAACAGTACGTCAAGCTGAGCCAGAACGTAAACTACGACTCCATGGTGGCGGCGATCCGCGGCGATGATCCGGGGAAACTGGCCGACACCGTGGGCGCGAACCTCCAGCTTGCCATCGAAGAAAAACAGGAGTTGCTCGAGATCTTCGATCCCATCGACCGGCTGACGCGTGTGGCCGAGATGCTGGATATCGAAATCGAGAAGCTGAACGTCGACCGCACCATCCAAGGCCGCGTGAAGCGCCAGATGGAGAAGGCGCAAAAAGAATACTATCTCAACGAGAAGATCAAGGCCATCCAAAAGGAGCTGGGCCGCGGCGAGAAGAGCGAATTCGATGAGCTGAAAAAGAAGATCGAAGCCGCCGGCATGAGCAAGGATGCGCATGAGAAGGCGACTGCGGAGCTGAAGCGGCTGGAAAACATGCCGCCGATGTCGGCCGAGTCGACCGTATCGCGCAACTATCTCGACTGGCTGCTGGCGATGCCGTGGAAGAAGAAGTCGAAGGAGATCCGCGACCTCAACTACGCGCAGCAGGTGCTGGAGAGCGACCACTACGGGCTGGAGAAGATCAAGGAACGAATTCTCGAGTTTCTGGCCGTCCGGCGGCTGGTGAAGGATCCGAAGGGCTCGATCCTGTGTTTCGTCGGGCCGCCCGGCGTGGGTAAAACGTCCCTCGGGATGTCCATTGCCAAGGCAACCGGGCGCAAGTTCGTAAGGCTGTCGCTGGGCGGCGTGCGTGATGAGGCGGAGGTTCGCGGCCACCGGCGCACTTACATCG
>QHXU01000099.1:14671-35225 GCA_003223065.1 Acidobacteriota bacterium | reverse complement strand
CGATTTCGCTTTGGCGGCATTATGCGGCGGTTTTGGCGCCAGCGGATTCCTTGTATCCGCGCGCGCCTGCTCCGCTAAGATCGCTGCCAATCCGATGCCGCCAAATCCACAAAAGGCGTCGGTAAGAAACTCGCGCCGGTTTCGGGTCAGTTTGCAGTGGAGACTCATATCGCCGTTCTAGTTCGCATAAAGGAAATCGTTCAGCAGGAAAATCGCGAGCGCAAACTCACTCAATGGTCCACCGTCCGCGAGATACCGCAAAGCGGCTTGCTTCTCGGCTGCATTTGGACCACGGCCCAGCGCGAGCCGGAACGCGCGGTCGACCTGCAGGTCGGTGCGGGGCCCAGCCTCCCGAGCCACCCGCTCAGCGAGCGCTCGCGCCATCGCATTGGAGAACTCCCCGTTCAGCAGTTCCAGGGCCTGTAGGGCGTGTGTGCTCTGCTCGCGCCGCGGGCAGCTCAATTGCATATCGGGTGAATCGAATACTTCCAGCAACGGCAACCTCAGGTTGCGTTTGTGGAACACATAGATGCTGCGGCGGTTGAATTGGTTCGGATCGGGATTGACCGCCCACTGCGCCGGATTGTAAATCAACTTAACCAGCGCCGGCTCGATCGGAACGATGACGCTCGGCCCGCCGCGTTGCGGATTGAGCCGCCCGCTCGTGGCGAGCATCGCATCGCGCAGCTCTTCCGCGCTCAACCGGCGGCGCGGGAAACGCCAAAGCAGTTTGTTTTCCGGGTCCTTCTCCATGGCGTCGCGAGGCGCCTGGGCGATGTAATCCTGCTGATAGGTGCTGCTGAGCAGGATCAACCGGTGCAGCGGCTTCATCCGGAATCCGCACTCGACAAACTGATCGGCCAGCCAGTCGAGCAGTTCAGGATGGCTGGGACGGCTTCCCATCCGGCCGAAATCGTTGGGGGTCGAGACAATACCGGTTCCGAAGTGATTTTGCCAGATCCGATTCACCATCACTCGCGCAGTCAGGGGATTCGCGCGGTCCGTAATCCACTTCGCGAGTGCGAGTCGCGGAGACGGAATCTGGTCGCCCCATTCCGGCGCGTCATCCGGCAACAAAACACCGATCGGCCGCATGCCGACCTTCTCACCGGGCTGGGCCGAATCGCCGCGTGCCAACACGTGGACGGCGATGTATTCCCCGGGACGATCTTCGACGGTTTGCAGAACCGGAAGCGGTGGCGGAAGTTCGGCTTCTTTTTCCGCGATCTGCTTTTCCAGGCCCTCGTTGTCGGGCGCCGGGAACGGCTTGAGCTTGGCACGCAGACTCTTGAGTTCCGCTTCGATTGCGGCGGTCTTTTTCTTCCACTCGGCCTGCTGTTCGGGGGATGAGAGCGGAATGTCCCTCTGATGCGTTGTGGCGAAAAATGCCTGGATCCGGTAATAGTCTTTCTGCCGAATGGGATCGAGCTTATGGTCATGGCAGCGGGCGCAGCCGATGGTAATCCCAAGCAGCCCCGAGCCGATCACATTCGTCATCTCCACCAGAATTTCATTCCGGTTGTAAGCCGCATCCTGATTACCGGCGTTCTTGCGCAGCGGCCCGAGACGATGAAACCCGGCAGCCACCAGCATCTCGTCATTCTTGGGGTCTATCTCGTCGCCCGCGAGTTGTTCGCGGACAAACTGGTCGTAAGGCTTATCTTCGCGGATCGACCGGATGACGTAATCGCGATAACGCCATGCCTCGGAACGGTGAGTGTCGTATTCGAATCCGTCGCTTTCCGCGAAACGGACCACGTCCAGCCAATGCTGGGCCCAGCGTTCCGCGTACTCGGGGGAGTCGAGCAACCTCTCGACCAGGTGGGGCCATGCATCCTGGGAACGGTCCTGCACAAAACGCTCGACTTCTTCGGGCGGTGGGGGCAGTCCCGTCAGGTCGAAATACACGCGGCGGATCAGCGTGCGCGGGCTCGCCGGCGAAGCGGGCTTTAATCCTTCTTTCCTGAGCCGCGCCAGGATAAATGCGTCGACCGGGGTTCGAACCCATTGCCGGTCGGTCTGCGGCACAAAAGAGGGACTGGTTGGATGAGCGCGTGGTTGAAAGGCCCAGTGCCTGCGCTCCGCGGCGGTATACGTGTCTCCTGAGGGCGCACCGGCTGCACAGAAGCAGCTTGCCGCCAGTAACGCAAGTGCCGGCAACATCAGCCGTCGCCTCGACGGCGCCGTGGAAGAGCGCTTTCGAATTAATTCGATTGCCACGTTGATCAGGCAAGAATGCCGGTCACCACCTCGCCCGCGATGCCGGTGAGACGCGCGTCCAACCCCTGAAATTTCACGGTCAGCCGTTTATGGTCAATGCCGAGGAGGTGCAGCATGGTCGCATGAAAATCCGGCACGGCAACCGGATTGTCTTCGGCGGCGTAACCAAGCTCATCGGTGGAACCGTAGCTAATACCGCCTTTGATGCCGCCTCCAGCCACCAAGAAAGAAAACCCCCTGATGTGATGATCGCGCCCGTCGCCACCTTGCGACATAGGAGTACGCCCGAATTCCCCGCCCCACACCACCAGCGTGTCGTCGAGCATGCCCCGCTGCTTTAAATCCGTGAGCAGAGCCGCGGTGGCCTGATCCGTTTCGCGCGCCTTGATGGCGACGTTCGATTTCACGCCGCTGTGGTGGTCCCAGTCGCGATGATAAAGCTGGATGAAACGCACGCCGCGCTCGGCGAGCCGCCGCGCGAGCAGGCAGTTCGATGCGAACGAACCGTCGCCCGGCTGCGCGCCGTAGAGATCGAGAATACTTTGCGGCTCCTTGCGCATGTCGACGAGATCCGGCACGCTCGATTGCATGCGGAACGCCATCTCGTACTGCGCGACTCGCGTGAGGATCTCATTATCGCCGAGCGCGCGGTGCTCCAGGCGATTCAGCGCGTTCACGGACTCGATGGAATCGCGCTGGGTCGCGGAGCTCAAGCCCGCGGGTGTTTCGATGTGCAGCACCGGATTGCCAATCGAGTTGAATTTCACGCCCTGAAATCGGCTCGGCAAGATTCCGGCCGACCATTGCCGCGCTGCGATAGGCTGCATTTGACCGCCTTTACCCGCAGAGGCCAGCACAACGAAGCCGGGCAGGCTATCCGTCTCCGCGCCCAGCCCATACACCACCCATGAACCCATGCTCGGACGGCCGGTGATGATGGACCCCGTGTTCATCAGCGTGTGCGCGGGATCGTGGTTGATCTGCTCGGTCCACATGGAGCGGATGATGCAGATATCGTCGGCGACGCTTCCGATGTGCGGGAACAACTCGCACATTTCCTGGCCGGATTTGCCGAATCTTCGGAATGAGTGTTGCGGGCCGAAGCAGGTAAGCGGCCGCCCCTGGAGCTGCGCGATTTGCTGCCCTTTGGTCATCGACTCCGGCATCGGCTGGCCGTTCATTTGTGCGAGCTTCGGCTTAAAATCGAAGGTCTCGAGATGCGACGGGCCGCCCGCCTGATAGAGAAAGATCACGCGCTTGGCTTTCGCCGGATGATGGAGCGGATTTACGACGCCGGTGGTGGCCGCGTTAAGCCGTTGGCCGAGCAAAGAGTTCAGCGCGAACAGCCCGAGCCCCGAAAGTCCTTGCCGCAGAAACGTGCGGCGGTAAATATCAGTTTCGAGTGATGGTCTCATGCAAGTTCAAAATCGCCCTGGCGACAACCGTCATCGCGGCGAGCGGCGCCGCGTTCTTGTCCGAACTTCCTAGGAATGTGCGCGCGTCGTCCTTCCCGGTCTCAAAGCGCGCAAGACTCCGTTGATACAGGCCCGCGAGAACACCGCGTTCCTCTTCAGACGGAACGCGGCTCACGGCCCGCAGGAAAGCCCAGTCCATCTGCTGCTTGAAGGTGCGCCCCCCTTCGGAGACGATCTTGCGCGCGAACGCCCGCGCTGCGTCGACGAAGATCGGATCGTTTAGAAGCACAAGCGCTTGCAGCGGCGTATTCGAATTCAC
The DNA here is from genome assembly GCA_003223065.1 of Acidobacteriota bacterium. GTDB lineage: Bacteria > Acidobacteriota > Terriglobia > Bryobacterales > Bryobacteraceae > Palsa-187. Next base: position 31,271 of record QHXU01000099.1, on the reverse strand, counting down.
ACGGTTCACTGTGCACTCCTCCCGCGTCGGCGCGTCGAAGGTGAGCAGGGTGGGATGAAGGAACGTGCGCTGCCACTGCGTGTAGATCGCGCGGCGGTTAAGGTCGCCGCCGCGGCTTGCGGAATATTCGCGCTTGGGAAAGTTCATCGCCGCCAGATATCCGTCCGGCTGCCAGGGACGGACGCTCGGCCCGCCGAACTGCTCGACCAGGCTCCCAGCCGCCGCGAGGGCGATGTCGTGCACAATTTCGGCGTCCACGCGGAAACGGCTCTGGCGCGCGAGAAGGCGATTGTCCGGGTCGCGTTCCTCGAGTCGCGCATCGGTGAGCGACGATTGGCGATAGGTGTGGCTTGTCACAATCGTTCGGATGATGTGCTTCACATCCCAGGCGTGCGCGCCGGCGGCGTTCCATTCCGGCGTCATGAATTCGGCCGCGAGCCAGTCCAGAAGCTCCGGATGAGTGGGCCATTCACCCTGCGAGCCGACGTCCTCGAGCACCTTCGAAAGTCCGGTGCCGAAAAACTCGCGCCACAGCCGGTTGACGAATACGCGCGCGGTGAGCGGATTCTGAGCCGAGACAATCCAGTTGGCGAGATCCAGGCGATTGGCGCGCCGGCCCCCCGTGGATACTGCGCCGAAGAACGCCGGAATCGCGGGTTGGACTATTTCGCCCGAATCGTCCATCCAGTTGGCGCGAGGCAGGACGCGGATAACGCGCGGTTCCACTCGCTCGGTGTAGATCACATGGGGGATCAGCGCCTCGAATCGGCCGCGCTCGGCAGCGAGCCGGGCCACGCGAGCGAAGAGAACCTGGAGCTGCGGCTCGGCCCACTCAAAGTGGTCCAGCACGGTTTTCTTCTGCGCCTCGGTGCGCTGCTCTTCAGGGGTTTCGAGCGCGCGCAGCACCTTCTCAGGCAGGCCTCGATCCACGGCTACGTTCAGAGTGAGCGCGGCCGAACCTTCGGGCCGTGCACGGTGCTTCCGGTCCGAGTCGCCGGATTCAGGCCACGAGTTTTCCCCGGCCGAGAGCGCGAGCCGGAACCGGCCGATGACGGCGCGGCGAAGATCCGAATCGTGCCGCAGGCGAACGGTGACGACGGAGTCCGGCCCGGTGGTGAGTTTCTCCACAAACCGCAGTGCCAGAAACGGATTGTTCGCTTCAACGAACGTCACAGCCCAGCCGCTCTTCGAATCGCCGTCGATGGCTGCCATCGGCGGATGATCGGGCACTTCGCCGATGCCCGTGGAGGTCGCCAAAAGGAACGCCAACTTGCGCGGTGGCGCTTTCCCGTCCGAAACCTCGGCTTCGACTTCGGTCAGCACGAAGCGATCCGCGCCGCGCGACATGCGATTGCCAGGCAGGCTCTCATCCTGCCAGATATCGATGCCAAGCGCCGTCCAGGCGCCCGCACCCGGCCTGAACTGGACGATATGAGTCTCGTTGTCCGGGTTCGGCCCGGAGGCAACGATGAGGCCCTCGCCAGGGCCGCGCTCGGAAGCGAGCGATCCGTTCAGGTAGTAATTGCTATCGACTGGCTCGCCGTTATAAATCGTCAATTTGGTGCCGTTCGCCGATCGCGCCGAAACTGGGCGCTGGTAATGCCACGCGAGTTGCCCGGATTTGTCCGCTTCTCGAATCTGTTTTTCCCACTCCGGACGGCGCGAGTCGAGGCTCGCGGCTTTTTCGCGGAGCAGGCGCCGCGCATCGGCGAGCTGCGCATCGAGCTCAGCCATCCGCGCGCGCTGCTCGTCGGTAGCCAACAGAAGCTTCGATCCCCACGCATTCGGGCCGCGGTCGGAGATTAAGCCGGTCTCCTTGATGTCGGCGAAAAAGGCCTCCATCGAGTAAAAATCCTTCGATAGGAACGGATCGAACTTGTGGTCGTGGCATTCGGCGCACCCTAGCGTGCTGCCGAGCCAAACGGTGCTGGTGGTGCGAACCCGGTCGGCGGCGTACTTGGCGAGATACTCCTTGGGCTGAATGCCACCTTCAGCCGAGGCGCGATTCAACCGGTTGTATGCAGAGGCGATTTTTTGTTCGAGGGTGGCGTCCGGCAGCAGATCGCCTGCAATCTGATCGCGCGTAAATTGGTCGAAGGGCTTGTTGTCGCGAAATGCGCGGAGCACATAGTCCCGGTAGGGCCACGCCGGCCAGACGTTATCGCCGTGAAACCCTGCTGTGTCGGCGAATCGCACCGCGTCAAGCCAGTGCATCGCCTGCTTTTCGGCGTAGCGAGGCGACGCAAGCAAGCGGTCGACAACTTTCTCATAAGCGTCCGGCGATGAGTCGTTGAGAAACGCTGTCAGTTCCTCGAGAGACGGCGGCAGTCCGGTGAGGTCAAGTGTTACGCGCCGGAGCAGAGTTCTTCGTTCCGCTTCGGGCGCCGGTTTAAGCCCCTCGCGCGCCAGGCGGCTTTGAATGAACCCATCGATCGGATTTCGCACCGGCGCGTTCGGATCGGAGAGCGCCGGCACCGGCGGGCGTTTCAGCGGCTCATATGCCCAGTGCCCTTCGTACACCGCACCTTCGGCCACCCAGCGGCGAATGGTGTTTTTCTGCGCTTCAGTCAATTCCTTGTGCGCGTACACCGGTGGCATCAACTTGGCGCGATTCGTGGCGAAGATGCGCGCAATGATACCGCTCTTTTCCGGATCGCCAGGGACAATGGGAACCGTGCCCGTCGCAGTCGGCTTCAACGCTTCTTCGCGAATATCCAGTCGCATTCCCGCCTGCCGCGCGCGCTTGTCCGGTCCGTGACACCGGAAGCAGGTGTCCGACATGATGGGCCGGATGTCGCGATTGAACTTGACAGGATCAGCGGCCTTGGCCGTCGCGGTGAGTGCAAGAACGCCGACGATCGCAAACGCGCATGAACCGCACGCCGTTCGCCAAACAATCATGCTGTGCTTATCTTACCTCCGCACTACCCCCTTTGGGATTCGGGCACGATTGTCCTGAACATCCTCAAAGGGACTCCCGCCGGAGGAAAGGGATTCAGGCGGAGGCTGACGACGGCGGCCTCGCTGCCTCGTGCAGCATTCGTTCTGCCGCGTCCAGATGCCACTGCTCTACAGCAACGCGGTACGGCCTTTCGCGTTTGCCGGGGGAACCGCGGAGCAGCGTGAAGCGGTCGGAGCCATTCGGAGGGGGCTCGATGACATAGTCGATGACCTGTCCGAGGCGGGGCCGATTACCAGCGCGCAGAGCATGGGCGACCGCCTTGACCTCCGACAATCGGATGACTTTCTCGACTTCGTTGCGCACTTCCTCTAAATCCATGACTTTGTTCCAGTGAAGCATTCCGCGCAACCGCGGTCAATCTATCTTTCGGCATCATTTTCAATCGAATGTACTATTACTTTCGTACTCAGCTACACTACCGTCCAGGAACCCAATGGACCGGCGCCGGCCTTTTGCCATTAGTTGCGTAGCGCTCGTTACCACGGCTATGGCGTTTTCGATCCGCGGCGACGTCCTGGATGCTCTGGGCGTCGACTTTCACCTCAATCACGAGCAGCTCGGGGTTCTCTTGAGCCCGGCCTTTTGGGGCTTTACTTTGTCCATCCTGATTGGCGGCTCAATGGTGGACTATTTAGGGATGCGCCGATTGCTGGTGCTCTCCAGCCTCGGCTACATGGTTGCGCCGCTCCTGATCATTTTCGCACCGAGACCAACGGCGGCAGTGACGCCATATTACACCGAGCCAGGATTCATCCTGCTGTACACCGGGATGCTGATGCTCGGCCTATGTCAAGGTCTGGTGGAGGGCGTCATCAATCCGCTAACCGCAACCGTGTATTCGGACGACAAGACCCATCGGCTGAACGTCCTGCACGCCTGGTGGCCGGGCGGCCTTATTATCGGCGGCCTGTTAGCTTACGGCATTACCAAAATCATGGGGCTGGATATTCCCGGCATCACCGCGACGCGGGCAACCTTTGGCTGGCAGGTGAAGATGAGTCTCCTGCTGATTCCGGCTGCCGCTTATGGCCTGATGATGATCGGCCAAAAGTTCCCTAATACCGAACGCGTCCAGGCCGGCGTCTCCTCGCGGGACATGTTTCGTGAACTGCTTCGCCCGATGTTTGTCTTCTGGTTCGTATGCATGTGGATGACGGCAAGCACCGAGCTTGGTCCGGATCAGTGGGTGGGGCCATTGGTCACAAATCTTACGGGCATGCGCGGCATTCTGATTCTGGTTTATACGGCAGGCATCATGTTTCTGCTCCGGTACTTTGCCAGCGGCAAGTTAGCGCATCAGTTTTCGCCGTTAGGATTGCTGGCAATCTCAGCCGTAGCGTCTGCGGCCGGGCTGTTCGCGTTGTCATCGGTGAGAACGCCAGTGGAAGCATTCGCCGCGGCCACTGTGTTCGGTGCGGGAAAGACCTTCTTCTGGCCCACCATGCTGGGAGTGACCTCCGAGAGGTTCCCACGAGGCGGCGCCTTGCTGTTAGCAATAATGGGTGGCGCGGGAAACCTTGCCGTGGCCTTTATTCTGCCCCTGATGGGCGGATGGTACGACGCGCATGGGGCTGCCACCGCGTTTCGTTTTGTGGGCGTGCTGCCAATTCTCCTGACCGGAATATTCGGAGTCCTGTTCCTGTATTACAGATCGACGGGTGGCTACCGCGCGATCCGGTTAAAGGCTGCTGCCGAACAGTAATCGGAGGCTCAGAGTCCAATAGGGAACCTTATAGTGGCCGGGAGCGTTATACTTCCGCAAAGGAGGCTCTCTCCGATGCGCAAGTTCGCAGTGCTCGTTGCTCTCTCCCTCGGCCCAGTCTACGCGGATTCCAACCCGCCGCTGCTTCTGCAGAAACCCACTCTGAGCAAGAACCAGATCGCTTTCGTTTACGCCGGCGACCTGTGGACCGTGCCGCGTGAGGGTGGAGACGCGCGCCGCTTGACGAACGGCCCAGGCATTGAGACCAACCCGATCTTCTCGCCCGACGGCTCGACCATCGCGTTCACAGGCGAATACGACGGGAACGTCGACGTTTACACTGTGCCTGCTTCTGGAGGAGTACCAAGGCGCCTGACCTGGCACCCTTCCCCTGACATCGTTCTCGGGTGGTCTCCGGACGGCAAGAGAATACTCTTCGCTTCCAATCGCGAAAGCTACGCCGGCTTCCTCGAAATGTACACAATCGATGTCAACGGCAGCTTCCCGGAAAAGATACCGCTTCCCTGGGGTTGGGAAGCGGCCTATGCGCCGGACGGCGCCCGGCTCGCTTACGTACCCATGCGACGCGCCTTTTCCGCCTGGAAGCACTACCGGGGTGGCGACACCACGCCCATCTGGCTGGCCACGCTCGCCAATTCCAAAATCGAAAAAGTGCCGCGTGACAATTCGAACGACTACAACCCGCTATGGATCGGGAGCAAAGTCTATTTCTTGAGCGACCGCAATGGACCGGTTACGCTCTTTTCCTACGACACCCGGTCCAAACAGGTGAAGGAAGAGGTCAAGAACAATTCGCTCGATTTCAAGTCGGCAGGGGCCGGCCCCGACGCAATCGTGCTGGAGCAGTTTGGCGCCCTGTCGCTGTTCGATCTGAAGTCGGGAAAGACCACGCCGGTCCCGGTGAAAATCGCGGGTGATATGCCCGAAGTTCGGGAGCGTATGGTGAACGTGAGCCGCCGGCTTGGGAGCGCGCACCTTTCCCCGAACGCCGCACGCGCTTTGTTCGAGGCACGGGGCGAAATCATCACGGTCCCGGCGGAAAAGGGCGATGTCCGCGTGATTACGAACACTCCCAAAGTTATGGAGCGTACCCCTGCGTGGTCCCCGGATGGCAAGACCATAGCGTGCTTCTCCGACGACTCGGGTGAATACGAACTCCATCTCTTGTCCCAGGACGGGATGGGTGCGGTCACGAAAATTCCCATGCCCGAACCCGGCTTTTATCGCGCCCCAGTGGTCGCCCGATTCGAAAAAGATCGCTTTTGTCGACTCGCACATGAGGATCTGGTACGTGGACGTCGAGACCAGGAAACCCCAGCAGGTGGACAAGGAGCGGTTCTGGAATCCGGGCGGCGATTGGGTGCCGGTTTGGTCGCCGGACTCCAAGTGGCTGGTCTACTCCAAGCGATTGCCGAATTACCTGGGCGCCATCCATGCATACTCGATCGCTTCCGGAAAGGTGATGCAAATCACGGACGGCATGAGCGACGCGAAGTATCCAGTCTTTGACAAGGACGGAAAGTACCTCTACTTCACGGCATCCACGGATTCCGGCCCGTCACTACAGCCCGACGTCGGAAGCTTCACGCGGCCGGTCACGCGCAGCGTCTATCTCGCCGTGCTTACCAAGGACCAACCGTCGCCCTTCGCTCCCGAAAGCGACGAAGAAAAACCTTCGGATACCCCCAAGACGGAGCCTGCCAAACCGGAGGCGCCAAAAACGGATGCCGCAAAGACGGATGGTCCCAAGCCAGCGACTCCCAAGACGGACGTCAAGATCGACTTCGATAATATCGGCCAGCGCATTCTTGCCATGCCGCTGCCGCCGCGCCGCTATGTCGGGCTTGAGGCCGGCAAGCCCGGAATACTCTTCGCGATCGAAATGTCTCCTCCTGCGCCCGAGCAGCCCCCGACAATGACCGTTCACCGCTACGCCCTTAAAACGCGGAAGACGGATGTCGCTGCTAGCGGGGTTCGTTTTTTCGAAGTCTCGTTAAGTGGGGAAAAGATGCTGACGCGACAGGGAGACAACTGGTTCATCCCGAATTTGCCGCCTCCTCCGCCGCCCTCAGGTGGACCAACTCCGCCGGCGCCCTCAGGTGGCGCCGGAGGCGCGGGTGGTCCCGGCGCCGGTCAACTGAACACGGCGAACATCGAGGTGAAAATCTCACCGCGCGATGAGTGGAGGCAGATGTACCGCGAAGCCTGGCGTGTTGAACGCGACCATTTTTACGATCCCGGCTATCACGGCCTGGATCTCAAGGCCGCCGAAAAGCGCTATGAACCTTTTGTGGACGGAATCGCCTCGCGTGCCGACCTCAATTACCTGTTCTCGGAAATGCTGGGCAACATGGTGGTCGGCCACCTTGGGGTGTTCGGCGGCGAGCAGCCCGAAGTCAAACGCGTCCAGACGGGTTTGCTCGGCTGCGACTTCAAGCTGGAAAACGGCCGGTATCGTTTCACCCGCGTGTATAACGGTGAAAATTGGAATCCGGAAGCCCGTGCGCCGCTGACTCAACCGGGAGTCAACGTTGTAGCGGGCGAATACCTGCTCGCAGTCAACGGACGGAATCTCACTGCTTCCGACAACGTATACAGCTTTTTTGAAGGCACGGCCGGCAAGCAGGTGCCGATCCGCGTCGGGCCCGATCCCTCCGGCGCCAACTCCCGCGAGATGACGGTTGTGCCCGTCCCGTCGGATGGCCGCCTGCGTAATCTGGCATGGATCGAGGACAACCGCCGGAAAGTCGATCAAGTAACCAGCGGCCGAGCAGCCTACGTGCACCTGCCCGACACAGCGTTTGGAGGGTTCACGAACTTTACCAGGTACTTCTTCGCTCAAGTCGATAAGAAAGCCGTGATCGTCGATGAGCGATTCAACGGAGGCGGCGCGCTCGCCACCGATATCATCGAGTTCCTGTCGCGCAAGCTGATGTCGAGCGTTGCGACTCGCGACGGCGAGGACGAAGTGCAGCCGCAAGGCGCGATTTTCGGACCCAAGGTGATGCTGATCAATGAATTTGCCGGATCCGGCGGCGACGCAATGCCGTGGTACTTCCGCCGCGCGAGCGTCGGGAAGCTGATTGGGAAGCGAACCTGGGGCGGCCTGGTGGGCCGGGCGTTCGCACCGCAGCTAATGGACGGCGGCATCGTCACCGCGCCGTCGTCGGCGGTCTGGGACCCCATGGAGAGTCAGTGGATCGCCGAAAACGTGGGAATCGCTCCGGACATCGAAGTGGAGCAGGACCCCGATCTCGTTCGCCAGGGACATGACCCCCAGCTCGAAAAAGCCATTCAACAGATACTGGCGGAACTCGAAAAGAACCCGCCGAAGAAGCTGGTTCGGCCGAAGTTCCCGAAATATGAGACGTTGCGATAACGCCGGCGCGTCTTGCTATGCCGGGACGATAGCTGGATAGACTTTTCGAATCGCCGCGATGGCGTCGCCCGTGTCGGATTCGGTGAATTTGGGGCTCATCATGACGCCCGCAAAACGGCCAAGAATATCGATGGTTCGCGGACAGCATTCTCTGCCATAACGAATGGATTTGCCGCGCGGCGAATTGAACGACGGCCAGCCAGGTGTTACGGTCACTTTGTTCTCGATCTCCGGAACGACGGGCAGGACAACTGACCCGGCCGGGCTCGCGACGGGCACGTTCTCCGCTTTCATGGCCTCTCCATAGCGTTGGCGCTCCTCCTTCGTCTTAAAGCCCAGGAAGATGCCGGTGCCCAGTTCGCCCTTCGGGTCGGGCAAGGATCGCAAGTGCAACCCAGGCAGGTCGCGAATGCCGTCATACACGCGGCGGGCATTGCCGCGGACGGCGCCAATGATCGTGTCCAGCTTGCGCAATTGCGCCAGCAACACTCCCCCGGTGAACTCATTCATGTAATTCAAGCCCGGCAGAAACCCAAGCTTGGACGGAAAATCCTTCCGCATAGTCACGTCGTGGAACCGGAAAGCGCGCTCGTATAAATAGGGATCGTTGGTCACGACAGCTCCGCCCTCGCCGGCGGTGATCGTCTTGCTCTGCTGAAGGCTGTAAATCGCGATGTCTCCGAGCGAGCCGAGCGGCCGGCCGTTATAGCTGGCGCCGACGCTCTGGCTGCAATCCTCGAGCACCTTGAGCCGGTGTTTGCGCGCGATGGCCAGGATGCGATCCATGTCCGCTGGATTGCCTTGAAGGTGAACCGCCATGATGACCTTGGTGTGCGGGGTTATCCGGTGCTCGATGTCGTCTGGATCAATGTTGAACGACTGGTCGATCTCGGCGAACACCGGCAATGCGCCGGCCTGAACCACGGTGTTATAGCAGGAGTACCAGGTCCAGGCGGGAAGGATCACCTCATCGCCGGGTCCCACTTCGAGCGCGGCCATCGCGGCGTGTAGGGCCGCGGTACCTGAAGTCACACCCAGCGCGTACTTGGTCTGCATGCGTGCAGCGTATTCGTTCTCAAAGATCGCGACCTTCGACTTCGTTAAAGGATTGCTCCAGCGGAACGGATTTCGGCCTTCCAACACATCCTCGAGCTGCTGGCGCTCTTTGTCGTCGTAATATTGAGGCCCCCAATTTTTCGTAGTCAACGGCTGCATTCGCACCGGGCTTCCGCCATTCAAAGCCAGTTGGTCCGCGGATGCGTCGGCACTTGCGGCAGCAGCCGCGGCCGTGGCAGCCAGAAAGGTTCGACGATCAACCATAGTCATCTCCTTGCAACTCAATGTAGATCAGCGGGCGGTGCAAGGCAAGCTAGCGTTTCCGCATGTGCAATTTCTTTGTAATAAACTGCAACTATGCAGCAGCAGCTTACTACGCGTCTGATTCTTGCTTTCACTCTCCTGATACCGGCGTTATGCCGGGCGGAGGGGAACCCCTTCCTGGGGCGCTGGGATTTCAACATCACCACACCGAACGGGATGCGGGCGAGTTGGCTCGGCCTGATGGAGAGGAACGGCAAGCTGGAGCTGTGGTTCCAGCCGACTGGGGGAAATGTTTATCAGGTAAAGGACTTCAAGTTGAACGGCTCGCATCTGACGTTCACCTTGCCTCAGGGCTCCGGAAATCGGCCCGCGATGACGTGGGAGCTCGACGCCAGCGGCGATAAGCTCACCGGCGCTCAGAAACGCGGCGAAGAGACGATTGAGCTGGCAGGTGTGCGCGCGCCGGAACTGAAGCGCAGCCCTCCGAAGGCGTGGACAGCCCCGATGGCGCTTTTCAATGGGAAGGACCTCGATGGCTGGGAGCCGATCGGCAATCCAGCGAACAGCCATTGGGTAGTCAAGGATGGCTTCCTGGTGAACGAGCAACGTGGTGCGAACCTGAAGACGGCCCGCAAGTTCGAGGACTTCAAGCTGCATTTCGAAGTTAATTGCCCCGACCATGCCAACAGCGGCTTCTATTTGCGCGGGCGATATGAAATTCAGCTCGAGTACGAGCCTGCCGGCAGTGAACCGCCGGAACGCCAGATGGGCTCGATTTACGGAAGGATCGCGCCCAAAGTCGAACTGCCGCGCAAGCCCGGTGAATGGGAGACGTTCGATGTCACGCTGGTCGGCCGCACCCTGACGTTGGCGCGCAATGGCGCGACCACCATTGACCGGCAGGAGATCGAGGGCATCACCGGCGGCGCGTTGGATGCCAATGAAGGCGAGCCAGGTCCTTTCTACATTCAGGGTGACCACACGGGCGGGCTGAAATTCAGAAACATTACGGTGTCAACGCCGAAACGCTGACTCGCGTGAATTAGAACGGCGGGCATATCATTGCGCCCGCTCGAATACGGCACCGGCACCGGGGCGCGCGCCACGGCGTGTATAATCGCCACGTGGCAGGTGCACCTGAAATGAACGAACCCACTGATTGCTCAGCAAACCGGCGCGACTTTGTTCGCGCCGGCCTCGGGGCTGCCGGTTTGGCAGCCTCAATCGCGTACGCGGCCAAACGGCCGCTCGAACCTCTGTCGCCCGGCATCAAGATTACGCTGCAACTCCCTTCGACTTTCACCGACGAGGACCTGTCATTTGCGCGGCAGATGGGAGTCAACTATGTCACGGTCGGCACTACGGGCGGAACGTACGAGGTTTTCGCCGAGTTCAAACGGCGGATCGAAGCGGCAGGCCTGAAAGTTACGAACATCGGAAATACCAACGTCCACAACATGCCGGAAGTCACCCTGAATCTCCCCGGCCGGGATCAAAAGATTGAAGAGTACAAGCAATATCTCCGCAACCTCGGAAGAGCGGGCATCTTCTACACCACATATGCGCACATGGGGAACGGCATCTGGAGTTCAGACCAGGAGAAGACTCGCGGCGGCGCTCCGGCCCGCGCCTTCCACCTGGAGAACGCCAAGGGTCACTGGGGTGGAAAAACTTTTGAACCGCCGTTAACCCACGGACGTAGATTCACCAAGGAAGAAATCTGGGACAACTACACCTATTTCATCAAGCAGGTGGTCCCGGTCGCGGAGGAGGAGGGCATAAGGATCGGCATTCACCCGGATGATCCGCCCGTTCCCGAACTAGGCGGCATCCCCCGCTGCATCTTCGGCAACTTCGACGGTTACGTGCGCGCCCTGGAGATTGCGAACAGCCCCAACGTGGGTGTTTGCCTCTGCTGCGGTACTTGGATGGAAGGCGGAAAGTGGACCGGCAAGGATGTCTTCGAAGCGATTCGAGAGTTCGCAAAGGTGGGCAAGCTTTTGCAGATTCATTTCCGCAACGTAACCGCACCCATCCCGTATTTCGTCGAGACCTTCGCCGATGACGGCTATACGGACATGAAGACGGTTATGCGTACCCTTGTGAATGTAGACTTTCGCGGCATCCTGATCGCCGACCATGTTCCGGGAATGATCGGAGGCCGGACGGGCTGGGCCTACAGCATCGGATACATCAAAGCGCTATACGATATGGCCAGGGATGGGCAACGCCGCGGCTAACGCCGGACCGGGGCCTGTCGCTGCTGTTGCCGCTTTATATATTCTTCATAGGCCTGCGCGCCAATTTTCTGTTTCAGGTAGTCCTGATATTCCTTGATGAGGGCTGGGTCCTTTGGCGAGCCGTAGATTTCGGTTGACTTGTATTTGCCTTCGTCAAACTTTTTCTTCGTCCACTCGTCGTGAACGTGCGTGATCTCGGCTTCGTCGACGAGTTCCTTTGCCAGATGAGGCGGAATAAAGTACACCCCCTCACGGTCCCCGAATACGATGTCGCCGGGCATCACGGTCACATGCCCGATTCGAACCGGAACGTTGATCCCGGTCACCATCACGTTGTTGATTGCCGGCGGCACCGCGCCGCGATAGTATCCTCCCATTCCGAACTCAGCGATGCCGTCGAGATCACGAATCGCGCCGTCGATGACGAACCCGACACCCGTGGTTTTCCAGACGTAGTAAGCCAGGTTATCGCCGACAATACCACCCGCGTTCAAGTTTCCAAACGCGTCCACAACAAAGACGTCGCCCTTCTGCAGCATGTCGAGGGCGGTCTGATGCGAAAGGCGGTCAAGACCTCTTTCCTTCCTTTCCGCCTGTACGACGTCAGAAATGTCGGGGCGAGCGGGCATGAGCTGCAGAGTCATCGCCCGCCCAACCATGGTCTTGCCTGGGCTCAGGATGTGCAGATCATCTACGTATTGGTTAGGATATCCCCGGCGGGCGATCCCGATAATCTCCTCGGCGGACATTTCCCTGATTTTGTCGAGGACCGTATCGGGCACTTTGGGCCTGCCGTCCGGAAACCGTTCATAAGGGTTCTGCGCGGTGTATTTGATCATCTGCTCACGGGTGAGCGTGAACACCTGGCCTAACGCTCCCGGTGTAGTCGCAGGCGCCGCGATGAGGACGATCAATAGTCCCAACGCGCCCTTGGCCCGCATCTCTGAAACGGGTTGTCGCATCATGTACCTCCAAAACTTGTCATTCGCACTTCACCATGGCATTTGACGATTCGTGAACTTGCGGCCGATCTCGGCAGCCGCCTTACTCGCCGGTCCGACCATAACGCCTTCCTTGATCATGTCGACGATATTATCGGGCCGCATTGAATTCAGGAAAAAAATATGGTTGGCTTTGCAGGCAGCGAACACCTTGGCTCGCGCAGCTAACATTTGAGGGTCCTTCTCCGCTGCGTCCCGGCCGCGGACGCCCAGCGACAGCGCCATGTCGCCCGGCCCCCATTCAGCGAACGCAATGCCCGGAACTTTCAGGTTCTCTTCAGCATTGGCAAGCGCGTACTTATCTTCCAATTTCAAGCCAAGCAGGAGTTCTCCGTTGGGATTGAGCGGCCAGGCGTCCGCTTTGTCCAGATACTCATCCGTTGATACTCCCCAAACTTGAGCGGCGATTGGTGCCCCGTGAACGCCCCGCCGGCCCTCGTTGATTCCTTTGTCGACGCCCTGTTTGTGAATGGGAAGGCGCACCGCTTCGACGAAGGCTCGAACAGCGCCCGGTGTATCCGCGTGCGTGAGAAGGATGCCGTGGACGCCGGTGGCCAGCACCTGGTTGAACATCCAGGCATTGGCGCGAACCGACGTCTCATCAATGCCGTTGACAGGCACATTTACGATCACTGGCGGCGTGCGATGCCCGCTCTTGGTGGGGCCGCCAGCGACTAGTCCTCGCATGTATTCGGACAGACCCTTGATGTCGTACGGGGCGTGCTCCATGTCGTAGCTGATGTAGTCGGCGTATGTCTGGGCGTCTTTCACGCCCTGCTCATAACTACCTGCGGTGCCTGAATGCGAGCCGGTGTAGTAGATGGGCTGGCCTTGTTCCAACAGTTCGATTGCTCTGTTGATCCGTTTCGGCTTCGAAGCTTGAACCTTGGGTGTTTGAGCTACGGTTGTGGCGACTCCAAGCATCACACACAGGCTCGCCGACAAACACAATACCCTCGTCCCAAGATTCTTCCTCGTCTTAATGTTGTTCATCATTTCATCTCCAATCGCGATCGGTTGACGTCGTCCGCCCTTCAACTGAGGGCCAAATTACCACAGCCGTGAGGCTCGTGCGAGTCTTACGCGCTGATGAGACGTTTACCCGCATCAATCCGTAGAAACAGCCCAGCAGCCGCCACGGACAGGGCGGCTACGACGAGAAATGGCATTTCCCACCCGTAGAACTTCACCAGGTATGCAGTCAATGTCGAAGCCAACGCCCCGCCGGTATTCCCGCAGGTGTTCATGAGTGCGGAAACGGATCCGGCGTATTCTCCGCCAATATCGATGGTGACGGCCCAGGAAACTCCAACCGTTAACTCCAACCCCAACATCGCCAGGCAAGAATAAAAGACACTTGCGAGGGGATTGGGTGTGAAGCATGCCAGCGAGATACTCAGCGCGGCCAAAAAAAAGCCGGCCGTGGCGACGGATTGGCGGGCTCGCTTGAGGTTACCCGTGCGCTTGGCCCAGATGTCGGAAGTCCAGCCGCCAATAAGATCGCCTGCAGTCCCAGCAAGCAGCGGCAGACTTGCGTACAGACCCATCTGCTGGAGGCTGAAGCCGCGGTGGTCACTGAGGTATTTCGGAAACCAGGTGAGGTAGACAGTGACGTTATACGCGTAGCAGAAATACATTGAGCAAATGATCCACATCTGCGGACTCTGGAGGATTCGCCGCCAGGGAACAGAGTGACTGACCTTTGAACCAAACCGGCCAAGCGCGGACTGAATCAGTTCGCGCTCGGCAGCGTTCATCCGATGATGCTCCGCCGGGCTATCGCGGTAGTACCAGAGCCAGACGCCCGCCCAAAGCACTCCCAGAGTCCCGAAGCAGAGGAAGGGAGCGCGCCATCCGTAGCGCGCGATAAGCAGCACGACCAGCGCTGGCGTCAGTGCTGCTCCAAGCCGCGACCCGGCGTGCGTGGCGCCTTGGGCGAAGCCGCGCTCGGCCGGCAGCATCCAGCGGGAGAGTGACCGCGTGGCAATGGGGAACGCTCCAGCCTCGCCCACGCCAAACAGGAAACGAACGGTCGCCATTGAGGCCGCGTTCCAGGCCAGAGTAGTGGCGCTGGTGAACAGAGACCACCAGATCACGATCACCGCAAGTGCGCGCCGTGGGCCAACGCGGTCTCCAAACCACCCTCCGGGTATCTGAAACAGAGCATAGGCCCATTGGAACGCGCCAAGAATCCACCCCATCGCGATGATGGAGAAGCCGAATTCCTTCTGAATCGACGGGACCGCGGCGGAGATGACAACCCGGTCCATGTACGTGATCACATAGACCGCAACCGTTAGTCCGAGGATCACGTGCCGAACACGTGTCGGTGGGGCTTGAACCGCGGCAGCAGCCCTTAGTGCTGCCTTTGCATCCAGTCCCTGGTTCGTTTCCGGTCCCATCGCATTCAGAGCTCCTTCGAGCGCTCCGGTGGTTTGAAAGCCCGTTTTCGCCGGTAATGGAAAGCCAGTTGAGGCATGCTGGAAAAGGCGCGGATGCAAACTTTCTAGGGCCGATGATATATCATTCGGACAGCCGGGCGAAGTGACAACTTCGTGGGCGATACTGATTATGTGACTGGGGGAGACAGCACATGAAGATCAATCCGAACAAGTGCGTAGCTTGCGGCAATTGTACTTATGTGTGCCCGATGGGCGCTATCTATGTCGATCCAGTGCTTAAGCGGGCCACGATCGATCGCGACGAATGCGTCGAATGCTATGCGTGTTACAACGGATTGAGCCAAGAGCATCTCAATCCGACCATGGTGCGTACGTTGCGGCGGATCTTCGCGCTGATGAGGGTGCGCTTCGATCCGGAGCCCGACGTTTGCCCCACAGCCGCATTCGAGCCGGAAGAGCTGACCTGGCCGCGAATCGTGCGGCGGGCGTTTTCCGATCCGCGCGTGCCACATGAGTCGACGGGCGTCGAAGGCCGCGGAACCGAAGAAGTTAAGACAAACGACGTGACTGGTCGGGTGCAGGTTGGCGAAGTCGGTTTCACCATCGAATTCGGCAGGCCCGGCGTGGGGGTTCGCTTTAACGAAATCCAGCAAGTGTGCTGGGCGCTGGCGAAGGCCGGCGTCGCTTTTGAGAAGAAAAATCCCATAACGTCTCTAATGACGGATGTAACGACCGGCACGCTCGGCGAGGACATCCTGGGCGAAAAGGTGATGTCGGCGATAGTCGAGATCAAAGTTCCGGTCGAGCGCACCGAAGAAATCATTCGTCTGATGTGGGAAATCGAGAAAAAGCTGGACACGGTGGTAGCGCTCGGGGTTGGCACCCGTTGCGACGAGCACGGCGAGGAGAACATCGTCGCGCCGATTCTGGAGCGCCTCGGCTACAAATTGGAGCGTGCGAAGACGAATGCCGGGTTGGGGCGCGTGAACCATTCAGCGATTCAGCGTTCAACGGAGGCCGTCAACGTATGACCAACACATTGCATCGCTTCGGCGACGCCGAAAGCTTTCGAGATGATTACGTTGTGTTCGCCATCCCGAGCAAAGGCAGGAACGACAAAGATTCGCTGCCGAAGTTGCGCCGTTTTCTCGAGATTGCGATCGAGTTCAAGCCGGTGAACCTTGGCGACGCCCGCAATGGCGGCGCGCTGCGGCCCTCCAGAACGCTGAACCCGGTTGCCCATTGGAAACGGAACGTGAAACCGGACTTCGAGGCAGTGATTCGCGGCCTGGCTGTACCAACCACCTGCGCCGCGGTGTTCGACAATCGCATAGCCGCGGAGGACTTTCTCAAGCGCGTCAAGGAAGAGGACTTCGGCCTCAGCGTGAACATCTCCACCTCGGTGGATGGCGCGGAACAGTGCTGCGCACACGCTTGCATTGCACGGCACAGCGTCGGCTATTCACTCGGTTTTGAGGGAAAGACTGAAAAATTGCCCAATTCGCAAGTCCTCATGCTTTCCACAATGTGCGGGCATGGTATGGTCAGCCACTCTTTGGCCAAGAAGATGATT